>NZ_JRMU01000007.1:0-110677 GCF_000758775.1 Actinomyces sp. S4-C9 | reverse complement strand
CGAGCACCGAAGTGCTCGCCACAACTGTCTCAAGTGTTACTCGCCCGCCTCGCGTACGGGACCGCCATAAATCTCGTCGATCTCGTCCTTAAACGTCTCCAAAACAACCGGGCGCTTCACCTTCATCGACGGGGTCAGCATTCCGTTAGCCTCGGTAAAGTCCGTAGACAACACCTTGATCTTACGAATCGACTCCGCGCGGGATACAGCCTTGTTTGCGCGTTCAACCGCGCGGTTAAGCGCCGCAAGAATCTCCGGATGATTCATCGCCTCCGAGACCGTCATCGCAGGCAGATTATGATTCTTCAACCAGCCTGGAAGCATCTCCGCGTCCAAAGTTACAAGAGCGGCCACAAACGGGCGCAGATCGCCAACCACAACCACCTGTGAGATCAGAGGATGGCCGCGCAACTTATCTTCCAAAACGGTAGGAACAACGTTCTTGCCGCCAGCAGTAACAATAATTTCCTTCTGCCGTCCACTGATCGTTACGTAACCATCGCGGTCCAAAGAACCAATGTCGCCCGTGTGGAACCAGCCGTCCTCATCAAACGCTGCTGCCGTTTCTTCCGGCATGTTGTGGTAGTGAGAGAAAACAGTTGGGCCCTTAATCAGGATCTCGCCCGTATCTGAAATACGCACACCCACGGTTGCAACCGGCGGGCCAACCGTGCCGATCTTTGAAACTGTAGGCGTATTAACCGACATGGGGCCAAGCGTCTCGGTTAGGCCGTAGCCTTCAAGAACCGTAATACCGGCACCGCGGAAGAAGTGCCCCAGCCTTTCGCCCAGCGGGCCGCCACCCGAAATGATGTATTTACAATTCCCACCGAGCAGGGCGCGAATCTTCCGATACACCATGGCATCAGCCATCTGGTGTTGAGCCGACAACGTGCGTGATGGCCCCAAGGTAGTGTCCAGAGCCTTCGAATACTGGATGGCGGTCTTGACAGCCCAACGGAACGTCTTTAGCGCAACACCGCTACCTGCCGCCGCATCTGCCGAGTTGTAAATCTTCTCCAAGACTCGGGGGACCGCGAGCAGATAAGTGGGGCGGAAACTCTCCAGATCAGAAAGCAAGTTACGCGTGTTCGGCGTATGCGCCATGATTCCGTGACCGGTAATCTGGAAAACTTCCAGCATGCGCGCATACACGTGAGCAAGCGGCAGGAACAGCAGTAGGCGTGAAGATCGCCGGTATGCGATTTCCGGCATCCACTTGTGCCCGTTCTTGCACAGGGTCACAAAGTTCCCGTGGGTCAAAACGGTTCCCTTTGGCTTCCCCGTTGTACCGGATGTGTACACAATCGAGGCTGGCTTATGGATGTTAAGGTCAGTAATGCGGGCATCAACTTCCGCTTCGTCAACCTCAGCTCCGGCCTCCGTAATCCGCATAATCGCAGAGTTATCGAGTGATAGAACTTGAACGGAGCGCTCAAGTGTTACTCGCGCTGCCTGCACCAGTTGGGCCATGACCATCGTCTCGGTCACAACCATCTTCACGTCAGCATCTTCCAAGATGTACTTGATCTGATCGACCGAAGACGTCTCGTAGATGGGCACAACCACTAGACCTGCGCTCCAAGCGGCGAAATCAACAAGCGTCCACTCATACCGCGTGTGCGACATGATTGAAATTGCATCGCCAGGCTGCAGGCCTAAACCAATAAGGCCTCTTGCAACAAGGTTCACTTCGTCCAAGAAATCCTGCGCGGAAATCTCTCGCCAAGTGGAACCCATCTGCGCCTTACGGGCGATCATCGGCTCTCGCGGACCTCTTTTGACACGCTCGCGAAACACTGCAGGAACAGACTCGTGCTCCTCAGTTTTCACCAGCACCGGGGCGTGCCATTCCAGGACCTCTGGCGCAGAATCTGGCGCGGGCTTAGGAGCGTTACTCTCAGTACTCATGCGATCACCTTAGTTTCGCGGCTTGCGAGCAGGAGGTTCCCCGAGCTCGTAATCGACTACCTCAACCTCATCTTCTGCCGATGGGCGAATAATGAACTGGCCCTCAACGTGAGTTACAAGCGAGAGATCATCACGCGTGAGCTCAAGCAAATCAACCATGCCGGCCGGAACCTCAAGAGTTGCATGCAAGAACGGGGTGCGCGGTGAAACCTTGTTTTCTGACTTCACGCGGCGAAGCTTAACCAGAGCCTGGGATGTGGCCTCCAAAATGTGCGGGTTACCGTCAACGTTTTGCAGATCTAGCGGGCTTGGCCACTGCGCGTTATGAACCGAACCGGGGCGGTACCAAGACCAAACCTCTTCGGCCGCAAACGGCAAGAACGGGGCAAATAGGCGCACTACCGTATCAACCGTGATAGCCAGAGCAGAGCGGGCAGACATCGCCTGACTCGGCGTCCACTTACCGTCACGGTTGTAAGCGCGTTCCTTCACCAGTTCCAAGTAGTCATCACAGAACGTCCAGAAGAACTTCTCTGTGGCTTCAAGTGCGCGTGTGTGGTCGTAGTTCTCCATTGCCTCGGTAGCGGTCTTCACAACCTCATGTAACTGCGCTAACACCGCGCGGTCCAAGTCTTCCGTAACGTTCAGCGGACGCAGATCAAGATCCGCGCCCTGGCCCATCGTGAGCGCAAACTTCGAAGCATTCAATAGCTTGATCGCAAGGCGGCGGCCAATCTTCATCTGGCCCTCGTCAAACGCCGCGTCGGTGCCCAGGCGAGCCGATGCCGCCCAATAGCGCACCGCATCCGAACCGTGCTTGTCCAACAAGCCCATGGGGGTTACCACGTTGCCCTTAGACTTCGACATCTTCTTGCGATCCGGGTCGAGGATCCAACCCGAGATTGCAGCGTGCTTCCACGGCAAACCGTCAAACTCCAGGTGCGCACGAAGCAGGGTGGAGAACAGCCAAGTGCGGATGATGTCCTGACCCTGCGGGCGCAGATCCATTGGATAAACCCGCTCAAACAGCTCGTCATCAGACAGCCAGCCGCCAGCAACCTGGGGGCTTAGAGACGAGGTTGCCCACGTGTCCATAATGTCGATCTCAGCGGCAAAACCGCCCGGCTGGTTGCGCTGGGACTCCTCGTAGCCTTCCGGCACATCGATAGTGGGATCAATCGGCAAACGTGACTCATCCGGAACCAGCACGTCGTCGTAATGTACCTGCCCGTCCTCATCAATGCGGTACCAAAGGGGCAGGGGAACGCCGAAGAAACGCTGGCGCGAAATAAGCCAGTCAGAGTTGAGGCCCTGCACCCAGTTGTCGTAGCGCACCCTCATGAAATCAGGGTGGAACGCCAGCTCTTCGCCGCGCTCCAACAGTTCCGTGTTCAAATTCGCCTTCGCGCCGGGGCGAGTGAAATCCTTGCCACCGTTGCGGATGTACCACTGCCTGGACGTCACAATTTCAAGCGGCTTATCGCCCTTTTCGAAAAAGTTAGTATTACGCATCGTTGGCTCAGGCTCGCCAATCATCTCACCCGTACTGGCCAGATGCTTCACAATAACTTCACGCGCTGAGAACGTAGTCTTCCCCTCGATCTCGCGGAACAGCTGTGCACCAGCCTCATCCTCAATCCACTCGGGAACGCCAAGCTGGATGCGGCCATCCTTTTCCAAAATCGAACGCATCGGCAGGTCGAGCTCGCGCCACCACTGCACGTCAACGAGATCGCCAAAAGTACAGCACATCGCGATACCCGAACCCTTATCCATCTCCGCCATCGGGTGCGGCAGGACGGGAACCTCAACGTTGAAGCCAGGGGACTTCACCGTTGTGCCAAACAGGCCAGAGTAACGCTCGTCATCGGGGTGAGCGATCAGCGCAACACATGCGGGCAAAAGCTCGGGGCGGGTGGTCTCAATAACTACGTCGCTGTCCTTACCGTGGAACGCAAATGAGTGGAAGAAACCGGGGTACTCGCGCGCCTCCAACTCGGCTTGGGCCACAGCGGTCTGGAACGTCACGTCCCAAAGGCCAGGTGCTTCCGCCTGATATGCCTCGCCGCGAGCGAGGTTACGCAAGAAGCCAGCTTGGGCAACTCGCTGCGCACGCTCACCAATGGTCTGGTAGTTGTGCTCCCAGTCAACCGAAAGGCCGAGCCGGCGCCACAGCTCCTCAAAGCCCTTCTCATCCTCGGCCGTCAGCTTCAAGCACAGCTCAATAAAGTTCTTCCGCGAGATCGGTACCTGGTCGCGGTTCTTCACCGACTTCGCATTACCCTCAAATGGCGGTTGAAAGTCTGGCTGGTAAGGCAGTGACGGATCGCAACGAACACCGTAGTAGTTCTGCACGCGACGCTCGGTGGGTAGCCCATTGTCATCCCAACCCATCGGGTAGAACACGTTCTTGCCGCGCATGCGCTGATAGCGCGCAACCGTGTCGGTGTGGGTGTAGGAGAACACGTGACCTACGTGCAAAGATCCTGAAACCGTAGGTGGGGGAGTGTCAATCGAATACACCTCTTTACGGGTGGTTTCACGATCGAACGCGTAGACGTCGCGCTCATCCCACTTGGTCATCCATTTTTCTTCGAGGCCGTCAGCGCTCACGCGATCCGGAACAACCGGTGCTGGCAGCTTGTTGTGTCCGGTATCTTGCGCAGATGGTGACATGCTTAGTCTCCTGGTGAAAACGATAAATAGACAAGTTTATGCGTCTGTTCAAGGCTATCGCTCATGCTACCAGCTACGAAATTCCCAGGCGCGATTCGCCACGTTTTAGGTGGGAGGTATCACGTCAAAGAGTTTGGATTTCTTCGCGTAGTACACCCACAACCTCATCAATATTGGGTTCGGTGAGAGTGACGATAGCGAGGGCGGTGGGCTCCATGTACGTGCCCCGTACAGGCACGGCAACGGAGGTGAGACCTGGGATTACTTCATCTTTGGAGTAGGCCCACCCGCGCCTGCGGGCGCGTTTGACTTCCTCAAACTTGGACCCGGAAAGCTCTTTGAGCTCTGCCGATCCCATTCGGTCTCCCATTGATACGAGCAGGGCGATACCAGGTGCTCCCACTTGCAAGGAGTGAACAGTTCCGGGACGCTGCACCAGGGTTGCGCCCTCACGCGGAATTTCTGCGCACGCCAACGTGACGCACATTTCGTTGCGTGCGTGGACGAGGAACGCCGTCATATCCAGGCGATTCGCGATGCGCTTAAGCACGTCCGGAGTCTCATCAACCACCTGCGACTTAGTGTCGGCAAGTTTGTGGATGCCCGCGCCGATCCTCCACCCCTTGGAAGAGCCAGAAATGAGGTCGTGTGCTAGTAGCGTGTTTAGTAGCCGGTTAACGTTGGTGCGCGGTACATCCAGGTAGTCGGCCAGGTCTGTGGTGGACAGGGGTGCGGGGGACTGGGCAAGTACTTCGAGAATCGATATACCGCGAGACAGCGTTTGGGTAATGTCTGTACGTGCCGTCATCAGTAGCCTCCCCACCTGTGAAGTAGCGGTGTCCACATTGGGCACACCTAAATCCGGTCTAAAAAATCGAGATCATATACAAATCTACCAGGTGTGCAGGGCTGGACTGGAAATACAAGTGCTAGAGCCCCTCGGGGTGGACGTTCCGAGGGGCTCTACGGTTTTGACGGTTAGTATCCAGCGCCGTGCTCAAACGTTGCTGGCGTACCCGAAACCTTCTGCGCGGCAACCGCCGCCTCCAGCTGCGCATTGCCGGGGATATCGTTGGCTTCCTTACCCAGCGGTAGCCCCGTGCGGTCCTTGATAGTTGATACCGCGATCAACCCAATGGCCGTGAAAGTAAATAGGTAGATGGAGATTGCCGTGGAGGTGCCGAACTTACCGTACAAGAAGGTGGAGATAAGCGGCGAGAACGCTCCGCCTAGAATCGCCCCAATCGCGTACGCAAGGCCCGCTCCTGAGTAACGAACTCGGGCCGGGAAAATCTCGGCAAACATCGCGGACTGTGGTCCGTAGGTGAGGCCTAGGCCAATCGTCAACGGCAAAATGCCGAGCATAATGTTGGACCACTCGCCGGTATTGATCAGCGCAAAGAGGGGGAATACCCAGACCAGATTTAGAACGAAGCCGATCTGGAATGTGCGCACGCGTCCGATCTTGTCTGAGATCCACGCGGCAAACAATGTGGTGACAATCCAGGAGGCGGATGCCAGCGTGATGATGTTCAGCATCTTGTTTCCGTCAAGGCCCATGCCGTTGGGTCCGGAGGTGTAGGCCAGGATGAACCCTCCGGTAATCATGTAGCCAACCACTCCGTTGCCCATGAATGCGAGGGCGCCCTGTACCAGCTGCTTGCCGTTGTATTTGAACATCTGCACGATGGGCAAGCGCAGCTGATCGGCGTCCTTCGAGACCTCCTCGAAGATGGGGGATTCGGCTACGCCAAGGCGGATGAACATGCCGATGGCGATCATGACGATTGAGAACAGGAACGGTACTCGCCAGCCCCAGGCGTTAAAGGCATCGCCGGAGATCGCATGCACGATAGCGAGGACGCCCGTGGCCGTAAGCATTCCTAGGGGCACGCCAACCTGGGGGAAGCCGCCGTACCAGCCGCGCCTGTTGGCAGGTGCGTGTTCTACCGCCATGAGGGCGGCGCCGCCCCACTCGCCGCCGGCCGAGAAACCTTGAACGATTCGTAGCAACACAAGCAGGATCGGAGCCCAAATTCCGATTGTCTGATAGGTGGGCAGCAGGCCGATCAGCACCGTTGCAAGACCCATCAGGATTAGAGTTGCCACCATCATCGATTTGCGGCCAAGCTTGTCACCGAGTGTGCCCGCGACCATCGCCCCCAGCGGGCGGAAGAAGAAGCTGATGCCAACGGTTGCAAAGCCAATGATCTGTCCCAAGAAAGCGTTGTCCTGTGCCAGGGGATCAAAGAACAGCGGGCCGAAAATCAAGGCGACTGCGTTGGAGTAAATGAAGAAGTCGTACCACTCAACGGTGGTGCCTACAAGGGTTGCGACTGCAACCTTGCGATCTTCCTTCTTCTTTGGGCTAAGAATGAGGCGATTGTTTGCCACGGTGGCCTCCTGTGCGTGGGTGGGACGATTGGTGGGTGTCCGACAAGCGGGGAGATGTCTTAAGCTACGGCATTGTAGTACCCAAAACGAAAAACATATACGGCGTCGTATACGATTTATAGTTTAGTTGAGCGGCTCGCCTTCGCAATGCTTCCCGCCCGCAAATATGGCCGACGCTTAGGAAAAACGTGCAACGTCGCCGGGGCGCCTCAAAACCCTTCTACATCAAGGAAATCGCCACGGCATCAAAAACCCCGATGTAGCTCTTTCGTAGCAGAGCGAACATCGGGGAGTTAGCTTTGTGACCGAATATTGGTCACGTCCTATAGTTGGAGATCTCACTAATAGGCGGGCTTGTGGTCTGTAGCGATGTACTTGCGCATCGTGCGCATCTTGTGTTCGCGAACCAAAAGCTCTACATCAACCGAAGGTGAACCCTCTTCAATCAACTTCAAGATCTCTTCATGCTCGTCCACTGACCGCGTCGAGTAGCTTGGGTCAAATGCAAATGCAGATCTGCGAATGATCGTAATGCGGTCCCATTCGCGCTCAAGCAAATCAAAAAGCCTGTGGTTAGGGCAGCGCTGAGTCAAGATTCGGTGGAACCTATTATTGAGCGTGGTGAACTTGCGCGGATCAAACTCTCCAACCAGCAGTTCGCGCATTTGATCGTTAAGTTCGTGAGCCTCTTTCAGGTCTTCTTCAGCCAGGTAGGGGATGGACAAAGCGGTGGCGTAGCCTTCCATAACCGCCATCGTTTCCATCGTTACCGCATAGTCCTTCTTATCCACACCAGTAACGATCGCGCCAACATTTCGCTGGAACTCCACGAGGCCTTCAGCCTCTAGACGGCGAACAGCCTCTCTTACAGGGACAGCAGACACCCCAATTTCGCGAGCAATACGGTCAAGAACCAGACGATAACCAGCCGAATACCGACCGGAGAGGATTCCTTGGCGCAAAGTCCGATAAACCCTTTCGGACTTCGAAATAGATCCCCCAGCATGTTCCGTCATCGTGCCTGCTTTCTAAAGTGCCAGAAGCGCCAAGACCCTTAGATTTCTTAACGTTCTCTTTATTTATCATATCTAAAGAATCCATAAAAAATAAGTTAATTATTTGCCGGCCCAAAGCTAAAGTGCTTTGAGCCGGCAAAACTTTTGTTGGTCTTAGAGCTGTTCGCCTACCTTGAAGCCCTTTTCCGTATCGCCCTTACGGGTGTAAGAGAAGCCGTCGGCTCCAATCGTCACGTCCATCTCCTTCGGCGCCTCACGCTCGATAAGCGGAACGAGGTTGCCATCCAGGTCCACAACGCGGGAAGCCTCGGTGTACCAGGACGGCACAACCTGGTGGCCCCACCAGTCGCGACGCTGGTTATCATGCACGTCCCACGTAACCAACGGGTTGTCCGGGTCGCCCGTGTAGTAGTCCTGCGTGTAGATCTCCACGCGGTGACCATCCGGATCACGCAGGTAGAGGTAGAACGCGTTCGAAACGCCGTGGCGTCCCGGGCCGCGCTCAATCTGGTCCGACATGCGCATTGCGCCCAACTTGTCGCAAATGTAGAGAATGTTGTGCTTCTCGTGGGTGGCGAAAGCAACGTGGTGCATGCGCGGGCCCTTGCCGCCGGTCAGGGCGGTGTCGTGAACCGTCTGCTTGCGAGCAAACCAGGCTGCGTAGGTTACGCCGTCCTCATCCTCAATATCCTCGGTGCGCTTGAAGCCAAGGCCGTGCTCAAGGTACTTCGCACCAGCTTCCACGTCCGGGAAGACCTGGTTGAAGTGGTCGAGGCGGACCAGGGCGCCCGCGCCCTGCTTGTCATAATCCCAGCACATGCGCCTCTGATGTTCGGTCTCGTAGAAGAACTCGTAGGGGAAGCCCAGCGGATCGAGCACGCGCACCGAGTCGCCAACACCCTTCACGAAGCCTTCTTTCTCGCGGCGGACGTCACAGCCAAGCGCCTCGTAGTAGGCAACGGCCTTGTCCAGGTCTTCGGGCGTGCGCACGCGGTAAGAGAACACGCGCACCGCAGCCTCGTTACCCTTACGAAGGATGAGGTTGTGGTGGATGAACTCTTCGAAGCTGCGCAAGTAGATGACCTCATCATCTTCGTAGGTGACGACCAGGTCGAGAGCGTCAACGTAGAACTTGCGCGATTTTGCAAGATCGGTGACGATCAGCTCCATGTACGCACAGCGCAAGATGTCAGGTGCGGGTAGGCCAGGTAGTTCAATCGGCTTGATTTGGGACATGTTAGACTCCTTTGGCTACGGGGTGGTTAAGGGTTTCGTCATTGAAATCTGCTTTGCCGACCCCGGTTTGAAGGCCGGCAAAGCTGGTGGGTTATGCGCTGGGGCCGCCGAGCCCGAGGTCGTTATCGGCGTATCCTGTTGCGCCAAACCTGGTGGTGTGCACGTCACCGAGGGTGAGGTGAATTGCCTGCTGGTCCGAGTAGAAGTCCAGCGAACGGTATCCGCCCTCCTGGCCAAGACCGGAAGACTTCACGCCGCCAAACGGGGTGCGCAGGTCGCGAACGTTATGCGAGTTGATCCAGACCATTCCGGATTCAATGCCGTGCGCGAAGTTGTGAGCGCGCGTTACGTCCTTGGTCCACACGTATGCGGCGAGGCCGTATTCCACTGCGTTGGCCAGTTCCAGGGCCTCTTCTTCCGTGTCGAATGGCGTGATTGCAACGACGGGGCCGAAGATTTCCTCCTGGAAGATTCGCGCGTCGCGCGGCACGTCCGCAAATGCGGTTGCCTCAACGTAGTTGCCCTTGTCAAGGCCCTCGGGACGCTTACCGCCGGCAATCAGGCGAGCTTCGCTCTTGCCAATCTCGATGTAGCTCATGACCTTGTCGTAGTGCTCGGGGTGTACCAGAGCGCCGATCTCGGTGGTCGGATCTGCCGGGTCTCCCACCACTACCTTCTTGGCGCGCTGTGCATATGCCTCTACGAACTTATCGTAAATGGGGCGCTCAACGAGGATGCGCGAGGACGCGGTGCAGCGCTCACCATTCAGTGAGTAAACGCCAAACAAGGTGGAGTCGAGTGCGGCCTCGAAATCTGCATCAGCAAAAATTACGGCAGGGGACTTGCCACCGAGCTCCATGGACATGGACTTCATGTTTGGAGCGCAGTTTCCGTAAATGATCTTGCCGGTTCCAACTTCGCCGGTGAACGAAATCAGGTTCACGTCCGGGTGCTTCACCAGCGAATCACCAGCGGTTTCACCAAAGCCGTGCACCATGTTGAATACGCCCTTGGGAAGGCCGGCACGTTCAAAGATTCCCGGCCATAGCGAGGCCGAGGTCGGGGTGAACTCAGCGGGCTTCAAAATGACTGTACAACCGGAGGCAAGGGCCGGGGCAAGCTTCCACGACTCCTGCATGAACGGCGTGTTCCACGGGGTAATGAGGCCGGCAACGCCCTTGGGCTTGCGGTTAACGTAGTTAATCTGGCGGCCGGGCATTTTGAACGCGTTGTCGTGCTGGGCAACGATTAGGTCGGCAAAGAAGCGGAAGTTCTCCGCCGCACGGTTGGCCTGGCCCTTGGCCTGGCGGATCGGTAGGCCGGAGTCAAACGACTCGATTGCGCCGAGCTCCTCGTTTAGCTTAGAAACCTCATCTGCGATGCGGTAGAGCACCTGGGCGCGCTGGCGAGGTAGCATGCGCGGCCATTCGCCCTCGTCGAACGCCTTGCGGGCAGCCGCGGCCGCGAGGTCCACGTCGGCCTTGTCGCCGGACGCACACTTAATGTAGGCCCCGTTGGTGGTGGGTTCGATTACGTCGAAGGTTTCACCACTCACCGAGTCCACGTTCTGGCCATCAATGTAGTGCTGAATGCGCTCGGGTAGGTTTGCTGGACGCTTCGTCATGTTTCTCCTTTGAACGTGAGGTTACTTTGACTCGCGAAGCGAGGACGGCAGCGGATTGTCTTGCAACCATTCCTCGTAGCGCGTCTTCCATTCGGGTTTCTTGATGGGGTAGAGGCCGTCGACACTGGCGCCCTCGGCAACCATCTGGGCGATGAACGTTTCGCGGCGCTCTTGGTCTTCTGCGGCCGCAACCACCTCTTCCACGAGGTGGCGGGGAATCACGATCGCGCCGTCGTCATCTGCAACGATTACGTCGCCAACCATGACGGTTGCACCGCCGCAAGAAATGGTCACGTCGTGCTCGTAGGGCACGTGGCGCCGGCCGAGTACGGCCGGGTGCTGGCCCCCGCAGAACACGGGAATACCAACTTCTGCTACGGCTGCCGCGTCTCGTACCGAACCGTCGGTAATGACGCCGGCCGCTCCGCGTACCTTGGCACGTAGGGCCAGGATGTCACCGAGCGTGCCTGCAGTGTTGTCGCGGCGCGCCTCCATGACGAGAACTTCGCCTTCACCCACAGAGTCGATTGCCTGCTTCTGATGGTTGAAGCCGCCGCCCATCTTGTCGAACAAGTCTTTGCGGTAGGGCAGGTAGCGAAGCGTGCGGGCGGTGCCAACGATCTTCATACCGGGACGTAGCGGCGTCACGCCGTCGAAGGAAACCTCGTTGAAGCCCCGCGAGCGTAGCTGTACTGAAAGGGTAGCTACCGCAACATTTTCGAGGCGGGCGCGAAGCTGCGGGTCCAAAGGTGCGGTCTGGGCGGCCTTCTCGGCCTCTTCGCCGATGGGGTAGCCCCACGCGTCAGAGCGCTGCTTGTCATCAACCTTGGGAGGATTACCAACCTCGGCCAGAGCGGGGCCGGACTTCACTTCGGTGCGCAGCTTGCCCGTGGTTACCTCAGGGCGATCCAGGTCGAACACCTCAACTTCTATTACCTGGCCGGGTTCGGCAACGGATGCGCCGGCCGGAACGCCGGTGAGGATCACATCGCCCTCTTCTAAGGTGAGCAGGCGTGAAAGGTCGGCAACCATCGTGGAGATCGAGAAGAGCATTCCCGCTGTGGAATCATCTGATACCAACTGGCCATCCAACCACGTGCGTACGCCAATGCGATCCTCGCTCAGCTCGCTCGCGTCGAGGAGGGTGGGGCCAACCGGCGTGTAGCCGTCGCCGGACTTGGAGCGCACGTTTGAGCCCTTGTCCGCGTAACGCATGTCATGCAGACCGAGGTCATTGGAAGCCGTGATCCAGCCGACGTGACTCCAAGCGTTAGCAACACTTACATTGCGCGCTTCTTTCCCGATTACGGCCGCAACTTCGCCCTCGAAACCAAGAAGCTCGGTGCCTTCTGGGCGCACGACAACGTCAGAACCGGTCAGTGACGATGGAGCCTTAAAGAAATAGGAGGGGTATTTTGGAGTGCGGCCGCGCTGGTTGGCGCGTGACTTGTAGGAAAGGTGGACGGCAAAAATCTTGCCCGGTCGCTTTCCAAGTGTTTGAGTAATAATGTCCATGAAATGAAACCTTCTTACTGCTCTTCAGCGGCTACCCACTTGAGGCTTCGTTGCCCCTTTTAGTCAACACTTACAATATCGTATATGATCTACGTGAAACAGTACGGCAAAGTGTGGTGTGCGTCAATAGATTTTCTAATATTGAGAGATTCTGGCAAATAGTCGGATCTGTTTGCAAAAACGTATATGATTTTAGTGTTGGTTTCAGTTCGTGAAAACCAGGCCTAAAAATGGGCGTTACCCACTCGCTTTGCAAACAGCTCGAGTGGAAACAAGAGCAAAGGAGCTACCCGTGGCGAATATTAAGGTCGACGAAGTTATTGGAAGAGTTCCAACTCGGTTGTACGTCAATGGCGAGTGGAGAGATTCCTCCAACGGAGAAACCTTCACCGTTATTAACCCGGCTACCGAAGAAAAGCTTGCCGACGTGGCTTCCGCAACTCCCGAAGATGGGATGGCTGCACTTGACGCTGCGGTTGCCGCCCAAAGTGAATGGGCCCGGACCCCCTTGCGAAAGCGCGCACAGATTCTGTGGGACGCGTTTGATCGCGTAGTCGAGTTGAAAGATGACTTTGCGGCCGTGATGACCGCCGAAATGGGCAAGCCCCTGGATCAGGCGTATGGAGAGGTCGCCTACGGCGCGGAGTTCCTCCGCTGGTTTGCAGAGGGCGCTACGCGCACCATGGGGAACTACTATCCGACGCCGGAGGGCAACATTCAGGTAGTCACGATCAAGAGGCCGGTGGGCCCGTGCTTGCTGGTGACGCCGTGGAACTTCCCCCTCGCTATGGCTACCCGAAAAGTGGCTCCGGCTCTTGCCGCAGGTTGTACCACTATTTTGAAGCCGGCCGAGGCAACGCCCCTCACCTCGCTACTTTTTGTACGCGTGTTGGAAGAAGTAGGGGTGCCCCGCGGCGTAGTGAACATTGTTCCAACCTCGTCAACGCCGGCTATGACCGGCCCGATGATCCAAGATTCGCGTCTGCGCAAACTGTCATTCACCGGTTCCACCCAGGTTGGGCGAGCGTTGCTGCGTGAGGCTGCGCAAAATGTTTTGCGCACCTCCATGGAACTGGGTGGTCTGGCGCCGTTTATCGTATTTGAGGACGCCGATATTGACCTTGCCGTTAAGGCGGCTCTTGCAACAAAGATGCGCAACATGGGAGAGGCCTGTAACGCGGCCTCGCGCTTCTACGTGCACGAGTCGGTAGCCAAGGAGTTCACGCAAAAGTTTGCTGCGGGCATGAGCAAGATGGTGGTTGGCAACGGTATGGAAGAAGGCGTGGACGTAGGGCCAATCGTGTCGGCAAGGCAGCTGGCGTCGGTTGAAGAGCTGGTGGAAAGGTCCGTGGCTGCAGGCGCGAAAATCGAGGTTGGAGGCAAACGCTTGGATCAGCCCGGTTTCTTCTTCCCGCCCACGGTACTTACGGTGGAAGGCGCCGACAACCCACTGCTGGAAGAAGAGGTGTTTGGCCCGGTTGCGCCCGTCTACTCGTTTGCGAGTGAAGAGGAAGTACTTGAACTGGCCAACAAGTCCCAGTACGGTCTGGCCGGATATGTTTACACCAAGGACATGCAGCGGATCATTCGCCTGGGTGAAGAGCTTGAGGTGGGCATGATCGGCGTAAACTCGGGAACAATCTCGAATGCGGCCGCTCCCTTTGGTGGGGTAAAGGCCTCCGGGCTTGGTCGTGAGGGCGGTGTTGAGGGAATCGAGGAGTACCTGGAAACCATCTACCTCGGTACTCCGCGCGCATAGCTAGCCGCTTTAAAAGAGGGCGTCCGCCAAATGCGGACGCCCTCACTGCGTGTTGACGCTTCTTTGCGGGACGCTAGTTTCTGGTCGTCTCGCACTCTCTGTTGGCCCACATGGACGTGTGCAACAGGGGCTAACGCAGTAGCCTTCTGCTTGAAATCACGCGGCAACAGTCTCGGAAGTCGAACGAGCTTCGCGATGTAGTGACGCTCGTGCGCGCAACGTGGACCAAGCGTATACGAGGGCAAAAACGAAGCCGGAGACGGTTACCACAGTTGCGCCCGATGCCATATTGAACCAGTAGGACAGGTAAATGCCTATGGTTACGCATATTGCGGAAATCAGGGGTGATACCCATAGCTGGGTGCGGAAGCTATCCGTGAGCAAGAATGCGGTGGCGCCCGGAATAATCAGCAGGGCCACAATCAAAATCATGCCTACCGCCTGCATAGCAACCACAACCGTGATCGCAAGGCAAGAAAGTAGCAGTGCGGAAAGTCGCTTAGTGGACAGGCCGATTGTGGAGGCGTGCGCCGGGTCGAATGCGAACAGGGTCAGGTCACGGCGCTTCAGCCACACGGTGATGCCGGCCAGCGGCGCTAGAATCATAACCTGCAACATGTCCTCATTGGTTATGCCAAGCAGATCGCCAAACATGATGTGCTGCAGATCGATGTGGCTTGGGAATATCGATATGAGAGTGAGCCCCAGCGCCAGCATGGTGGTGAACACAACTCCCATCGCCGTGTCCTCTTTGATTTTTGACGTGTGTTTCAAGGCGCCGATCAGACCAACGCAGGCGAGGGCAGCGAGAAAGGCGCCCAGCGAGAATGGGATGCCAACAATGTATGCAACCACAATGCCGGGAACAACGGCGTGAGAGAGCGCGTCTCCCATCAAGGACCATCCCACCAGAACCAGCCAGCATGACATTAGTGCGCACACCATGGCAGCCAGCAGCGTCACCGCATATCCGCGAACCATGAACGAATGCGTCCACATCTCGCCAAACGTTAGCCACAGCCAGGTACTTATGTTCATTTTGTCTCGCTAAAAACGTGGAGCAGATTTTCTTCCACGAGGGCGCGCTCGGGAGTGTCTACGGTGTAAATCTTTCGGTTAAGCAGAGCTACCTCGTCTGCGAACTTATGGATTGAGGCGAGGTCGTGAGTGGAGATCAGCAGGGTAGTGCCCGCGATGGCCAGCTGTTTAAGTAGGTCGGTGATCAAAGCTTCGCTGGTGTAGTCCACGCCAGCAAAGGGCTCGTCGAGGAGTATCACGCGCGCTCCCTGGGCTACGGCTCGAGCTACAAAAGCACGCTTTCGTTGCCCTCCAGACAGTGCCCCAATGGGTCGATCAGTCAGGTCGGTAAGCCCCACAATTTCGAGGGCGCTCGCCACGGCCTCCACGTCGGATGGCCGCGGCTTTCTGCGCCAGTTCATTTTGCCGTAGCGGCCCATCATCACGACTTCTCCTACAGTGATGGGGAAGTCTTTGTCGATGCCGTCATTTTGGGGAACGTAGCCGATGAGGCCGGCGCGGCGAGCCTCGTAACTACTTTTTGCGAACACGCGGATTTCGCCGGACCTGGTTGGCACTAGTCCCATGATCGAGTTGAACAGGGTAGATTTGCCTGAGCCGTTCATGCCTACAACCGCCATGATCGTGCCCTGCCTTACGGCAAGATCCACGCCGGTAAGGGCATGAACCTTGCCGTAGGAGACACGCAAATCGCGGATGGTAAGGGCAACGCCCGGCTCGGCCGAAGGCGTGCTTTGTTCCACCTGCACCGTCGCGGCTGTCACTTGCTAAGGCCCTTCGTGATCAGCTCGGCGTCGTAGCGCAGCAGGTCGAGGTAGGTGGGAACATCGCCGTCCGGGCCGGTTAGTGAGTCAACGTAAAGAGTGCCCCCGTAGTCGGTGCCGGTAGCCTGCACGATTGGCTTCATCTTGTCGCCAACCGTGGACTCGCAAAATACGGACGGGATTTTGTTGGTCCTAACAAAATTCTCAACATCAGCCACGCGAGCGGGGGTGAGCGCGCCCTCAGCGTTTACGGCCCACAGGTACTTTTCTTGTAGACCTGCGTCCCGGGCAAGGTAGCTGAACGCTCCCTCGCAAGTCACCAGCGCGCGCTGGTCGGGCTCCAGGGTTTGCAGTTCTTCTTCCATCTGCTTACCTACCGCCTCGATCTTGGCGGCGTATTCCTTGCCATTCTTTTCGTAGTAATCGGCACCCTCCGGATCGAGCTCGCTAAAGGCCTTCACGATGTTCTCAACATATTTCACGCCGGCAGCGGGGGACATCCAAGCGTGAGGGTTGGGGTGGCCCGCATAATCGCCTTCAGAAATAGGGATGGGCGTGATGCCTTCGGAAAGCACCGCGGTTTGCGCGTCGGTGTTGGCCACAAACTTTTCAAACCAGCGTTCGAGGTCGAGACCGTTGTTCAAGATTAGGTCCGCACTCTCGGCCCGTTTGATGTCATCGGGAGTTGGTTGGTACTCGTGGATTTCCGCATCGGGTTTGGTGATGGAGTGGACGTCGAGGCGCTCGCCCGCAACGTTTTGAGCCATGTCTGCAATCACTGTAAATGTGGTTAGAACCTGTGGCTTTGCGTCTTCGGATGTCTCTGGAGAGCATGCGGCCAACGGAATGGAGAGCGCTACAACCGCGCTGAGGGCAAAGAGTTTCGCCGCAATCTTTTCTTTTCTTTCGGTCATGTAAATAATATATTTCGGTCGCCCGAAAAATGCAAGACGCGCTAAAAAATGTAACAATTCGCGAAGGCGCGTTTAGCGCGGGCACGAAACTACATTGGAGAGAACACGTGAGTAACAAGACGGCGCGAATCCCGGTTAACTGGCCGGTGTTTGCCGGATCTGCAATAAGCATTATCGCGATCGCGCTTTGGGCAGTGATCTCGCCGGCCACCGCCGGTAGCGTGCTAACCGTCGCAGTAGACTGGATTGCCACCTGGTTCGGTCCGTTCTACATCCTCATGGCAACTGTCATGGTGGTGTTTGTGGTCGCGCTAGCTATCTCTCGATTCGGCAAAGTTAAACTTGGCCCACCCAACGCCAAACCCGAGTTCTCCACATTTGCCTGGGCCTCAATGCTGTTTGCTGCCGGCATTGGTACCGACATCATGTTCTTTGCCGTTGCCGAACCTGTCGCTCAGTACATGAACCCTCCCATCGGCGAGGCTCAGACGATAGAAGCGGCAAGGCAGGCAACCGTGTGGACGCTGTTCCACTACGGCATTACCGGATGGGCAATGTACGCCCTCATGGGCATCGCCCTAGGATACTTCGCATACCGGCGCGGCCTCCCGCTTGCCGTGCGCTCGGCGCTCTCTCCAATCTTCAAAGACCGCTTGAACGGCCCCCTTGGCCACGTGGTTGACGGGGCGGCCGTACTTGGCACGATATTTGGTATCGCAACCACCCTGGGCATTGGCGTGGTGCAACTGAACGTGGGGCTTGAAATTCTGTTCGGCATTGGTCAAGGACTGCCTGCACAGATCGCGCTGGTGGTGCTCGCCGTTTTGGTGGCCACGATCTCGGCTACCTCGGGAATCAATAAGGGCATCCGCTTCCTCTCCCAACTCAACGTTGTACTGGCCGTGGCACTGTCTGGGTGGGTGCTGATCACCGGACGCACCGACTTCTTGCTAAACGCAATTATCATGAATGTGGGGGACTTCGTCACTCGCTTCCCAGCGATGAGCCTGGAAACCTTTGCCTACTCCGACGCCTCGGCGTGGAAGGCCGCGTGGACACTGTTCTTCTGGGCATGGTGGGTTGCATGGGCCTCTTTTGTGGGAATGTTCCTCGCACGAATCTCGCGCGGACGCACCATTAGGCAGTTTGTGGCCGGAACAATGACAATCCCGTTCCTGTACGTTCTCATGTGGATCTCGATATTCGGCAATGCGGCGCTGGACTACATTCGCACAGGCGGCAATCTGGAATATGCGCAAAAGACGGTTGAAATCCCCGAGTACGGGTTTTACACGCTACTGCAGGAGTATCCGCTACCGATGCTCCTCGTGGCCGTGGCGACTTTTGTAGGCTTACTTTTCTTCGTTACGTCAGCGGACTCGGGCGCCCTGGTCATGGCAAACCTGTCCTCATTCCTGCCCTCGGTACAAGACGATGCGGCCGGTTGGCTGCGCGTGTTCTGGGCTGCGGTCACCGGCGTTCTCACCATAGGAATGCTGCTTGTGGGCGGTATTCCAGCTCTCCAAAACGCCACCATCGTGATGGGGCTACCATTTAGCGTGGTTATGGTTCTGGTCATGTTTGGTCTGATGAAGGCGCTTCGTGAGGACGACCGCAGCGTTCGGCTGCGGGAACGCTCATTGCGAAACACCATAACGGGGGCGGGTGCGGAGCTGGTTAACCCGTCTTGGCGAGATCGTCTGGCGCGCACGTTCGAACAGGTCTCACCGATCCAGGCAAAGAGGTATCTGGACCGCGTTGCTGAACCGGCTCTGCGTCTGATTGCGAAGGAATTGGCCGCGCAGGGTTACCAGGCAGAAGTCATTCGCGGCGGCGATGAGCCAATTGAGGACCTCGACGAGTCGATCTTCATTCACGACCGCCTCAAGTTTGTTGCGGGAGTTGGGCAAGAACAGTTTGTGTATCGCATTCTGGCAGTTGACGCTCCAACCACCGTGTACGGCGGTCAGATGAGCAGCGCGAACCACATGTCGACCAGGCTGGAAGTGCACATGCCCCAGGGCGAACAGGATTACGACGTGATGGGCTATTCCACCGAGGCGCTAATCCATGACGTGCTTGACCAGTTTGAGGTGCACCAAGACTACTGGCGCGTTCAGGAGCTGGATGAGACAGCTCGCCAAACGCGCCAGGATCACTAATAGTTGCCTCGTTTTAATTTCAGAGTGGCGCGGCCAATCTAGTTACTGGTTTCGAGGAACTTCTCAGCCAGAGCCTCGCTACCGCGTGCGAGTATGGTGACATCTGCTCCCACGAGCACGAAGTCGGCACCCGCATCGATATATTCGCGAGCAATAGCAGGATCAAAGGCATTGGTACCAACCGGCTTGCCCGCGGCTTTCGCGGCCTTAATGCAGTGGATGACGCGGGACTTGACTGATTCGTCGCCGGCCTGTCCGATGATTCCTAAGTCAGCTGCGAGATCTGCAGGACCAACAAAAATGGCGTCTACGCCATCAACACCGAGGATGTTCTCCACGTCCTCTACAGCCTTGGCAGATTCGATCTGGCAGATTAGCGTAATCGTTTCTCGTGCACGCTCCAGATAGTTCGGGATTCGATTCCACATAGACGCACGTGCGAGGGCGGATCCAACACCGCGCACGCCCTTGTCAGGATAGTTAACGCGGGCTGCGGCAAGCTCAGCTTCCGCGGCGCTATCGATCATGGGGACCAACAGGTTGCGCACGCCAAGATCGAGGTACTGCTTGATCAAACGCTCGTCATTGATTGGTACACGCACGATCGTGGACGCCGGGTATGAGGAGGTGGCGTGTAGCTGGTGAAGCAGACTGGTCAGATCATTGGGGGAGTGCTCGGCGTCAATGAGCACGTAGTCAAGCCCGCAGGAGGCGCAGATTTCTGCGGTAATAGGCGAAGCAGCGCACGCCCAAATTCCGATGAGGGCGCGGCCGGCCTCGTCAATATGCTGAATGAGGGTGCGGGGTGGGTCTAGTTGAATTGGCATGTGATTGTCCCTAGCGGTCCGTAGTCTGCGAGCACCGAGTCGCCCTTGTAGACCCACATGGGCCTAGTGAATGACCCGGCGAGGATGATTTCGCCTGCGCCCAGGTATCCCTTGTGCGGGGCGATTTTGTTTGCCAGCCAGTGTACGCCTGCGGCCGGGTGGTTCAACACTCCGGCGGCCACGCCCGTCTCTTCGATTTCCTGGTTGCGGTACAGCACGGCACTGACCCAGCGCAGGTCCACTTCGTCAACGCGCACGGGACGTCCTCCGATAACCATCGCCCCCATAGCCGCGTTGTCAGCTATTGTGTCTACGATTGTGCGTCCCTTCATTTCGATACGCGAATCGAGAATTTCGAGGGCTGGCACCACCCACTCGGTGGCGTCTAGAACGTCAAAAATTGTGGCGCCCGGGCCCTTAATGTCCTTGCCGAGGACGAATGCAAGCTCAACTTCGATACGCGGATGCGTGTACTCGTCCCACGCAAATACGGAACCGGTTTCGAAGATCATGTCGTCAAAAATGAGGCCGTAGTCTGGCTCGTCAATGCCGGTTGCGTCCTGCATCGCTTTAGATGTGAGTCCGATTTTGCGGCCCTTTAGCACGCATCCGGCCGCCTCTTTTTCTGATCTCCACAGGCGTTGAATAGCGTAGGAGTCCTCTACGGTCATCTGTGGGTAGCGAGCGGTGAGCAGGGGGATTGGGGTGCGTGTTTCTTTGGCTTTAACAAGCTCTTTAGCGATAGATTGGCGGATTTTCTGGTCCAGCATGACGCCTCCTTGAGTCTGTATTGCTGCCAGGTGCCGGCGCGCGTGCACGCGGAATCGGTACCGTTAGGCAAAATCGTACACGATTTGGGGAAGGGGAGGCGGAAACTTAGCCGAGCTCACCATCTCGGGCCACAGCCGCGTCCACCGCAAGGCCCAACACCGTGGACAGTCCGCTTTGCTGCGCGGCCAGTAAACCGGCAATCGTGGTACCGCCCGGGGACGTCACCCGGTCTATCAAGTTTGCGGGAGTTGCACCGTCAGTGGCGGCCTCGTCAAGAATCATTTGTGCCGATCCCAGCATTGATTGGGCAACGATTGCAACTGCCTGGTGTTTTGTAAGGCCGTGGTTAACGCCTGCGCGGGCAAAGTCGTCCACGATTTGATACATCCACGCGGGGGAACACCCGGCGAGAGCAGAAAAAATAGGGAAGTGCCCCTCGTCGATCACGAGGCAGCGGCCCACGGGCACCATTATCTTCTTGGCCATCTCCACGTGTTTTGAGGAGGCGGCCGCGCCGCGCGCGATACCGGTCATGGACTCGCCGATGGCCGCGTTTACGTTAGGCATGACGCGCACAATCGGCACATTGGTTTCGGTTGCCTGCTGCAGTGATGTCAGGCTCTTGCCTGCCGCAAGCGAGATAACGAGTTTGCTGCCGTCGCTGATTTCTGGCGTGATTTCTTTGAGCACATCTTCAACCGCGTGTGGTTTCACACCTAGCACGATTACGTCTGCCGTTTGGGCTAGCTCGCGGTTGTCGGCCAGTGCGTGGGCACCAACCTCGGTTGCAAGTGCAGGAGCAGACTTTCCTGATTTGTCCGTCAAGTAGATTTCATCTGCATCCAAACCCGCAGCTACCACGCCACGCACAATCGCGCTCGCCATATTGCCGGCGCCAATAAAACCGATTTTCATAGCGTTCCTTTCCTATCCACAAGCCTAACGCGCCGGGGGTTATCCACGCCCGCGCTAGAGACCAGAATGGTAAGGCTTTCTTAGCGGCACACTGGCGTCATGAAGCATGCAATTTCGCCGGCCCGGTTAAGGCAGCGCGCTTTTGATAACGCGGTTAGTCGAAGCGCCAAAAAGTCGAATCCGCCTATTCTTAGACTTTTGCCCTCTCCTTTTGCCATGGTGGCGCTCGCCGTGGCACTCTTTGCAGTTGCATCGTTCTCACTCTTTCGGCTGGGCATTGCGGCACCCGCGACTGATGCGATTTTAGAGGATGGAACTTCCCAACTACGTGAACGTATAAAAGCTGAGGGGGAGGACCCGCGCGCCCTGCAACCAAGCGAGGCTGAATCGGAACCTCACCCCAGTAACGGTGGCGCAATTTTCGTGCAGGTCACCGGAGCGGTCAATAAGCCTTCGGTGGTTCAGCTGCGCGCCGGAGCTCGTGGAGCGGACGCCGTTCAGGCTGCTGGAGGAATGACCGCGGATGCCGCGTTGGCTTCGGTAAACCTCGCGCAGGTCGTGGCGGATGGGCAGCATATTCACGTCCTCACAAATGAAGAACTAGAAAAGGGTGGCGCGGCCGGCGGCTTAGGCGTACCGAGCGCGGGCACGGCTGGGGCAGGGGGCTCTACAAATGCTGGGGCGGGCGCGGGCGGGTGTATCGATCTGGCGGTGGCAGATAGTCAGGCCCTCCAACGCTTACCTGGAGTTGGCGCCGCGCTCGCCGAACGCATCATCGCCTATCGCACCGAAAACGGCATCACTAAACCCGAAGATGTCCGCGCGGTTTCTGGGATAGGTCCAAAAACGTTCGCGGGGTTCAAGGACCAGCTGTGTCAGTAGCTCAAAATGTGCCCAACGAGCAGTTAGATCGCACGCCACTTGACCTGCGTCTAGTGCCGGCCGCGATACTGGCATGGCTTTCCACCGCGCTTGTTCTGCGGGTAGCGAACTCTTCAGGCAGCACGCTTAGCGCGCTCCTCGTAGTGTTGGCGTTCACGTCTGTTCTCGTGTTGCTTGGAATCGTGCAGAAGACGAGGCGCGCGGTGCACGCTCGCCAAGACCCGGGCTCGTTCGTATCCGCAACGGCGCTGCTCTGCCTTGTCCTTGCTATTTCGGTTATTTCTGCTGCCACCCACGCGCACGTGTTTGCACGTCACGACATGAAAGAAGCATGCAAAACCAGATGTGTCATTACCGCATCCGTTGAACGCCCCAGCCGTGAGGCCACACAAGGTCGCTGGATCACCCACCTCGCGGTTCCAGGCGGCAAGATCCTTGTTGCCGGCAGTCGGATCGAGGCACGCGCGGGGGATCAGGTTATACTCTCAGGCCGTCTGCAGGCCGGTCTTACCCCGCCCATGCTTGGCGTATTCAAACCAGCCAATATCGAAACTTGCGAGGCCATCGGCTGGCGCGTGGCATTTCGTAAAAACCTCCACTCCGCCCTCGCGCCCCTCCCGCCTGAGTCTCGCGGCCTCATTGCAGGAATGAGCATTGGTGACTATTCCGATTTACCGCCACAGGCACGCGACGCCATGGTCACAACAGGAACCAGCCACCTAACCGCCATCTCGGGACTTCACCTGGCTATCCTGATAGGCACAATCAATGTGCTACTGCCGGGCAGAGGGACCACCAAAATAGCGTTGGTCAGCACGATCGTGGCCGGCCTGGTTGCAATAGTCGGGCCCACCCCCTCCATAATCCGAGCCGTTTCAATGGCCGCAATCCCAACTTGGAGCGGCGTTTTAGGACGACGCGGCCAGCCTTTCAACTCCCTCGCACTCGTGGTCTTAGCTTGGATCATCTGGAACCCGTGGCTCGCCCTCTCCGTAGGGTTTCTACTGTCCACTCTCTCCACGGCCGGCGTGCTCATCGCCACGACAGGAAGGCAAAGAAACCCTCCACCAGGCTGGCCCAAATTGCGTCGCTTGGCTCAAAAGCTGTGGAATACCGCCTCCGTTCCGCTCGCGGCCACGATAGCCACCAGCCCTGCACTCCTATGTTTAAACGGAAGCGTTGCACTCTACGCAGTATTTACAAATGTTGCACTGGCACCTCTAGTTGCGCCCACAACCCTACTTTCGCTGGCAACCGCTGTCCTCGCACAAATCGGAAACGCCAGCCAAGTAGCTTTGCTCGCCGCGTTGTTTGCGCAAGGGATCATTGCGATCACCACCTGGTTTGCAAAGCTCCCGGGCGCACAAATCATCGGCCCGGGAGCAATCGCTACAGTTTTGGTGATGCTACTTATTACAGTCACCTACATCGGGTGGAGACTTTTACCACTCCTCGTGGCTCATCGGATCCCACACAAACCGGTCTGACGTATCCAGGAGATCCAAAGCCCGCATGTGATCATCACTGAGTTCAAAATCGAACACCTGCAAGTTCTCGGCATTACGTTGTGGTTTTGAAGAAACCGGGATGGGAAGAATCCCGCTTTGCACCGCCCAGCGCAGCACCACCTGTGCCGGCGACTTTCCGACCTCACTCGCAATATTTTCAACGAGCACCTGTCCCAGCAGGTTCTCCACCGGTCCGAGGGGGCGCCACGCCTCAGTCACTATTGCTTTACTGGCGTGGAAACTGCGCAGGTCCTTGCGCGCAATGATCGGGCTGAGCTGAATCTGGTTTAACACGGGAAGCACGCCCGTTTGCGCCTCTAGTTCTTCAATCTGGTGGGGCAAGAAGTTCGAAACTCCAATGTGCTTAGTCAGGCCCCGCTCACGTAGCTTGATGAGCTCTTCCCACGTCTGCAAATAGAGGCCGCGCGAAGGGTTTGGCCAATGAATCAGCGTCAGATCAACGTAATCAACGCCAAGCCTTCGCAGTGATCCTTCCAAACCGTGCGTGGTTGCACCCGTTCCTTGATCTCCGCCCGCGATCTTCGTGGTAATAAAAAGTTGTTCGCGTTCTACCCGCGAGTCTTTAACACCCTGACCCACGCTAAGCTCGTTGCCGTACTGCGCGGCCGTGTCAATCAGCCGGTAGCCGTCTTCAATCGCGCGAGCAAAAAGCGCCGCGCCCTCCACGCCCTTGTGTTTTGAAGTGCCCAGTCCCATCGCGGGAATACGGCCGCCGTCAAGTAGTTCCAATGTTGGAATATCTGCCATTGCTACCCCTTTCTTCATTTCTAGACTAGAGGTCTATGCGTGGCGGCGAAACCGGAGCGGGGCAGGCGGATGAAAATTGTCCGTCCCCTGTGGCACTCTGTACGTATGGCGCAAAATCGTAAGGCCCCCAAACAGTGGTTTGAGGCAGCTCTGGCTCCCGTGGTGCTTATCCAGTCCAAGGAGCCACTTCTTGCTGAACGCGCAGTTTCGAAGCTTCGTGATCTGGCGCGTAAAGCGGATCCTGCTGTAGAGATGATCCGTCTAGAGGCAGGTTCTTACGAATCGGGCCAATTGGCTATTCACACGTCGCCAAGCCTGTTCGGCGAGGCTCGTTTTGTGTACATCCCCGAGTTAGAAGCCGGATCACCTGCCCTGTTCGATGACCTCGCAAAGTACATGGAACATCCCGAGCCGGACGTGACTTTGGTGCTACGTCACAACGGAGGAAACGCGGGACGCAAGGTGCTCACCGCCGCGCAAAAACTGAATGTGGCAACGTTTGTGGCTAATGAGGTGAAACGTCCGGGCGACAAAATGGATTTTGTGCGCGAGGAGGTCCGCCGGGCAGGGCGCCGCATCGAAGCCGAAGCTGTGCAGGCCCTAGTGGACGCTTTGGGGTCAGATTTGGCCGAGCTTGCGGCTATGACTTCGCAGTTGCTTGGTGACGTTGAGGGAACTATCACCAGCCAGCATGTGCACCGGTATCAGTCGGGCAGGGTGGAGGCAACTGCGTTTGCGGTTGCTGACGCAGCCGTTTCGGGCCGGGCTGGTGAGGCCCTAACGCTGCTGCGTCATGCTTTGGCCACAGGTGCAAGCGCTCCCGCTTTGGTTGGAGGTATTGCACTTAAAGTTAGGCAGATCGCAAAAGTGTCTATTCGCCCGCCGTTGCCGGCTTCCAAGCTGGGGATGCAGAGCTGGCAGATTGACCGTGTGCGCCGGGATGCTCGCGCCTGGAACGAGGCGCGACTTCGCCGAGCGGTCATGGCTGTTGCAAGTGCGGATGCCGCCGTTAAAGGCGAATCAGATGACCCAGAATATGCCCTTGAAAAACTCGTCCTAACGGTAGCAGGGAGGTAGTTCTCCTCTTGCTCGCATTCCTGGCAGGAAACAACATTTTCGGTCAATCCTTGCCAAGAACCCTAGTAGCTCTGCCGGACCTTTTTGGATAAAACCCTGATCTAGATATAAAAAATGGAGGCCGTAGCCTCCATCTTTTGGTCGATCCGCTAGTCCATCTTCGCTACAGCTTTAGCGAGCTTGGACTTACGATTAGCAGCCTGGTTGCGGTGAATAACACCCTTGCTGACTGCCTTGTCAAGCTTGCGGCATGCAGCCTGCAGTGCCTCGTTAGCCTTATCGCGGTCACCGGCAGCAATCGCTTCACGAGTGCGGCGTACGTACGTCTTCAACTCCGACTTAACGGCCTTGTTGCGTAGACGACGCTTCTCGTTGGTCTTGTTGCGCTTAATCTGGGACTTAATATTTGCCACAGTTTTACACTCTCTTTTTCGATTACAAGGTCGGTGAGGGGTTGCTGAGCCTTGGACAAAAGTGGGGGACACTCGACTGCGAACAGCTCAGCGTTGGAACGCCCCGACCAGGGCGAACCAACTAGTCATAATACCAGGTGTTTCTCACTCAAACTAGGCGTGTTTTCACCGTGTCAAGGTGATGATGCACACGGTTCGCTCTTGCCGCAACTAGAAACTCCTTAAGTGCAGAACTGGCGGGTCGAACTATTAGCCTGCCAGTAGCAGGGCCATTGCCGTTACCACAATCAGGAATCCTCCAATGGGAATAACAAGGACAGTCCCAAGAAAAGCCGCGAGAGTGGGGCGAATATCGATCTGTAACCAAACCGCGTCGTAGCTGGGGTCAACCATTTGCCGCATGGCGCGTTGTAGCGCTTCAATGCGCGGAAAGAACCGAGCGCTACGGGAAGAAAACTCTTCTCGCGCACGCTTAATTTTTGCGCCTTCCTTAGCCGCCATATCTTGTAGGTCCGCATACGCATCGGCTTTTGAGCCAGGGCGGCTTACAACAGAACTTTCTTGAAGAACCTGTTTGGGGCCAGACCTCGCAAATGCTTCTTGCAGTTGCCTGCGGCGCGCCGCGAAAAACAGAGTCACCCCCAGCCCAGCAAGACCGAGGATGGCGGGGATCCAAAATCCCCATGATCCGTATGCAAATATTCCAATGAAGCCCAGCAGGGTAGTGCTCCCCGCAGAAAGGAGCGCGAGATCAACCAGGATTCTGCCTGGAACAGTCACGATGTTTCGTGTCATTCTCTCGGTGCGAGCCACGTTGTCCTCGCCCTCATCCTCACTGACATGAAAACTACCGTCCGGGGCTTGCTGAGCCTCGTAAATGTGGGGGCGGGAGCCACGATCGTCACTATTTGGCTCCCAGTTGTGGATCCAACCCTCGGGGCGATTTTGATCGGCCATTGTGGTTTGTACTCCCGCTTCGCAAATGGTTTAGATTGATTGTGTTGCCTGTATTTTAAGCCCTCTTGTCTGGGAGGACACTTGGAGAACCTGAATCTAATCTCAATGTCGGCAGTGCGTTCGGCAATGAAAGTGATTTACACGCCGGCCATTACGCTGGCGCGCCCAATCGGCCTGCGCAACGATCCACATACGGCCACCATCTTGCACATGGGTTCGCAGTTTCGCACCGATTTTGAGGGAGCGGTGGCGCAAATGACGCCGTTTGAGCGCCGTGATTTCGAACAGTGGCAGCAGAGTGAGGGAGGAGCGGCATTTCGGGAGTGGAGTGATCGCGCACTACCTCTGGCCGCAGCTTTGCAGATCGTCGAAGAGGCGTTCGAACAAGACGAAGCAGAAGACGCCCCGGTTGATCCAACTTTGCAACGAATGGTGGACCTTAACTGGACCTTTGAAACCCACGGCCAGTGGTTCTTAATAGTGGCGTTCATGGTTGGATTCCTCGCGTTCTTCTCAACGGGAGGGTTGACCGGGCCGGTGGCTTCCACAATCAGACTGGTTGCGGGCGTGGTGGCAGCTATCCTCGTGCTCGCATGGATTGGAACCAAACTGATGCCGTCGGTGATAGCCGTGCGGGCGCGCCGCGTGGGTGTAGAAGTTCCGAACCGTCACGCCAACTTGGAAGAGGCTGAACTTCCTATTTGGCAGGAGGAGCATTTCACCTCCTCGGCAAAAATCTTGAACTACGCCAACTGGGTGCTCTTGGCGCAGCCGGGGCCAGGTGGCCTCATGGACCTAAATGCCCCTATTCCGGTTGAGCCTACCGCCGCGTACAACGAGCGCCAGATCGAGATTTTGAACGCAGCGAAACGCTTTCGCGAGAACAGTCCGATGCGCGGCCCGGGTAACCGCTAGATCGCGGCGGGGAATGCCGCTAGTTTAGTGATGTTCGCCCGATAATTCGGCTGGCGCCCCCAATAGTGCGACAATTGGGAGTAACTGCAGTTCAGAAAGGTTAGGTCCGGGTGGCCAAGATCTTAGAAGCCCAAAACAAATTGATTCAGCCGGCTCACACCGATCCGTCTCGAATCCGCAATTTCTGCATCATTGCGCACATTGACCACGGTAAGTCCACGCTTGCCGACCGCATGCTTCAAAACAGTGGCATTGTGGAACAGCGCGTGATGCGAGACCAGTATCTCGACCGTATGGATATTGAACGCGAGCGCGGCATCACCATTAAGTCGCAAGCCGTGCGCATTCCGTGGCAGGTTGATGGAGAGCCGTATGCGCTCAACATGATTGACACGCCCGGTCACGTCGACTTTTCCTATGAGGTCTCCAGGTCTCTTGCGGCGTGTGAGGGAGCGGTGTTGCTAATCGACGCTGCGCAGGGCATTGAGGCGCAAACTCTGGCAAATCTGTATATGGCGATGGGTAATGACCTCACCATTATTCCCGTGCTAAATAAGATCGATTTGCCGTCCGCGCAGCCGGAAAAGTACGCAGCTGAAATCGCTGGACTTTTGGGCGTGGATGAGAGCGAAATTTTCCGCGTGTCCGGAAAGACGGGCGAGGGCGTTGCCGAGCTGATGGATGCAATTGTCGAGCAGGTTCCCGCCCCCTCGGGCGTTGAAGAGGCGCCTGCTCGCGCCATGATTTTCGACTCTGTTTACGACACCTACCGCGGCGTGGTCACGTACGTGCGAATGGTGGATGGGCGCTTGTCGCCGCGCGAGAGAGTCTCGATGATGTCCACGGGCACCAACCACGAAATCCTCGAAATCGGCGTAATCTCGCCAGAACCTATCCCAACTGAGGGGCTTGCCGCGGGCGAGGTAGGCTACATCATCACGGGCGTGAAGGACGTGCGCCAGTCGAAGGTTGGTGACACGGTCACAACTGCTATCCGCGGCGCCACCGAAGCTTTGGAGGGCTACGAGGATGCCAAGCCGATGGTGTATTCGGGTATTTACCCGATTGACGGCTCGGACTTCACAAACCTGCGCGAGGCCCTTGAAAAGCTCCAGCTAAATGACGCTGCTTTGACGTTCGAGCCAGAATCTTCCGCCGCTCTCGGGTTCGGCTTCCGTTGTGGCTTCCTTGGCTTGCTGCACTTGGAGATCGTGCGCGAGCGCCTTGAGCGCGAGTTCAACTTGGACCTGATCGCTACAGCGCCGAACGTAATCTACGAGGTCACCGCTGAAGACGGCACCGTGATTGAAGTGACCAACCCATCCGAATACCCTGACGGCAAGGTGCAGGAGACGCGCGAGCCCGTGGTGCAGGCAACGATTCTCACCCCCTCGGACTACGTGGGGCCCGTTATGGAGCTGTGTCAGGAGCGCCGCGGCCAGATGGGTGGCATGGACTACCTGTCGCAGGATCGCGTTGAGCTTCACTACAAGCTCCCTCTTGCCGAGATCGTGTTTGACTTCTTCGATTCGCTCAAGTCGCGTACGCGTGGTTACGCTTCCCTCGATTATGAGGCGGCAGGCCAGCAGGCTTCGGACTTGGTGCGAGTAGATATTTTGCTGAACGGCGAGCAGGTTGACGCTTTTTCTGCGATTGTGCACCGCGACGCTGCTTACGCTTACGGCGTGCAGCTCACCAAGAAGCTCAAGGAACTGATTCCAAGGCAACAGTTTGAGGTGCCGGTTCAGGCGGCGATCGGTTCGCGAGTTATTGCCCGCGAAACGATCAAGGCGTTGCGCAAGGACATGCTTGCCAAGTGTTACGGCGGCGATATTTCGCGTAAGCGAAAGCTGCTTGAAAAGCAGAAGGAAGGCAAGAAGCGCATGAAGTCGATCGGGCGCGTGGACGTTCCGCAAGAGGCGTTCATCTCTGCTCTTACTTCCGAGGCGCCGTAGGAGAGCCGATGGCGCAAAACACGCCTTACATGGCGCGCACTAAGTCGTTTGCCCGCCGTGGTCGCACGTTGCACGCATCCACCCAGCGCACCCTCGAAAAGCATGCGGATAAGTATGTGATCGAGGTGCCGCGCGATGGGGGATACACAACTATTGACGAGTCCTACCGCCTTGACGTTGCCGGCGAGTTTGGGAGGCAAGCGCCTCTGATCGTTGAGATCGGCACGGGCAATGGTGAACAGATCGTCGCCTATGCGAAGGAACATCCGCAGGTCAATATGTTGGGTGTGGAAGTGTGGGCGCAAGGCATTGCGAAAGGTATTTCACGAGCCGTTTCGCAGGGTGTAGATAACATCCGTTTTATCGAGGTTGACGCCGCGCAGGCTCTTCCCATCATGATGCCACAGGCGAGCGCTACTGAGGTATGGACGTTCTTCCCTGATCCGTGGCGGAAGGCACGACATCGTAAGCGTCGCCTGGTCAATGACGCTTTTGCTTTGACCATCGCGAATCTGCTGGCAGACGGCGGAGTGTGGCGCCTGGCCACCGATTGGGATGACTACGCGTGGCAGATGCGTGACGTGATCGAGGCGTGCGAATACTTCGAGAATCTCTACTTGGGTGAGCGTCCGGATCCAGAAGATCCACAGCCGGAAAGAGGCGGTTTTGCTCCTCGGTTTGAAGATCGTGTCTTAACGCGTTTCGAGGAACGTGGGCAGATGGAGGGGCGCGGCGCCCACGACCTCGTGGTACGTCGCTTGCCGCGCGAGGAATCCAATTGAGCCCGCAGCTACCCGACGGTGTTTCCTGGCCTAGCGATGGTCACCTTGACCCGCAGCTGGTTGGGACGCCGAGTAAAAACTTGGCCCTCTACATTCATGTACCTTTTTGCACGGTTCGTTGCGGCTACTGTGACTTCAACACCTACACCGTTGGATTTGGTCAAGGTGCTGACAAGGACAGTTATCACCACTCGGTAAGTAAAGAAGTAAGGCTTGCCGCAGATCGGCTCCGCCCTTTCAACCACGAACCGGTTAAGTCCATTTTTCTTGGTGGAGGCACCCCCACCTTGCTACAGGCGAGCCAAATCGGGCAGATCCTCCAGGATGTGAAAGACAGCTTTGCCCTTGACCCAAGCGCGGAAGTGACCGTAGAGGCTAACCCGGACACAATCGACCAGGCAGGTCTCGAACAACTTGCTCGCGCCGGCGTTACCCGCGTGTCTTTCGGAATGCAATCCGCAGCCTTGCATGTGCTTCGAACCCTAGACCGTAGCCATACTCCGCAGCAGGTGCCGCGCGTGGTGAAATGGGCGCGCGAGGCCGGCCTAGATGCATCCGTTGACCTCATTTATGGCACTCCGGGCGAGTCGCTTACCGATTGGAAGACATCGCTTGAAACCGCTATTGAACTGCAGCCCGATCATATCTCTTGCTACGCCCTCGTCATTGAAGAAGGCACGAAAATGTGGGCTCAAGTGAGGCGCGGCGAACTCGCCATGCCCGACCCGGATGACGAAGCCGAAAAATACGAGCTTGCAGACGCTCTCTTGGAGCAGGCAGGATACGCGTGGTACGAGATTTCAAACTGGGCAAAGCTAGAGGACAGCGAGGCGGCGGGAAGCACCAACCTGCGACACGCTTCGCGTCATAATCTGGCCTACTGGTTCGACTGGGACTGGTGGGGTATTGGGCCCGGAGCGCACTCGCACGTGGGTGACGTTCGCTGGTGGAATCGCAAGCATCCACGCGCATGGGCTGATGCGCTCGCGGGCGGCTCTGCAAATCTTGGGGCGTGTTCCGCTGGCACGGAAGCGGGCATCGTTGCAGATTTAGACACCGCAGCCGCACCCCGCCCTTTGGCACCACTCGCATCTCCTGCGCAGGCAGGAGAGATTTTGGAGGAGTCTGACCGCGTTCTCGAAGCCGTCATGCTTCGCATCCGCACCGCTGATGGGATCCCAATCTCCAGCATTTCCCCGCAGGTTCGTGGGCGCGTGCCTGTGCTCATAGATGAAGGTTTGATTGAAGAGGGGGCCGCGGGTGCAGGGATCGTGAAGCTAACGCTCCAAGGTCGCTTGCTGGCAGACTACGTGACGCGTGAGCTCACGGTTTAGGTTTTTCAGCTACCTCAGATCTGTTCGGCGCCGCCGACAGTGACGAAGTCAATCAACTCTTCTACGCGGCCAAGTAGTGCGGGTTCGAGGTCGCGATAATCTCGCACGCGCGCCAAAATCGCCTGCCAACCCAGGCCAATGTCTTCGCGGGTCTCGTGCGGCAATCCCAGGGCACGCAACGTTCCCACTTTAATATCGGTGCCGCGCGGAATGTTCGGCCAGGCTTTCAGCCCTACACGCGCTGGTTTCACCGCCTGCCATATGTCCACAAACGGGTGTCCAACCACTAGGACATCGCCCGGCCAACGCTGCATAACGGCACTCGCAATGCGTGACTCCTTGGATCCATCCACAAGATGATCCACCAGCACGCCTGCTCGAGAAGTGGGTGAGGGTCCAAAAACTTCCAGCACGTCCTCTAGGTTGTCCACGCCCTCGAGGTATTCCACGGCCACGCCCTCCACACGCAGGTCATCGCCCCACACCTTCTCCACCAGTTCCGCATCGTGTGTGCCCTCCACGAAAATGCGTGATGGCACCGCCACTCGAGCTCTCTTTAGTTTCACTGCTTTCGAGCCCGAGGCCGTAAGTTTCATCTCTGGAGCCGCTTTGGGTGCGGGCATAACTAACTCAACTGGCTTGCCATCCACCCAAAAACCGCCGCCGAGGGGGTAGGAGCGGCGAGCTCCTCGCCTGTCCTCCAGTTCCACAATGTGCATTCCGCCAGACTTCTCTACTCGGATGACGGCGCCTACAAACCCGGAAACTGGGTCTTCCACTACCAGGCCGCGCTCGGCAGGCATCGGAACTTGTCGAGCGCGGGTCGCAAACGGCCCATCGCGGTGAGGGTCGGAAGCTAAAACATCGGATCCATAGCGGTCAATCACACCGGAAGACTAAGCGAAAAGCACCAAGAATGTGTGGAAGGCATGCGCGCGGCGCGAAGTACGCGGCAAAAGGTGATCAACACCAACATAAAACAAGTGTTTTTCGATTGAGAGAAATACATTTACATCGGACAATAAAGAATGTTTGTGGAAAATTGAGTGAGGCTTCGTGAGGTTTCGTTTATGTCTCGCACGTTGAAGTGGATTCTTGCCGCGATTGCGGCCGTTGTTGTGGTTCTAGGAGGATCGTCGGCGGCTTACGCTTCCTATTACGCCGATCGTGCGGTTCCCGGCACGCAAGTGGCTGGTAAATCAGTGTCAGGTATGACCGCTAAAGAGGTCGCCGAAGACGTGCAGAAGCGTTTCGATGAGTTCAAGACAAACATCACGGTCGATGGTCGGGACCATGAGCTTAGCCTCGCCCAGCTGGGCGTCACACTCGATGAGGACGCTACGGCCTCGGCCGCGCTTGCTCCTTCGGCAACAGCGTGGTCGCGTATTCTGGGCCTCTTTTCTGCTCCAAATGTCCCTCTAAGCGTCGAGGTGAACCATGACAAGATTGCGCAGTTCACCGATTCTTTAATCGCAGAACTGGGTGAGCCGGTGCAGAATGCTTCCGTAAAGTTCGACGAGGACGCCGAAGAATTCGTTGCGGTACCGGCAGTTGAAGGCCATGGCATCGACACCCAAGCTATTGCCGATCAGGTCCTCGCTACTGCAAAGTCATTGAACCCGCAGCCGGCATCCTTCGAATCTAGTATTGAGGCTCCCAAGATCGGGACGGAGCGCGCGCAGCAGGTGGCCGACAAGGCTAACGCGATGATCGCCATCCCGGTTGTCATTTCTACGGGTAATCGCGAGATTCTTCCTGAAGCCAAAGAACGTGCCGCGTGGGTGGATATAGAGGCCGACGGAGAGCAGATTCAGGATCCCGTATTGAACGACCCAGCGGCGCGAGAGTGGCTGGTCAACACTGCCGCATCCACAAACGATGAACCGGTCGAGGGTATCCACAACGTGAATACGCGCGGCGACGTGGTGTCTACCGCTGAAGAAGGCTCGCCCGGCTACACCGTGAACAATCTGGAAGCGATCGCCGATGCACTGATTGAAGCGCTGAAGGCCGGTCAGCCCTACGAGGGCCTACTTACCTACGATGAGACGCCGCAACAGTTCTCTACCCGCCTCATTGCTCCGGGTGCAGAAAGCTTGGCGTACCAGGCTGCTCCGGGAGAGAAATGGGTGGACATTAACCTTTCGAACGCTACGGTGACAGCGTTTGAGGGGGCCACTGTGGTGCGCGGTCCTGTGCCCATGGTTCCCGGCGCTCCGGGGCTTGAAACCGTGACCGGTAAGTTCCGTATTTACTTGAAGTACGAGTCGCAAACCATGCGCGGGCAAAACCTAGATGGAAGCAGGTATGAAACGCCAGACGTGCCGTGGGTTACCTACTTCGTTGGTAGCTACGCCTTCCACGGAGCCCCGTGGCGCAGTAGCTTCGGATGGAGCGGTCCGGGTGGTTCGCACGGCTGTGTGAACATGCCCGTTAGTGAAGCCAAGTGGCTTTACGACTGGGGTGAGATTGGCAATGTAGTGGTCAGCCACTACTGATTCGGAAACGTAGCGAAAGCCCACTTCGGTGGGCTTTCGCTGTATTTGCAAGAGAACTCAAATTAACGAAGGCAGGGCGGAGCCCACTTTTGTCTAGTGCCACGATTCACCCGTCAGCTGTGGAAGATGAGGATTGAAAGTAATAGAGTTAGCACTCAGATGGCTTGAGTGCTACAGACGATGACCGGCAGTGAAAGGAGTAGGTGTGGCAACAGCGGAGAGACGCTTTGATGTGCTCCGTGCAATCGTGTCTGATTACGTGGCAACTCGTGAGCCCGTTGGCTCCAATGCGCTTGCCAAGCGTCACGATTTAGGTGTTTCGCCAGCGACTATCCGCAACGACATGGCCGCACTTGAACAGGCGGGTCTCATTTATCAACCGCACACGTCCGCTGGTCGTATTCCAACGGTTGCAGGATATCGCGTATTCGTTGATTCACTCACTCAGATTAAGCCGATGTCAGGTCCAGAAAAACGTGCTGTTGAATCGTTTCTTGCCGGGGCAGTGGATGTTGAGGATGTAGTTGAGCGAACGGTTCGCCTACTGGCACAACTGACTCGGCAGGTGGCTATCGTGCAGTATCCGCACTATGACTCGGCCACGCTGGTACGCGTAGAGTTGGTTGACCTTGGGCCTGACCGCACGCTTGTTGTGGTAATAATGAACGATGGCACTATCGAGCAGCGTGTAATTTCTGATTTTGGGGCTACGGGCGCTCAGATTGATGCGGTACGCGACCAGATCAACGAGGTGTGCCACGGCCAGGACCTACGCGATTTGCCGAGCCTGCTTTCGCCGCTGTCTGTTCTCGGCGGTCCAACTGAGAAGCAGTTCCGCGCCGCTGTTTGCCAGACTGTTGCGGACCTAACTAACCGAACTGGTGAAGAACGGATCCTTGTTGCCGGCATGGCAAACCTGGCCCGCTCCGACGTGGATTTCACTCGTTCTATCGTGCCCGTCCTGGATGCGTTGGAAGAGCAAGTTACGCTCCTGCGCCTATTCTCTGAGGTCCCGCAAGGCAACGTAACAGTGTCGATTGGTGAAGAGAATGCGCACGTGGGCCTCGCGGAAACCGCTGTGGTTGCAGGAGCCTACGGATCGCAAGGAACCAACGCCCATTTGGCGGTGGTGGGACCAATGCGTATGGACTATCAGAAGGCGATGACAGCCGTGCGCGCGGTAGGTGTGTATCTCACCCACTTTTTGCACAGTAATAATTAGTCGAAAAGATTAAAGGAATTTTGGTGAACGAAGACTACTACGAGATCCTCGGGGTTTCGCGCGACGCCGGTGCAGACGAGATTAAGAAGGCGTACCGCAAGCTTTCCCGCAAGTACCACCCGGATATTGCGGGAGTTGAGCATGAGGAAACGTTCAAGAAGATTTCCGTAGCATACGAGACATTGTCGAATCCGCAAAAGCGTCAAACTTACGACATGGGTGGTTCTACTAATGCCGGCTTTGGAGGCATGGGCGGTTTCGGTGGCTTTGGTGACTTGTTCGAAACGTTCTTCTCTGCCGCTGGCGCAGGATCAGGCCCGGTTCCGCGTGGTAGGCGCGGCCAAGATATTCTGACCGCGCTCGAGGTAAATCTTGAAACCATTGCATTCGGATCGCGCGAAGAGGTAACGATTAACACGGCCGTTCGCTGTCCTACGTGTGATGGTTCTTGTGCGAAGCCCGGCACTTCGCCGCGCACGTGTTCTGCGTGTCACGGGGCGGGCACAGTTCGCCAGGTGCAGCGCTCACTTCTTGGCGAGATCATGACGCAGGCGCCGTGTTCGGCTTGTGGCGGATACGGCACGATTATTCCTGAGCCCTGCGAAGAATGTAGCGGTGAGGGCCGCGTGCATTCCAAGCGCACTATCGCTGTGGATGTGCCGGCCGGTATCGAACACGGTACGCGTATCCGCATGTCGGGTCAGGGTGAGGCCGGTCCGGGCGGAGGAGGCTACGGTGATCTCTATATTGAGATCCGCGAGAAGCCACATCCGGTATTTCGCCGCCAGGGCGATGACCTCGTGGCCGATCTGTATGTGCCGATGACGTCCGCCGCCCTTGGAACAACGATTTCGCTTGAAACCCTTGATGGCGCTCACGATATTGAGATTCAGCCGGGCACGCAGCCGGGCCAGGAAGTCAAGGTTGAGGGGCTTGGTGTGGGCCGTATCCGTAGACGAGGACGCGGCGATCTTCGCGTACGCGTGAATGTGGAAGTTCCAACCGGTTTGACCGGCGCGCAGCGAGAGCTGTTGGAGCAGCTCGCAAAAGTGCGCGGAGAGGAAACCGTGGAGGCCAAAACCGGATTTTCTCAGCAGGGCTTTTTTAGCAATCTGAAAGAAAAGTTCAGCAAATGACCGCACCGGTTTTCTTCGTCAGCGACCTCGACGGCCTTAGCCGGGCAGAGCGGTTTGAGTTTACCGGGCCAGATGCCAAGCACGTGATGGTGAAGCGCATTGAAAAGGGGGAGCGTCTAGATCTAGTAGACGGAAGAGGTACGCGGGCGCGTGCGCGTTTGGTAGAAGCCTCATCTAGCTTGGTGATCGTTCAGATTGATGAGGTGGTGTTTGAACCAGAGGGCAGCCCACGCATCACCCTCATCCAGGCGCTGGCAAAGAATGGGCGAGACGAGCTGGCAATAGAGATGGCTACCGAGCTTGGTGTTGACCGAGTGATCGCGTGGCAAGCAGAGCGATCGATCGTGCGCTGGCAGGGCAAGAAGCAGGAAAAGGGCCTGCAGAAGTGGGTAAACGTGCTTCAGGCTGCAGCCAAGCAGTCTCGACGCGCGCGCGTTCCCGCCTTGGAGTTTGCCGCAAATGCGGCTGCCGCTATCGCCCAGGTGGAAGGAACGCAACTGATCGTCATGCATGAGAGCGCTACTGAGCCCATAACTGGCCTTACCGATCTGGGTGCTAAAGAGTATGCCCTGGTTGTTGGCCCGGAGGGTGGAATCACGGATGCGGAACTCGAACAGTTTAAACAAGCCGGGGCGAACATAGTGCTGGTGGGCGAGATTGTTATGCGCGTATCCACAGCCGTCGCCGCCGGCCTCACGTCGCTTAACATTGCAACCGGTAGGATTTGAAACGAAAGAGCTAGCAAGGAGCTTCGTATTTCAAACATGCAACAAACGGATGAGCAGACGGCCTTGGCGAACACTATAACTATCCCGGAACATCTTGATCCGGTGACGGTCCTTGGAGCCCAGGATGAGGTTTTAAGAAGTCTGGAACGTAGTTTCAGCGGGATCCGCGTGTCGGTGCTCGGCAATAAGATAACGGTTGAGGGGGAGGCCGAGTCTGTAACGCTCGCATCAGATTTGGTGCGCGAACTGGTTTCCCTAGCACGTTCCGGGCAGTATTTGAATGCGCAAACGGTTGAACATGCGGTCGGTTTGTTGGCGAAAACAGGCACGGCAAGTGCAAGTGCGGAAACAATTTTGAATGTACGCGGTCGTGATATCCGCGCGAAAACGCCGGGGCAACAGCGCTACGTGGACATGATTGTGCAAAACACGGTGGTGTTTGGGATCGGTCCAGCGGGTACAGGCAAGACCTACCTGGCTATGGCGATGGCCGTTAATGCGCTTCTTACGGGTGAGGTAAGGCGCATTATTTTGACGAGGCCGGCTGTAGAAGCGGGAGAGTCGCTCGGATTTTTGCCCGGTACGCTGACTGAGAAGATTGATCCGTACCTGCGGCCTTTGTATGACGCGCTGAACGAGATGGTCGATCAGGAGGCGCTTCCGCGTCTGCTGGCTGCTGGAACCATCGAGGTTGCCCCTCTTGCATACATGCGCGGGCGCACGCTTAACGACGCGTTCATCATTTTGGATGAAGCACAGAACACCACACCTTCGCAAATGAAAATGTTCTTGACACGTCTTGGTTTCAGATCAAAAGTTGTGGTGACGGGTGACGCTACGCAGGTGGATTTACCTAACCGAGCGGCATCGGGGCTCGCAAGCGCGCGTAGCATTTTGCAGGGCATTGAAGGAATCGAGTTTTGTCAGCTAACGTCGGCTGACGTGGTTCGTCACCGTTTGGTGGGTGAGATAATCGACGCATACCAGCGTTTCGACGAAGCAAACGAGCAAGTTAGGCGGGGCAGGCGTGAGCGTAGAAGTCATTAACGAAACCGGCGTTGATATTGAAATCGCAGAGTTTCGCGACATAGCAGAGTACGTGCTGGCCCAGCTACACGTCTCTACTGACGCTGAGCTTTCGATCATGTTCATTGATCCAGAGCCGATGGAAGAACTTCACGTTAAGTGGATGGATTTGCCGGGGCCAACGGACGTCATGAGCTTCCCAATGGATGAGCTTCGCCCCGGTAAGGAAGGCCAGGAAACACCGCCGGGAATTTTGGGTGACATTGTTATCTGTCCGCAGGTTGCGCATAAGCAAGCGCTAGAGGCGGGTCATTCCTCCGTTGAGGAAATGCTACTTCTGACTGTGCACGGTCTTCTTCATCTGCTCGGATTTGACCACGCGGAGGAAGAGGAAAAACAGGTGATGTTTAGCTTGCAGCGCAAGCTCTTGTTGACTTTCTTGGCAACGAACCCAGTGGGACGTGCTAATGGGTAGTATTCCAATCGGACTGCTAGCTTTTTTAACAGTCCTTTTTGTTATTACTGCCGCGGTACTGGTGGCCGCAGAATCTTCTGTGGCGAGGCTTTCTCGGGCAGCAGTGGATGATCTGCTTGAAGATGGACATAGGAACGCTAAACGTTTGCTCGCGCTTGTGGAGGAACGGCGTCGTAGTGTTCTAGCTGCACGTGCAGGACGTATTGCGATGCAAACCGGCGCCGCCGTGGCTATTACCATTGCGTTCGCACAGACTGGTTGGCGCTGGTGGGCTGTGCTACTCGCTTCGCTAGCTATAAACTGGCTGATCGCGTTTGCGGTCATCTCTGTGTTCCCGCAACAGGTAGCGTGGCGCAATCCGGAAAGAACGGCTTTGCACACGGTTGGACTGCTAGAGCTCACCGCCTCGATTGGACGTTTGGGCGCGCCGGCCCTGCGTTCACTTCGCAAGTTCTTCCCCGCTCCCGAACAAACCGAGGCGCAGGCTCGGGCGGAGATGACCGAAGAGATGCGCGAGGTGGTTGACCAGGTTGGTGAGACCGAAGGGTTTGAGGACGAGGATCGCGAGATGCTCCGCTCGGTTTTCGAGCTGGGCCACACCTTTGTGCGTGAGGTCATGGTGCCGCGTACCGATATGGTTACCATCCAAGCGGAAACCACACTTGAAAAAGCTATTCGTCTATTCATTCGTTCGGGCTATTCGCGCATTCCAGTAATTGGGGAGTCCTCCGACGACATCGTGGGCATACTTTATTTCAAGGATCTGGTCACCCGCGTTGTTGATAGGCCGGAGAATCGTGAAAAGCCAGTGCGAGACGTTTGTCGTGAGGCGCATTTTGTTCCCGAAATGCTGTATGCAGATGATGAGCTTCGCCATATGCAGCAACTTCGCGTTCACATGGTGATGGTTGTTGACGAGTGGGGTGGCATTGCCGGCTTGCTCACAATCGAGGATCTGATTGAAGAAATCGTTGGCGAAGTGATGGATGAGCACGACCGACGGGTCGTGGAGCCCGAAGAGGTTGAACCGGGCGTTTGGCGCGTGCCAGCCAGGTTCCCAGTGATCGAATTGGGTGAACTCATGGGGCTGGACATCGAGGATGACGACGTCGATTCGGTTGGCGGCTTGCTTCAAAAGGCGCTTGGAAAGGTTCCTCTGCCCGGAGCGAAGGCTGAAGCGCTTGGCCTTGAGCTTGAGGCGGAGGAAGCGATTGGTCGCCGGCGACAGGTGGGCACTATTCTTGCCACTAGATTAGAAAATGAACCAGAAGAAGAGAGCTAAACGTGCGTTTCCCCTCTGATGATGAGCTAATGGATGGCCCGAACGCGTTTGAAGACTTCGAAGATGAAGACTTTGAAGGCGCTCAGTTGATTGAGGATGATCCTAACGAGCAACGCGACCCCTCTGATACTGATGAGTGCGATGCGGGACTGATTGGGGCTGACTACGACGAAAAGTTTAGGGCTGGTTTCATCGCCATCGTGGGCCGTCCTAACGTGGGTAAGTCCACGCTCACGAACGCTCTTGTTGGACAGAAGATTGCGATTACGTCGATGAGGCCGGAAACCACGCGCCACGCTGTGCGCGGCGTTGTGCAGGGGGAGGACTACCAGCTTGTCCTCGTAGACACTCCGGGATATCACCGCCCGCGCACGCTTCTTGGCCAACGCTTGAACAGCGAGGTTCGTGAAACGCTTTCTAGCGTGGATGCGATCTTGTTCTGTTTGCCGGCAGACCAGAAAGTGGGACCGGGCGATGATTTCATTGCGCGCCAGCTACGCGGGATTAAAGCGCCAATCATTGCGGTGGCAACGAAGGTGGATGCGGTTTCTGACGAGCGAGTCATGAAGCACCTGTTGGATATCGACAAGCTGGGTGATTGGGAAGAGATCATTCCGGTATCCGCAATCAAGGGGCATCAGATTGATAGGTTGAAGGAGTTGCTTGCCCGCCGTATGCCGCTGTCTCCGCCGTTGTATCCGCGTGACATGGTTACGGACGAGTCTCGTGACACCATGATTGCAGAGCTTATTCGCGAGGCCGCTTTGGAGGGGGTACGCGAAGAGCTGCCGCACTCGTTGGCTGTTCAGGTTGAGGAGATTGTCGAGAGGCAGAAAAAACCGGGACAAAATTACCCGGCGATGCTTGATATTCACGTGAACCTGTTTGTGGAACGAGATTCGCAAAAGGCAATCATCATCGGCAAGGGCGGATCTCGTCTCAAGCACGTTGGGATGCGGGCGCGTCGCGGTATTGAGGAATACCTGGGCCGCCGGGTATACCTGCACCTGCATGTTCGTACTTTGAAGGATTGGCAAAAGGACCCGAAGATGCTGGGGCGGCTAGGGTTCTAGAGCTAGTCGTTTAGGCCGCGGTTGGCGCGGTTATGGGATAATAGAGGGTGTGAAGACTTACCGTGATGAAGCCATCGTTTTGCGCACGCAAGACCTTGGCGAGGCCGACCGCATCGTCACGGCGCTCACCCGCTCGAACGGTCTGAAAAGAGTTGTGGCCAAAGGAGTTCGCCGCACGTCATCGAAGTTTGGTGCCCGCCTCGAGCCTTTTACTATTGTGGACGCGCAGTTCTATAAGGGGCGTAACCTTGACGTTTTAACGCAGGCACAAACGCTTCGGCCATACGGTCTGCAAATCGCGAGTGATTTTGAGCTTTATACTCGTGCCAACGTGATGGTGGAAACCGCGGAGAGATTGTCGGAGGACGAAGCGCATACCTCTATGTACCTGCTCCTTTTGGGGGCTTTGCACGCCCTCGCAAATCGGCGTCATTCGCCGGATTTGGTCATGAACTCGTTTATGCTCCGCGCGATTTCGATGAGTGGTTGGGCTCCCTCATTTTGGGATTGCGCGGTGTGCGGTAGGCCCGGCCCGTCATCCTCGTTCAATGTGGTGGCCGGAGGCGCGGTGTGCGAGGCTTGTAGGCCGCCCGGATCGTTAGCGCCTTCGCGGGAAGCGATGCAGTTGCTTGGAGATTTGCTTTCGGGTGATTGGCAAAGCGCAGATGCGGCGCCCGATTTTGCGCGGCGTGAGGCTGCGGGGCTGGTTGCCGCGTGGGTGCAATGGCATGTTGAGCGGCGTATCAAGTCATATAGTTTGATCAACTCACATTTGGGGGACGTATGAAGGTTGCACCGCCAGGAGCTGGCACGAATCTGGCTCCAAAGATTGACGGGGTGCCTCGTCACGTTGCGATCATTATGGACGGCAACGGAAGGTGGGCGAATGCGCGCGGCTTGGCGCGCACTGAGGGGCACCGGGCCGGCGAGGTTGCACTGATGGACACGATTGCGGGCGCCCTCGAAATCGGTGTGCAGCACCTGACTGTGTACGCGTTTTCTACGGAGAACTGGAAACGCTCACCCAAGGAAGTTAGCTTTCTGATGGGTTATTCGCGCGATGTGCTTCGCCGGCGCCGTGACGAGTTGAATGAGTGGGGCGTGGCAATCCACTGGTGGGGGAGGCGGCCTCGTCTTTGGAAATCGGTGATCAGCGAGTTGGAGGTGGCGCAGGAACTCACCAAGGCCAATTCGAAGCTGCATTTCAACATGGCTGTGAACTACGGGGGAAGGGCCGAGATTGCCGATGCTATGCGACAAGTTGCGAGTGAGGTTGAGGCGGGCAAACTGAAGCCGGCTGGCATTACGGAAGACACGGTTGGGCGGCGTCTTTACGCCCCTTCGTCGCCGGATGTGGATCTACTGATCCGCACGGGTGGTGAACAGCGCATATCGAACTTCCTGCTATGGCAGTGCGCCTACGCCGAGTTTGCGTTCAATCCCGTGCCGTGGCCGGAGTATTGCCGCGAGGAACTGTGGAACGATGTGCTGGCCTTCACCGGCCGCGAGCGCAGGTTTGGTTCCGCTGTGGATCGGGTGGAGAGCTAATCGGCAACGATTTCTGCGGCCCGGTGGCGTCGCTTCAAGATGGTGAGGCCCATGATGACCACCATCGTGGTGCATAGTACGAGCGCCCACGTTTTCCCAGCGGTTGCGGCTTGGCCGGTTTTGAATAGTCCGATGCCGATGGATGCGTAGAGGCAACCCCATGCGATGTAACCGGGGATTGCCGCAAGAGTGTAGGTTAGCCAGCGCAGGCGAAGCACTCCGGCACCGGCGTGAACTACGGTTTGGAAACCAATGGTGAGGAAGGACAGAGGAATGATGAGCAGTCCCCACTTGTCTACGGCGTCGATGCCTTTTTGAACAGAGGCGCCTTCAAGCCACGCACGAACTTTACGCACCCACGGCTTGCTCGAATGCTCCGATTTAGCGAGAAAACCCCACGTTCCGAGGCGGCCAAGCCAGTAGGTGCCCTGCGAGCGTAGAAAAACCACGATGGTGAGGAATAGGGCGATCCCAATGAATGGCCCATCCGCGATCCACTGAGGAACTCCAGGCATTTTTCTACTTACCTTCCTTGGCTTGGCATTGGGGGCAGAGCCCAAAAATCTCGATTGAGTGTTCCACGTCAGAAAATCCGTGTTTTTTGACGAGTGCTTGCAGTATCGACTCTAGGTCGGATTCGTGGATTTCGATACTGGATAGGCAACGCCTGCACACGATGTGGTGGTGGTGCGATTCGTGGCCACATGCGCGGTACAGGGATTCGCCGTCAGGTGCCATGAGGGTGTCTATCGAGCCTTCTTCAGCGAGGGTGCGCAGATTACGATAGACGGTGGCAAGGCCAATCGATTCGCCGGCAGCAACCATGTCGGCGTGAATTTTTTGGGCGGATCGAAACTCGGTTGCCTCGCTCATCGCTTCGATTACGGCTTGGCGCTGGCGCGTGTTGCGTCTGGGCTTTTCCATGAGTCTACCTTTGCTGTTGGCGTTCGGGGTGCATGACGGTGGGCGGCTTGGCTACGGCTTTGCGTTTGCCGTGAACGCGGTCGATGAGCGGGCGGGCAAGGAAGACGATGGCGTAGATGAGGATTGCAAGTACAACGATGGCTGCGCCGGGAGACAGGTTGTAGAAGTACGTGATCGTAAGTCCACTGACCGTTGTGAGCATGCCTATCACCATTGCTAGAGCCATTGTTGACCTAAATGAGCGTACCAGGATTTGCGATATTGCAACAGGAACGATCATGAGGGCGGAGACGAGTAGTGCCCCCACAACTCGCATGGCCACGGCCACGGTTGTTGCGGCCATGATCGCGATGATGAGGTTGAGGAGATTTACGGGTAGACCTGTGGAACGGGCGAACTCTTCATCGTTGCATACGGAGTACAGTGCGGGAGCTAGACCGATGCCTATCAGGAGCACGATGATGGTGAGGATGGTGATCGCCCAAATGTCAGAGTTGGTGACGGTCGCAATGGAGCCAAAGAGGTAGGAGTTTAGCTGTGAGGATGTTCCTCCGGCTATGCCCATGAGGAGCACGCCTCCGGCAATACCGCCGTAGAAGAGCATGGCCAGCGCCACGTCGGACGAGGTGCGTCCGGCGATGCGGATCACTTCGAGGGTGACGGCTCCGAGTATGGAGATGATGAAAGCGCCGGGTAGGGCATAACTTTCGGGCTCCATGGTGCCCATTGCGGTTCCGGCAAGCCAGCCGAGAGCCACACCGGTAAGGGCGATGTGACCGATGCCGTCACCAAGCATGGCCAGGCGCCGGTGCACGAGGTAGGTGCCAACTACGGGGGCGGCAAGGCCTACGAGAATAGCCGCGATGAACGAGCGTTGCATGAGTGGTGAGGACAGCATGGTGCCCAGTTCGCTGATGAGGCCGGGGGCGATTGCACTATTCATCGTTGCCTCCACTGTAAATGTCGATCTCGATGTCTTCTGGATGCGGGAAGTGGTGGTGTTCTGCGGCGTGTATATGAGGCGCCTCGCCAACGGGACCATCAAAGGTGACGTGTCCGGAGGCAAGGTTAATGATCCGCTCGATGTGCGGTTCGATGGGGCCGAGCTCGTGCAGGATCAGCACGATGGTTTTTCCGCGTTCTTTGGCCTGCCCGATGAGCCCGGCAAGTTTTTCTTGAGAGTGCCGGTCGATGCCGGCTAGAGGCTCGTCAAGGATTAGTAGTTCAGGGTCACGGGCGAGTGCTCTTGCGATACGCACGCGCTGGTGCTGGCCGCCAGAGAGCTCCTGTACGGGGGTTTGTGCCCGGTGCAAAAGGCCGACGCGCCCAAGTGCATCCTCGGCAATCTTCTTGGAGCCGGCTGCATACCACCATTGTTTAGGCCCGAGCAGTCCGGATCGCACAACTTCAAGGGCGCTGGATGAGACCGCGGAGGCGGCGGAGGGACGTTGGGGGACGTATCCGATTCGGTTCCATGGAACGGCGTCTCGGCTAAACAGGCCTTTGCCCCGCGCATTCTTGCCAAAAATTTGCAGATCGCCTTCGGTTACGGGAGCCGAACCCATAAGCGCTTTCACGAATGTGGATTTGCCGGATCCGTTTGCTCCCGTGATTGCTACACACTGGCCTACGGGGATTTCGATATCGAGGCCGTGCAGGATGACGTTCGTGTCATACGCGACGTGCAGATGGTGGGTATATACGGCAAGAGCCGCACCTGGGTGGTGCGACTCTTGCTTGGTGTTTTGCAAACTCACTTGCAGTCGAGGCCTTTCTTGAGGTTGTCAAGATTCTTGGTCATTATCTGCAAGTAGTCTACGTCCGGATCGTTCTGTGTGGCACCCGGGTCGAGCACTAGGGTTTCGATACCCAGGTCGTGTGCTAGAACTTCAATGGCTTTCGGGGACACATTGGCTTCGGCGTAGATAACCTTGACGCCGTTTTCTTTCACCACGTCGCTGATTTCTTTCAGACGTTGAGGCGAGGGGGTCACTTCGGGCTCAAGTCCAGAAACACCCACCTGGTGTAGTCCCGTCTTAGCGGCAAGATAGCCGAATGCTTCGTGTGAAACCACGAAGGTGTCGAGGGCACAGTTTCCGAAGCTACTCGTCACGGACTTATCCAGATCTTTCAGCTTGGAAACTACGGTTTCTGTGTTCTTCTCGTATTCTTGCGCGTGCGAGGGATCGGTTTCAGCCAGGAACTCGTTGATCTGCTTGGCAACTTGCTCCATGCGCGCCGGGTCTAGCCAGAAGTGCGGATCGCCAGCCATGTTGTGTTCGTGGTCGTGGCCTTCGCCCTCGTGGTCATGGTCGTGCTCTTCTTCTTCGTGACCGGCTTCGTGGTCGTGGTCGGCTTCATGCGGTTCGGAGGTGTGGTCGTGGTCTTCACCTTCATGGCCTTCTTCATGGCCTTCGGCTTCGTGGTCGTGCCCCGCTGCCTCGTGTTCGTGATCCTCGCCCTCATGGTCGTGGTCGGCTTCATCATCATGGTGGTGATGGTGATGCGCACCCGTTTCCATCAGTTGTGCGCTTTCGGTGACATCGAGGACGTGGCTTGGCTTCGCCTGGTCTACAGCCTCGTCAACTGCGGTCTGGAAGCCGCGCAGGTACACAACGGCGTCGGCGCCGGATAGCTCGGAGACGGTTTTTGGAGATAGCTCGAGGGAGTGAGCGTCGGTTCCTGGGGGAGTAAGCGAATCGACGGATACTAGGTCGCCGCCAATCTGCTCAACCAGGTACTGAAGCGGATAAAACGATGCTTTAACAACGAGCGGGTCGCTGCTGTCTTTCATGCCGCTGTCCTTGGTCGCGCTGGCGGAACAACCAGCTAGGGCCAGTGCGGACGCGGCGCCTACTGCAATCAAACTCTTACGAATGTTCATGACAACCATTATCGCTATCGCTTTGCTGTGGATCAAGCGCGAGCGCCCAATGTGACGCAATGCAACGCCAACTAGGGTCGGTGCTTTCGATATTTCAGCAAACCCAACTAAACTTGAGATGATTCGTGATTGCGAATAGTGAAACGCACCAGCCAGGTGCGCATGACTCAAGGAGAAAAATGGCAAACCCGTCGCGTCTAGATTCCGTAATTAACCTTGCTAAGCGTAGAGGCTTCGTGTTCCCTTCCGGTGAGATCTACGGAGGTACGCGTTCAGCGTGGGACTACGGCCCGCTCGGCGTCGAGCTTAAAGAAAACATTAAGAGGGAGTGGTGGTCACGCATGGTTCGCCAGCGTGACGACGTTGTTGGCTTGGATTCCTCGGTAATTTTGCCAACGGCAGTGTGGAATGCTTCTGGCCACGTGACGGCTTTTACCGATCCACTTGTAGAGTGCCTTTCGTGCCACAAGCGGCAGCGTGAGGATCAGCTGATCGAGAATTATGCCGAGAAGAACGGCGTTGAGGAGGCTGACGTTACGCTCGACATGGTGGCGTGTGAAAGCTGTGGTAACCGGGGTAACTGGACGGAGCCGAGGGCATTCTCGGGCCTCATGAAGACTTACCTGGGTGCCGTGGATGATGAGACTGGACTGCACTACTTGCGTCCAGAAACCGCGCAGGGCATTTTCGTAAACTTCGCGAACGTCATGACTACCTCGCGCATGAAGCCCCCGTTTGGTATTGCGCAGATTGGTAAGTCGTTCCGTAACGAGATCACGCCGGGTAACTTCATTTTCCGCACTCGCGAGTTTGAGCAGATGGAGCTCGAGTTCTTTGTAGAGCCGGGCACGGATGAGGATTGGCACCAGTACTGGATTGATGAGCGCATTAATTGGTACGTAGATCTTGGTATCAACCGTGACCACCTGCGCCTTTACGAACACCCGAAAGAGAAGCTGTCGCACTATTCAAAGCGCACTGTAGACATCGAGTACACGTTCGGCTTCAAGGGCTCGGAGTGGGGCGAGCTTGAGGGTATCGCAAACCGCACTGATTATGACCTTGGTACTCACTCGAAGGAGTCGGGCGCCAAGCTTGACTACTTCGATCAGCAGAAGAACGAGCGTTGGACACCCTACGTCGTGGAGCCGTCTGCTGGCCTCACTCGTTCGCTTATGGCGTTTCTAGTAGAGGCCTATTGCGAGGACGAGGCTCCTAACACTAAGGGCGGCGTTGACAAGCGCACGGTTTTGAAGCTGGATCCGCGTTTGGCTCCGGTGAAGGCAGCAGTTTTGCCGCTTTCGCGCAAGGAGCAACTCACGGAGCCGGCTCGTAAGCTCGCTATGCAACTGCGTCGCCGCTGGAACGTTGAGTACGACGACGCTGGCGCTGTGGGGCGTCGTTACCGCCGCCAAGATGAGATCGGGACACCTTTCTGCATCACCTACGACTTCGACACGCTAGAGGATAACGCGGTGACGATTCGGGACCGCGACACCATGGAACAGGTTCGTATTCCGCTAGACGAGGTCGAGGCATACCTCGCGCAGCGTCTGCCGATCAGCTAACGGACACAGGTTTGGTAGCAAGTACGAATTCCGGTGGTCTACAGATTGGTCCTATCAATCTGTGGACCCCGGTTGTTTTAGCCCCCATGGCCGGCGTCACGGATGTTCCGTTTCGCCGGCTGTGTCGGGAGCACGCTGAGCGCGGGCTGAGTGAGGCTCTGGCAAGCAAGCTTGATGAGGCAAAGAAGGGCGTTGATGCGCCTGCAGGACTGTTTGTTTGCGAGATGATTACCGCGCGTGCCCTGGTGGAAGGCTCACCGAAGACTTGGCGCATGGTTGAGCCCGACCCGTCCGATAGGGTGCGCTCGGCTCAACTGTACGGGCTTGATCCAGACACGATGGGTAGGGCCGCGCAGATGATTGTAGAGCGCGACCTTGTGGATCATATTGATCTGAACTTTGGTTGTCCGGTGCCCAAGGTTACTCGCAAGGGCGGGGGAGCAGCCCTACCGTGGAAGCGGGACTTACTGGAAGACATTTTGAAGGCGGTTGTGGCCGGCGCTGAAAAAGGTTCAAAACTGGTTGGCCGAGACGTTCCCGTAACGATGAAGATGCGTATCGGTATTGATGATCAGCACTCGACTTATATGGATGCCGGCATTATTGCCCAACGCAGTGGCGTGGCCGCAGTTGCTTTGCACGGTCGCACGCAGGCCCAGTATTACGCGGGTAAGGCAGATTGGCAGCCGATAGCCGCCCTCAAAGAAGCGATCTCGATTCCAGTCATGGGCAATGGAGATATTTTCAAGGGCGAGGACGCGCGCGCAATGATGGAACAGACGGGGTGCGACGCAGTGGTGATCGGCCGCGGTTGTCAGGGCCGGCCCTGGCTGTTCACGGACATCACTTCGGACTTAACGGGCGCGGGTATTCCTAAGATGGCCCCGGATTTGCGTACCGTTGCACAGATTATCCGTGAGCATGCGCTGTTGATGACTGAGCATCTTGGTTCTGAGTTTGACGCGTGCAGGAACATGCGCAAACACATTGGCTGGTATTTGCGCGGCTACAAAGTAGGTGGCGAGTCCCGGTTGAAGCTGGGGCGCGTGAGTAGCTTGGATGAGCTCGATGAGCTTTTGAACAGCTTGGACTTGGATCAGCCCTGCCCGAAGTCAGCGGAGGGGCCGCGTGGCCGGAAGGGACACGAACGGCGTCCTCATCTGCCGCACGGTTGGCTGGATTCGCAGGTGATTCAAGACGCAGAACGTGCACAGGTTGTAGCTGATGAGGCGGTTGCAGATGGGGGCTGAGATGGCGCAAATGAAGGTGCGTGCCGCAAACGTTGAATTGGGTGGAGATCGGGCGGCGATTATCGCGCCGCTGATGGGTAAGAATGCATCTGAGCTTGCGCAGGAAGCCCGTGCTGTTGCAGACAGTGGTGCGGACCTGGTGGAGTGGAGAGTAGACCACCTAAGCGATATTTCCAACCCGGTAATCGCAGGGTGCGCACAGGTCCTTCGCCGCGAGACAGACCTGCCGATCCTCGCTACATTCCGTACTGAAGAGCAAGGAGGACGCGGAGCGGTTGCAGACTATGAGCGCGTGGCGCTCGCGGTCTTAGAGGCCGAGGCGGCGGACCTGCTTGACGTGGAGTATGGCTTGGAGCAGCGTCGTCGCGTGGCGTTCAGCGCTTTCGAAGCGGGGGTTCCAGTGGTGATATCAAACCATGATTTTGGGGCTACGCCGGGTGCAGACGAGGTTGTTGCCAGCTTGCGCCATATGCAGGGTGAGCTGCTGGGGTGGTTCGAGCAGTTCCTAGATGGCGCTGATGACGATGTGGATGTTCGCAGTCACGGCGCCGGCTTAGTGAAGGTCGCATACATGCCGGGTTCGGTGATGGATTCATTGCGACTGGCGGCATGTGCGCGGCATTTTGTGGATACGTTTGCGCAGGTACCCGTGATTGCGGTTTCAATGGGGGAGCCGGGCGTGTTCACTCGGGCGTTTGCTGCAAAGTTTGGATCTGTAGCAACGTTTAGTTCTCTCGGTGAGGATTCCGCTCCGGGGCAGATCGGCGTGGACGCGCTGGTGGCGTTCGATGCGGCAACGGGGTGCTTGAGCACGCACTAGTGTCCTCGCCGCTTTTGATCTAGGCGCCCGCGTTCTTTGTCCTACCTGTTGGAGGCTTTTACAACGGGTGGTATAAACCAGGCGGTGGTGCCGGGTGTGAGGGTGTTTTGCTCCTCGCGTTCAGCGGTGGAGAAAATTTGCGGCGGTCCGGTCCTTAGAACGGTTTCGGCGCCGGGCAGAGCCCACTCGCGAGTGGAATCCGAGCGGAGCAATAGCTCGTTTTCTAGGGGCACGAACACGTCTTCGTTTGACGTGTTGAATACACACATGACACTGCCGCTGGTGAATACACCGACGCCTGGAGTTTGCCATGGCAGTCCGCTGACCCACGCGAGGTTGGCGTTGCCCAGGTCGTATTTCTTTCGTAGCCGTAACGCCAGCTGTGTGTGGGCAAGGCGGCGTTCTTCGATGGAGTTAATCGGAGGTAGGGGTCGCACGGCTACACCCTTGTATGTAACGTGCCCGCCAGAAAAGCCGAAAGGCAGGTAGATAGCACCGGGCAACGACGCCATGATGATGCGCATCGAAGAGCGCCTTGTGGTATTGGTGTCATCTTCCCAGGAACCGGGGTAGTTGTTGGGCCGGTCGGGTTCCATGATGAGGCGGGAGTTGATGGCTTTCCAGACGGGGGGAACACCAATCTTGTCTCTTTCAAAGAGGGATTCTTCGATTGCCTCAATGATGGCTGCATCCGAGAATGGCGCGCGTTGAAGACGGTTATCTATGAAGTTGTGGATCCAGTCTTCCTGCAAGTGGTACTGGTATTGCTCATGCAGTTCGGTGCGCGCTTCCGCAACAAGGATCTTTTCTTCAGAGAAATCTGCCAGTTCGAACATGAGGAGGCGAACGAGATCGGAGAACTCCTTGTCACGCTCTTTCGCGCCAGGTAGATTCGGGTTTTCTGCGATACGACCCAAGTCGATGCCATCCGCACCGCTCTTGAGCGCTTCGCGGGCTCTCGTGATGGTGGTGGCGGTAGACTCTTCGGCCCCGTAGAAGGGTTTGAGAGACGGGGTCAGGTCAGGAGCGTAGTCGCCACCAGAGAGGCGCACAATGACGCGCAGTTCGGCTTGCTTGCCAGCTTCGATGATCTGATCCAGGTAGACCTTGGACGTGTAAAAATCGAGTAGAGCGGGGCGAAACACTACGCCGTCGAAACCGGTTTCTTTAATGGTGGGCATGATGGAGGCAAGAGGTTTTGCGCCGGCTTTGTCGATGATGCCGGGAATCTCAGCTATGACGGGAGCGTGCCACCAGGAGCCGGGTAGAGGTGAGCGCCTGTGAATGAGGTGCGTGCGCACATACCGCGAGTTTTGAACCGCTCTCGCGGTTTCTTTCTGAATATGTGAAGGTGCCTGCTCAGTGCTCATGGCTCTATTGTGCCAAAGAAGTGCGTTGGTTAGAAAAGGTTGCTTGTTGTTGTCGATATGATTGGCCCGTGAGTGTTACCAGACATGCGTATTCTGACTTTGATCGCGAACGCTTTGTGAAAGAGCGTCCGAAGTCGCCCAATCGAACCGATTTTGAGCGCGATCGTGCGCGAATCCTGCATTCAGCTGCGTTTCGTCGGTTGGGCGAGAAAACCCAGGTTCTTGGCCCAGCTTCGGACGATTTTGTTCGCACCCGGCTTACACATTCGATGGAGGTAGCACAGGTTGGTCGAGAGATCGGCAAGGAGTTGGGGGCGGATCCAGATATTGTGGATGCTGCATGCCTGGCGCATGATTTAGGCCATCCGCCATTCGGACACAATGGCGAGAAGGCGCTCGATTCGATTGCTGGGGACGTGGGCGGTTTTGAAGGTAACGCGCAGACCTTCCGCCTGGTGGTTCGTTTGGAGCCGAAGGTTGTTGGCGAGGCTGGCGAGCCGCGCGGCGTGAATTTGACGCGTGCGTCGTTGGACGCGATCTGTAAGTACCCGTGGGCTCGCTCGGAAGGGCCAGATCCAAAGTATTCAACTCGGAAGTATTCGGTTTACGAAGATGATCGGGAGTCATTTGACTGGATGCGTTCGGGAGCGATGGGTAGCTGCTTGGAAGCGCAGATTATGGATCTATCAGATGACATCGCATACTCGGTGCACGACGTTGAAGACGCGGTGATGACCGGCAAACTACCCCTCGAAGAGTTGCGCGATGACGCTGCGTTCGCGAACGTAGTGGAGCGTACGCGCGAGTGGTACGACAAGGATTTACAAGAAACGCACCTGCAGGCGGCGCGCGAACGCTTGTTGGCGATGCCGTACTGGCTCACTTCGTTCGATGGCACGTATGCGGACAGCGCGCGTTTGAAGGACATGACGTCACAACTAATCGGAAAGTTTTGTTCCGAGGCGGTTGAGGCCACGCGCGGCGCGGCTGGTCGCCAGCGCGGGGAGGGGCTGGGAAGGTATGACGCGGATCTGGTTGTCCCCAACGAGACGGCAACCGAGATCATGCTGCTGAAGGGGATTGCCGCGCACTACGTGATGGCTCCGCGCGAGATGGAGGGGTCGTATCACCACCAGGGCGGTGTGCTGGTGGACCTCGTGCACATTCTGTATGAAACATCGGGGCGCCACCTGCAAGAGCCGTTTGCCTCACTTTGGCGCCAGACGCCGGATGATAACGCTCGTTTGCGCATTGTGATTGATCAGGTGGCCTCACTCACGGATCTTTCGGCGGCACGCATGCACGCTTCACTTTGTGGCATGTTCGATACGCTTCACCTGTAAGCGCCCCTTTGCGCGAATGATTAGGATATAAGGCATGGCTGGGCTGATTCGGAAAGAGGACATCGCGAAGGTTCGCGAGGCCACCGCAATTGAGGACATCGTTAATGATTACGTGACTCTTCGCCCCGCGGGAACCGGATCAATGAAGGGGCTGTGCCCATTCCATGATGAGAAGACGCCGTCATTCCACGTCCGCCCCCACCTGGGCCTGTGGCACTGTTTCGGGTGTGGCGAGGGCGGTGACGCGATCGCGTTTTTGCAAAAGGTTGACCATTTAAGCTTTACGGAGGCCGTGGAACACCTTGCGCAAAAGACTGGCATCACGCTCCACTACGAGGAAGGGGCGAAGGGACCGGGCGAGTTCGGCCGGCGCCAACGTTTGATTGATCAGCACAAGATCGCAGAGGAGTTCTACATCCGCTCCCTGTCCTCGCCAGAGGCTCAGATTGCCCGCGAATTCTTGGCCCAGCGCGGCTTTGACCAAAACGCGGCCGCTACCTTCAGCATTGGCTACGCACCTAAAGGCTGGAATAACCTCACAAATCTGCTTCGCTCGCGCGGTTTTCAGGATCAAGAGATAGTGAAGGCGGGCTTGGCCAGTAACGGTAATCGAGGGATTTATGATCGTTTTCGCGGCCGCCTGATTTGGCCAATCCGGGACCTAACAGGTGCGACCATCGGGTTTGGTGCGCGCAGATTGCATGAGGATGATCGGGGGCCGAAGTATCTAAATACGCCAGAGACTCCCATCTATCACAAGTCTCAGGTGCTGTACGGGCTAGATCTTGCTAAGCGCAACATCGCGAAAAAGCGCGAGGTAGTGATCGTGGAGGGGTACACGGATGTAATGGCCGCGCACCTGGCTGGCATTGATACTGCCGTGGCTACCTGTGGCACGGCTTTTGGTGAAGAGCACGTGAAGATCATTCGCCGTCTGTTGGGCGACGTGGCTAATCCGGCTGCGGGGGTGCAACTCTCATCGGGCCTAAGCCTGGGGGGAGAGGTGATCTTCACTTTCGATGGGGACGAGGCAGGCCGGAAGGCCGCTCTGCGAGCATTTGGCGAGGACCAAAGTTTCGCTACGCAAACGTTCGTCGCCGTGGAACGCACCGGAATGGATCCTTGTGATCTACGCATGAACAAGGGCGATGCGGCGTTGATCGAGATGGTTGAATCGCGCGTGCCACTGTTCGAGTTTGTTATTCGCTCAACGCTTGCTTCGGTTGACCTCACTACTGCTGAGGGGCGTGTACACGGGCTTCGTGTAAGCGCTCCGATTGTGGCGGGCATTCGCGATCGCGCGTTGCAACGTGAGTACGCGCGTCAGCTGTCCGGTTGGCTGGGCATGGATGTGCGCGAGGTTTTGCATGCCGTGTCGGTGGCTAGCAGGGGAGCCCGCCGCCTCGACCCGCGGCTTGAGCGCAGCCATGGAGCGCCTACGCAAGGCGCTCCTACTCCAATGCGAATTGGTAATGAGGCTGATCCGATTGTGCGTCTGGAGAGACAGGCATTGGAGGCAATCGTACAGTACCCGGGCTACGTTTCGGGTTCAGGTTTCGACGAGCTTGATGGAGATGCTTTCTCAACGCCGGCCTACCGCGCGGTTCATGACGCGATCCGAGCAGGCGGTGGGCTGGCCTCCTATATGGATTATCTGCAAATCACCGAGGCCGAGGTCGGGGTAGGCGTTGAGGCTACGCGCAGAGCCACAGCGCATTGGAATCAGAGCCTGATCGAGTCGGGCAGTGAGGTGGTTGCGAAGGTAATCACGCAGCTTGCGGTGGCGCCACTACCGCAGGATGATCCGGATCGGCTTCGCGATTACTGTTTTGGGATGGTTCGTGCGCTGGTGCGCAATGGACTTAATCGTCAGATCGGCTCGCTAAAGGCCTCGCTCGGTCGCTATTCTTTTGACTCTAACGAGTACCAGGCCGCGTTCAGTGAGCTACTGCGCCTGGAAGAAAAGCGGCGCGCGCTCACAGAGGAGCTGTAACCGATTGCCTTGTTAGTAGTCATCCCCGCCGAAAACTCGCGATGTAGCTCGGTGATTAGGAAGACTGCGTTCTCGTAGCGATCGGTCATAATCAGGCAATAGGAAAAGCCCGCCTTTTGGGGCGGGCTTTTGTTTGCTCCCGCGGCTGGATTCGAACCAGCAACCGTTCGATTAACAGTCGAATGCTCTGCCGTTGAGCTACGCGGGATTGCTTAGCGCGAGATACACTCTACATACTTTTTTGCCCCGTGCCAAATCGGGATTGAATCGGTCTATTTACCGCTCTAATCCAACAGATTCACGCAGGTTTCGTTCCAGTTCGAATGCGAGCTTTTCGCCCTCGTTACCTAGATCACCGCCGGCGGTTAGCGTTGAAAAAAGATTGCCGTTGCTAGAGCGTCGAATGGATGCGCGGATCCACGTTCCATCTGCAGTTTTACGCGAGGCGGTAGAAATATAGGTGTACTCGATGAACTCCTCGAGCTGCGACATGAATCGACGCACATCGTCTTCTACGGTAACGCCGTGCCAAGGTTCGCGGGTGGGATCTACCCAGCGGATGATGAGCATCTGGCTGTTCGCTTCCCACACCGCGTGCTGGATCTCATGCCAGTGGCCAATAAAAGCTACGTGTTCGTCCGTCACCACCACAGGGCCGAGATTCGCCAGAAGTAGCCAGGCTCCGTTCACAAGCTCGATAGCGGGACGCTTGGCGTCCGTCTTCGTTAAGAAGCTCGCGTGCAGTGCGTTTACTAAGGATTTCGGAAGCTTAAATTTCATAGCTGGAGTCATATCCTTCACTGTACGGTAACCACGCATTTGTCTCATCACCTCGTGAGAAGCTGCCCGCGGTGGCCGTCATGATTGGTTTGATTCAGATTCGCCTAGCTGGCATGATTTACCCAGGCCCTGATAGCTCAGTCGGTTAGAGCAGCGGACTCATAATCCGTCGGTCCCGGGTTCGAGCCCCGGTCGGGGCACTTCTGTGCGGGCTTGTCCCGCGCTTATTTTGTTTCGCCAATCTTGTTGTAGAACGGGGCAATTCTTTCGCCTTCCTCACCCGTGTTGTAGAACGGCGCAAATTGCGTGGGTTCGGTTGGTGCCTGCTTTTGCTCCGCAGCTTCGGTAACCCCCGGCGTTGCGGGAACATTCCCAATGCTTACCCACGACGCCAACTGGGCGGTGAGTGCTTCGAACGCAAGCGGATACTGCGCGTCATCCTCGCCAGGCAGGATGAGGTAGGGGCGGTCAACCAAGAACGCCAGGTTAGTGGCAAATAGTTCGTTCTCCGCGCCGCTAAGCCCCGTCTCATCCCCTTCGCTAGCAGGCGTTAAACATGACAGGGTGCGCTGATCCGGCGCTCCAGCGTTGATTGCGCGTTGCGAAAAAGCAACTAGGTCGTCTACTTGCGCGCGGGCCGTTACCTCTGTAGCGGAAGGCCCATCCGCGTCATCGCCGGCCCCGTAATAAGCGATCCACTGCGCAGCGCAGTCCCATTGTGCGGCCACTTCTCCAAGATTCTTGAGGTCGGAGCGGCCTGCTACGTCTTTGCGAGGTTCAGCCTTAGGGGGGGTAAAAGCCGGGAGGGTGGGTTGGACTTCAAGCAGGTTCGCCAATTTGAGGCCATCGGCCAGCCTTCCGGCAGCCACGGAGGCGGCGGCCAGCTGATCGCCTTTGGAGTCGAGTTCGGTGGCGGCTGCGAGATCGGCGGTGGCGGTACCAATGATGAAGTCGGTGAGTTCGGCCCACGTGCTGCTTGCCTGGGGCACGGGATCGGGCAGGGGAGCGCCATCTGGCACATTCTCTCCCCACGGATCCCATAGCCCGCCCAGTAGTTCGCTGCGTTGCTTCGATTTTTCATCCAGTTCTGCGGCAAAATCCATGCATGCCTTGCAGTCCTCGCCTGGTTGCGCGAGGCTGTCGAGTATCGCGGTTTCGTTGCGAACAAGCTGTTGGAACACCTCTTGGGACTCGGGAACGTTCGGTAGTTGCGGTCCGTCTTGCTCGATGTAAACGCCCGTGCAGCCGGTTAGGGACGCGGCGGCGATTGTGGCAGCGAAGATTGGGACTACAATTCGTTTCGAAGCGAGAGCTTGAGTTTTCGTGTCGATCTTCGCGCCAGCCGCGGATTCGTGCGTTATTGAAGGCATGTGTGCATAATAGTCTGATTGAGGGCTCAGGCTCGAACCAGTCCCGCTCTTTAAGGAGAATGATGTCAAAAGCCATCGAGGCTCGGATTGAGGCGCTCGTAGCTCCGATTGTGAGCCGTGCAGATCTGTTCTTGGAATCGGTAACTGTAACTAGGGGTAAGGAACCCTTGGTGCGGGTGACGGTTGACTTGAAGGAGGGCGCGGGGTCGGTGGATGCCGACGACGTGCTCCAGGTCTCGCGTGAAATCTCGGCGGCTATGGACGAGGCCGATCCGATTGAAAGTGCCTACACGCTTGAGGTTTCAACGCCGGGCGCCGAGCGCAAACTCGAAACTGCGCGGCACTTCTCACGCTGCATCGGTCACTTGGTGGAGATCAAAACGCAAGATGGTGAACGCTTAAAAGGTAGAGTGATCGGCTCCGACGATCAAAGTGTGACGCTTAGCATCGCGGGTAAAAAAGGTAAGCCTGAGCGCGAAGAGACCGTAGCTCTTGATAAGATCACGAAGGCGCATTCGCGCGTTGACTTCGGTTCACTAGGTAAGTAGGAGGCTCCCCGTGGAAATCGATATGCGTACACTCCGGGAAGTGGGTGCCTCGCTTGAAATTGATGGCGACACGCTAGTTGCCGCGATTGAGGAAGCCTTGCTGAAGGTTTATCACAAGATGCCCGGGGCAATGGATCAGGCCCGCATTGAGATTGATCAGCGTACCGGCAAGGTTGCCGTGATGGCAACCGAGCTTGATGAGGAAGACAATCCGATCGGCGAGTTTGATGACACTCCTAAGGAGTTTGGGCGCATCGCTACTGCCACCGCTCGTTCAGTGATTGCACAGAGGCTGCGCGAGGCCGAGGATTCGAAGGTGCTCGGCGACTTCCGTAGCCGTACGGGTTCAGTCGTGGTTGGCACCGTGGAGGCGCAGCGCAATCCGGCTTTCGTAATGCTACGCGTGGGCGAGTTTGAGGCTCGTCTTCCCCAGTCCGAACAGGTCCCGGGTGAGGTTTACAACCATGGTGACGTGCTACGCGCTTACGTGGTGGATGTTTCTCGCGGAGAGAAGGGTGCTGCGATCACGGTTTCGCGCACCCACCCCGCCCTGGTTGAGGGCTTGTTTGAGCGCGAGGTTCCAGAGATCCAGCAGGGTCTTGTGCAGATCAAATCCGTTGCGCGCGAGGCCGGTCACCGTACCAAGATCGCGGTTGCGGCCACACGTGAGGGTGTGAACGCTAAGGGTGCTTGCATTGGCCCCATGGGTAGGCGTGTGCGTGCGGTGATGACCGAGTTGCAGGGCGAGAAGATAGATATTGTCGATTACTCTTCTGATCCGGCTCGCTTCGTTGCTAACTCTCTGTCTCCCGCGCGAGTATCTTCGGTCACAATTACCGACCTCGAGGGTAAGAATGCGGAAGTGATTGTGCCTGACTTCCAGTTCTCCCTCGCTATTGGCAGGGAGGGTCAAAATGCGCGTCTTGCCGCGCGTCTGTCCGGCTTCCATATCGACATTCATTCTGATACCGAGGCCGGCCTGGGGGTCGTGACTGGCGACATTTCGCGCCCTGACGTGAGGCAGGGCTCAGAAAATATCGAACCAACGGACTGAAAATAACGATAGGCTTAACAGGAAGCATGCTTATGCGTAGCCGTTTTGCGGATGCACCGCGGCGAACGTGCGTAGGGTGCCGGGAAGTAGCAACTCCTAACGAGTTGCTTCGCTGCGTTTACAGTGAGGCCCTTGGAAGTGTTGTTAGTGACCCGCGCCGGAGCATGCCCGGGCGAGGAGCCTGGATTCATCCTCGGCAATCCTGTCTAGATCGGGCAGTGAAGAAGAAGGCGTTTAACCGCGCGCTTCGTTTGCCTGGGAGCAGAAGCCGTGTTTCCTTCTCGATAGATATTTCCGCTCGAGAAGAAAACCAACCAGCGCGCAGGGAGCGCGTTGTGGACGAGTAAATGGAAGCGGGTTGGAAGCTGATGGGCACCCGATGAGTACCCAGCGATGAGCTGCCAGCAGAAATAGACGTCCGTCCTGTTCGGGGCGGACCTGAACAGGAGAGTTGTGGCAAAATTGCGTGTACACGAGCTCGCGAAAGAGCTCGGAATCACGAGTAAAGAACTTCTTGCGCACTTGAAGGAAAATGGTGAGTTCGTAAAGTCGGCCTCGTCGACTATTGAACCTCCGGTTGTTAGAAGAGTTCGCAAGACCCTTGGCGCTAAGCTCGAATCTGAGCAAAGCAAGGAGCCAGCTAAGGCCGATAAGCCGGCAAAGTCGGCAAAATCGACTAAATCTGCGCCCAAGACTGAAGCCAAGGAAGAAAAGGCTAAGAAGGCTGAGGCAAAGCCCAAGGCTAAGACTTTAAAGACCGAGAAGGTTGAAACGCCGGCGCCAAGTCCGGCAGATGTCATCCCCGGTCCGGCAAAGACCGCTAAGCCGAATGCGAAGAAGGCAACGCCTCAGCCTGCAGAGTCTGAAGCTGAGAAGAAGACAGAAGAGGCAAAGCCTAAGGATGAGGCAACGCCGCGCCCCGGTAATAGTCCGTTCGCTTCGCAGCAGGGAATGCCCCGTCCGGGACCGCGTCCGGGCAATAACCCGTTTGCAACCCAGCAGGGAATGCCCCGTCCGGGACCGCGCCCAGGCAATAACCCATTCGCTTCGCAGCAGGGAATGCCTCGTCCGGGTGGTGGCCGCGGCGCAGACCGCAATGATAAGCCGCAACGCGGTCAGCGGGGCGGACGCAACGCATCCGAGGCGGCTCCGGCACGCGGTGGTAAGAGGCGCGGGCCTCGTCCATCGCCCATGATGATGCCGGGTCATTCCACACTGGGACAGCCGGGCGGAAACAACGCTCCCGAGCGTGGAAACCGTCAAAGCAGGCGTTCTAACCGTTCCGGCTCGCGCCAGTCGCAGGCTCCTAGCTTCGGCCAGCAGCCGCCAATGTTTGCGCCTCCGCGTGGTGGTCGTGGTGGCCGTGGGGCAACGCAGGGCGCATTTGGTCGAGGAACCGGTAAGCGGGGACGCAAGTCGAAGCGCGCGAAGAGGCAAGAGTTCGAACAGCAGAACGCGCCCGTCATTGGCGGCGTGCAGATTCAACGCGGCAACGGCCAGACTATTCGCATCCGTCAGGGTGCCTCGCTTGCCGATCTAGCGGAGAAGATTGATGCGAATCCCGCATCGCTGGTAACCGTTTTGCTTCACCTGGGCGAGATGGCAACCGCAACGCAGTCGCTGGATGAAGACACCTTCACACTTTTGGGTGAAGAGATCGGCTACAAGGTTGAGGTTGTGTCCCCAGAGGATGAGGACCGCGAGCTACTTGAGTCGTTCGACATTGATCTTGAAGCTGAAGAGCTTGACGACGTGGAGCACCTCGCTCCGCGTCCGCCGGTTGTAACCGTCATGGGTCACGTTGACCACGGTAAAACCAAGCTCCTTGACGCCATCCGTCACACGGATGTTGTGGACCGCGAGCACGGTGGCATCACCCAGCACATCGGTGCGTACCAGGTACACGTGAAGCATGACGACACCGATCGTTTGATCACGTTCATTGATACGCCCGGTCACGAGGCTTTCACAGCAATGCGTGCCCGTGGCGCTCAGGTAACGGATATCGCGATCCTGGTTGTCGCAGCCGACGACGGCGTTATGCCGCAGACCGTTGAGGCGATCAACCACGCGCAGGCCGCTGATGTGCCGATCGTTGTGGCGGTAAACAAGGTTGATAAGGATACTGCGAACCCGGATAAGATCCGCCAGCAGCTCACCGAATACAACCTCGTTGCTGAAGAGTATGGCGGCGACGTCATGTTCGTGGATGTATCCGCAAAACAGCGCAAGGGGATTGGCGACCTGCTTGAGGCGGTTCTACTTACCGCTGATGCGGCCCTCAACCTAGAAGCGAATCCGGATACGGATGCTCGCGGTGTATCGATTGAAGCGAACCTTGACCGTGGTCGAGGGGCGGTTGCAACGATGCTGGTTGAGCGTGGAACGCTACGCATTGGTGATGCCGTTGTTGCAGGCTCGTCCTATGGGCGCGTGCGTGCGATGTTTGACGAGTGGGGTAATGAGGTTCAGGAGGCAGGTCCGGCACGTCCGGTTCAGGTTCTTGGCCTAACGTCCGTGCCGCGAGCTGGTGACTCGTTCCTAGTTGCACCGGATGACCGTACGGCGCGTCAGATTGCGGATAAGCGTGAGTCTGCAGAGCGTCAGGCTCAGCTGGCTCGCAGGCGTAAGCGCGTTACGCTTGAGGACTTCGATAAGGTGCTCAAGGAAGGCAAGGTTGACACGCTTAACCTCATCATCAAGGGTGACGTTTCGGGCGCTGTTGAAGCGCTTGAAGATTCGCTACTCAAGATTGATGTGGGTGAAGAGGTCCAGTTGCGCATCATCCACCGCGGTGTTGGTGCGATTACGCAGAACGACGTTAACCTCGCAACGGTTGATGACGCTGTCATTATTGGCTTCAACGTTCGTCCGAATGAGCAGGTTGCAAGCCTGGCCGATGAAGAGGGCGTGGAGATCAAGTACTACACGGTCATCTACCAGGCGCTTGAAGAGATCGAGGCCGCGCTCAAGGGCATGCTGAAGCCGATTTACGAAGAGGTTCAGCTTGGTACTGCCGAGATCTTGCAGGTGTTCAAGTCTGGTAAGTTCGGCAATATTGCTGGTTCGATCGTTCGTAAGGGAATCATCAAGCGCAACACGAGCGCACGGCTCGTCCGTGATGGCGTTGTGGTTGCAGAAGACCTCAAGATCGAATCGCTTCGCCGCGAGAAGGATGACGTCACCGAGGTCCGCGAGGGTTACGAGTGTGGTATCACGCTTGGCCACAAGGACATTCAGGTTGGCGACACCATCGAAACCTGGGAGATGCGCGAGAAACCACGCGACTAACGCCATTTCCAAGTAGTGCCGGCTCCCGCCCAAAAAGGTGGGAGCCGGTTTATTTTGCTAAATTTGAGGCCGGTTCTATTTTTGAGGAGGCCGCAGTGGCTGATATTAATCGCCAACGTAAGGTGGAGGATCGGATTCAGCAGACGGTAGCTCGTTTGCTTGAACGTCGGATTAAGGATCCGCGTTTGGGTTTTGTGACGGTAACTGATGTTCGAGTGACGGGCGATTTGCAGCACGCCACGATTTTTTACACGGTGTTGGGTTCGGCGGACGAGGCGGTGAAGAGTGCAAAGGCACTGGAGTCTGCTAAGGGGCTTATCCGTTCGGAGGTAGGCAAGGCCCTCGGTATCCGCCTTACTCCAACTATTGATTTTCAGGCTGATAGTTTGCCGCAGGCGGCAGCCGATATTGAAGAGGCCCTGCTAAAGGCGCGTAAGGCTGACGAAGAGCTTGCCCGAACCGCTAAGAACGCCAAATATGCTGGCGAAGAGGATCCGTACAAGAGCGCTGAGGAAGAGTGAAACCGCGGCTGGATATGCCTCGCGCCCAGGTAAGCGCGGCTGATGGGCTCCTCATCGTGGACAAGCCCCGGGGCGTAACAAGTCACGACGTGGTTGGGGCGGTGCGCCGCTTGGCAGCAACCCGTAAGGTCGGGCACGCGGGCACTCTTGATCCGATGGCCACGGGCGTCCTCGTACTTGGAATTGGGAAGGCAACCCGTTTACTGACGTTCATTACCGGGGCAGACAAGCAGTATCGCGCGCGCGTGTTGCTTGGCGCAGCAACTGATTCGGATGACGCTGACGGACAGATTATTTCTGCGCAGGGGGCTCGCGATCTGAGCGCCGAGAGGGTTGACGAGGCGCTTGCCTCCATGCGAGGCGAGGTCATGCAGGTGCCGGCTAAGGTATCGGCGATCAAGGTTGGCGGCAAGCGTGCTCACGCTCTGCATCGCGAGGGTAAAACTGTGAAACTACAGGCGCGCCCGGTTGTGATTTCGCGCCTGCAACGCACTTCGGATTTGATGCCAACCCGGCTTAGTGACGGCACACCCGTTTTGGAGTTCGATCTGGTGGTTGAATGTTCCAGCGGCACTTACGTACGGGCGATTGCCCGGGACCTTGGAGAAATACTTGGAACCGGAGCGCATCTAACCGTGCTTAGACGCACCAGGGTGGGGAAGTGGACGCTCGATGATGCTGTCACGTTAGATCGGCTCGCCAGCTTTGTCTCCAACCAGTGCGAAGAGGACCCGCATCCGATTGACGTGCTTTCTTTGACAAAAGCAGCAAGCCAGCAGTTTGAGAGCATCGAACTTACCGAATCCGAGGCCGAGGCGATGCGCCACGGTAACGCGACAAAGGTCGAAGTGCGCACTCCCGACGGACAGATAACTGCTTGCACGTGGAAGGGAGAAGTGCGGGCGCTTTTGAAGAGAAGTGGAAAGAAGTATCAACCTGTGCTTGTATTTTCCACGGACCCACTGTGAAAACTGATGGAGGTAAACCCATGGATAATCCGATGAACGAGCTGGGGCTACGCGACATCTCTGCCGCGGACCAAGAGAAGAAGACCTGCGGATGCGGTGGTAAAGGCCACGGTGGTGGCGGCTGCGGATGCGGTGGTAAAGGTCGCGGTCATGGGCATGGCCACGGTGGTGGACACGGTCATGGTGGCGGTGGTTGCGGATGCGGACGTCGCAAGCAACCAGAACAGGCAAAGTAGTCTAGTTTTCCTACCATTTTGGGGAGTTGGCTTTAACTCATGGTGATGAGTGTGTGGCGTGGTCTTGCACAAGTACCCGAAGGATTGCGCACGGTTGTAACGATCGGAAATTTTGATGGAGTTCATCGCGGCCATCAACAGCTGATTCGCATGTGTGCGGATCTTGCAGGCAAGAAGGACGCGCTCGCAGTGGCTATCACCTTCTTCCCACATCCGGTGCAGGTACACTGTCCGGGGCGTAATCTGAAGCTCATCACTACGCTGGTAGACCGCCTTGACGCGCTTGCCGGGTACGGTATTGATGCAACGCTGGTGCTCGACTACAACGAGGCTCTCTATTCACAAACCCCGCGTGAGTTCATCTCGAACATAAGCAAGGCTCTGGGTGTGCAGGGCATTGTGGTTGGCGAGGATATGAAGTTCGGTGCCGGGAATTCCGGCAGCATCTCAACCCTGCGAAGTCTGAGCGAAGAGTTTGGCTTCGACGTGATAGGGCTTCCCGACATCGTCGATGAGAACGGCACACGCTGGTCTTCATCCTGGGTGCGTGAGCTGTTGCAGGAGGGCGAGGTGGCCGAGGCCGCTCGGGTTCTCGGGCGTCCGCATAGAATTCGAGGCGTTGTGAAGCATGGGCATAAGCGAGGCCGCGAGCTGGGTTTTCCAACTGCAAATCTGGAGGAAGACTGCGATGGCGTGATCCCGGCAGATGGGGTGTATGCTGGCTGGCTTACTCGTCAGGTGGCGGATGCGCCCGCAGGCGTGTTCTTGCCGGCGGCTATCTCGGTGGGCACGAATCCCCAGTTTGATGGGGTTTATCGCACCGTTGAGGTGCACGTGCTAGGCCGTTCGGATTTGAACCTGTATGGCGAGAAGATCGCGGTTTCGTTTGTTAAGCGTTTGCGCGGCATGAAGAAGTTCGATTCAGTTGAAGAACTCCTTGAGCAAATGGATGAGGACATTCGCGAGTCCGCATCCGTTTTGGGTGTAGCGGTTGCGGGCCGGGTGGATCCAAGCGCTGTTACGGCCGGTTAGGTGTCTAATATCACGGCGTAAAAGGCACAGAACCTGAGGCCAACTCCAGATGTCGACCAGGCGCATGGTATCGTAAAGGTTGCCGTGAATCGGCCACGGACGCGTTATGCCCGGGTGAACAGGCCCCGGAGCGCCGTGCAACGAGATTATTAAGGAGAACCCATGGCCCTTTCTAAGGATGTCAAGGAACAGATCATCAAAGAGTACGCAACTCACGAGGGCGACACGGGTTCGCCCGAGGTTCAGATTGCGCTCTTGACGCAGCGTATTCGTGACCTCACTGAGCACTTTAAGACGCACAAGCACGATCACCACTCCCGCCGCGGTCTTATGCTGCTGGTTGGTAAGCGTCGTCGTCTGCTCGGCTACCTAGCCGATGTTGATATTGAGCGTTACCGCGCGCTGATTGCCCGTTTGGGTCTGCGTCGATAGCGTTTGGTGGCCCGACTCCCGCTGGGAGCCGGGCCATCTTTTCCGTATCAGGATATTTTGGCGCGCCTAGCGCCCTACAGTTTGAAGATGGTTGGACTGCCGCTTGGAGCGCGGTCCTCGGTAGTGGCTTCCGGAGATTGTTTTCCGTGGGTCTCAATCGAAGGCCGGTCCGGGGCAGTCTCTAATGAAAAGGAGATTTCCCATGATGGAGGGAGATGACATCACCGCAGTCGAAACCGTGATTGATAACGGTAAGTTCGGCAAGCGCGTGATTCGTTTTGAAACGGGCCGTTTGGCTCGCCAGGCCGCAGGCTCCGCGCTTGCGTACTTGGATGATGAGACCACGATTCTTTCGGCCACGACGGTTGGTAAGCACCCGCGTGACCAGTTTGATTTCTTTCCGTTGACGGTTGACGTGGAGGAGCGCCAGTACGCGGTTGGTCGTATCCCGGGTGGTTTCTTCCGCCGCGAGGGGCGCCCGGGCGAGGAAGCCATTTTGGCTTGTCGTCTGATTGACCGTCCGCTTCGCCCCGCGTTTGTGAAGGGCCTGCGTAACGAGGTTCAGGTTGTAGGTACCGTGCTGGCTGTGAACCCGCAGGATCCGTACGACGTCCTCGCGATCAACGCCGCTTCGCTGTCCACGCAGATTTCGGGTCTACCGTTTTCTGGCCCGATCGGTGGTACGCGCCTGGCTTTGATTGATGGCCAGTGGGTTGCGTTCCCGCGCTATTCCGAGATGGAACGTTCCACTTTCAACATTGTGGTTGCAGGCCGCGTTGTTGACGGCGATGTTGCGATCATGATGGTTGAGGCCGGTGGCGGCGACTCGATGATTGACCTCATCGAAAATGGTGGCACTACTCCGACGGAAGATGTTGTTGCTGACGGCCTTGAGGCCGCGAAGCCGGTCATCCGCCAGCTGTGTGAGGCCCAGCTTGAGATCGCGCAGAAGGCCGGTAAGGAAACCGTTGAGTTCCCGCTGTTCCTCGACTATCAGGATGAGCACTACGATGCTGTGAAGGCCACTGTTGAGTCTGATCTGTCCGAGGCTCTCACGATTGCAGAGAAGCTTAAGCGCGAGGATCGCATCGACGAGATCCAACAGAAGATGCTTGAGGACCTTGCAGAGAAGTTCGAAGAAGAGGAAGAGAAGGATCTAAAGGCCGCCTTCCGCGCGATTGAGAAGGAGCTCATGCGTGACCGCGTGCTCCGTCACGGTCAGCGTATTGATGGACGTACTCCAACGGAGATTCGTTCGCTTGCAGCCGAGGTGGAGGTGCTTCCGCGCGTTCACGGTTCGGCTCTGTTCCAGCGTGGTGAAACCCAGATTATGGGCGTTACCACGTTGAACATGCTCCGCATGGAGCAGCAGCTGGACAACCTGTCACCGCTACAGTCCAAGCGCTACATTCACCACTACAACTTCCCGCCGTACTCCACGGGTGAGACGGGCCGTGTAGGCTCACCGAAGCGCCGCGAGATCGGTCACGGTGCGCTTGCGGAGCGCGCCCTCGTTCCGGTTATTCCAAAGCGTGCGGATTTCCCGTACGCGATCCGTCAGGTGTCGGAGGCGCTCGGCTCGAACGGCTCGACCTCGATGGGTTCGGTTTGCGCGTCCACGCTGTCGCTCCTGCAGGCCGGTGTGCCGTTGCGCGCCCCGGTTGCGGGTATCGCAATGGGCCTCATTACCGGTGAGGTAGATGGTGAGCAGAAGGCCGTTACGCTAACCGACATCCTCGGTATTGAGGATGGCTTTGGCGACATGGACTTCAAGGTGACGGGTACTCGCGACTACATCACGGCTCTGCAGCTTGATACCAAGCTTGATGGCATCGATTCGCAGGTGCTCAAGGAAGCATTGGCGCAGGCTCGTGAGGCCCGTTTCGTGATCCTTGATCTCATCAACCAGGCTATTTCTGAGCCGGATGAGATGTCGCCGTTTGCACCACGCATTATTTCGGTTCAGGTTCCGGTTGAGAAGATCGGCGAGGTCATTGGCCCGAAGGGCAAGATGATTAACCAGATTCAGGAAGACACCGGTGCGGACCTCACCATTGAGGACGACGGCACGGTTTACATTGGCGCCGAGACCGGCGAGGCTGCAAATGCGGCTCGTGACATGGTCAATGCCATTGCAAACCCGCAGCTTCCAGAAGTTGGCGAGCGTTACGTCGGTACGGTCGTTAAGACTACTTCGTTTGGTGCGTTCGTTTCGCTCACCCCGGGCAAGGACGGCCTGCTCCACATCAGCCAGGTTCGTCGCCTCGTAGGTGGCAAGCGCATTGACTCGGTTGATGACGTACTTTCGGTTGGCCAGCAGATTGAGGTTGAAATCGCTGAGGTTGATGATCGCGGCAAGCTTTCGCTACACGCGGTTATTGAAGGCGAAGCGGCTGAGACTGCTAATGAGGCCGAGGAAGATGGCGAACAGCGCGAAGAGAAGCGCTCGGAGCGCCGCCGCTCGAACAACAACCGTCGTCGCCCCCGCACGCGTACGCGTAAGGGCCAGGACGACTAATAGCGTCTAGCGAAGCGCGGGGAGTGCTGTTGCATTCCCCGCGCTTTGTTTATGCCTCTTTTTATTCCCTATATGATTGGGTTTGTTGTCTTGTTTGGGAGGGCGAAATGCGCCGCTATACAGATTTGTTCGTGATGCTTGCACTGCTGGTACTTGATTTCTTGATTGCGGTGATCATGTGGAACACCGTGGATGATGCGTTGAATCCTGGTTCGACATCGCTGGCGTACATGATCATGAGCCTAACGTTGATTGCAATTCCAGGTATAGCAATGGCCGCTGGGCTGGCTCTTGGAAGGGCCACGTGGAATTTGGCGCCACGCTCGTTCTATTTGGTGGTGCTGGTGGGCGCGGGTCTTGCAGCAGGCCTAACTTGGGTCGCCTCGTTGGCACTGGCAGGCGCAGATGTGGTGGTTTCTCTTGGCAACGCAGTTTTTGCGATGGTGGTACTGGCGGTCGCATCTTTGGTTGGCTTGATCTTGGGACTAACGGGGGCAGTTCCAACCGCGAAGGTGCTGGGCGCGTCGCTGAAAGAGTCCACTAAGAGTAACGGGACTGCGAGCTCGGTTGCGAAAACGCCTGCAGCTTCCCCGAATCACAAGGTCGATGACCCGGTAGGTCCAAATGAGGGCGGCGCCGCGCCGCGCATGCAAACTCCGGGAACAGCCGCGAGCGCCTCGCCGCGCAAGGTGATTGGCGGGGATGACGAGGCCGTCGATCCAGGCGAGGACAATCCGGGCCTGTAGACGTTGAAGTAGTAGTTGTAATAGTTGGATAGGATTTCGCGGGTGCTTGAGGTTTCTGATCTTCCGCTGGTTTCTTCTGCTGATGAGCGCGCAGCGATCACGTTGCTTGATGATGAAACTTTGATTCAGCGAACTATTTTGCCTGGCGGTGTTCGGGTTTTGTCGCAGCACGTGCCGGCGCAGCGTTCCGTTTCGCTGTCTGCGTGGTGTCCGGTGGGCTCTCGTGATGAGCAGCCTGCGCAGGCTGGTTCTACGCATTTCTTGGAGCACCTGCTATTCAAGGGTACCCCCACGCGCTCGGCGCAGGATATTGCGAACGCGTTTGACGAGGTGGGGGGCGAGTCCAACGCGGCGACAACGAAGGAATACACGTACTACTGGGCGCGGACACTGGCTGAGGATTTGCCGATGTCTGTGACAGTTCTGATGGACATGATGTCCTCATCATTGCTGGACGAGGCCGAGTTTGAGCGCGAGCGGGGCGTGATTCTAGACGAACTCGCTATGGGTAATGATGATCCGGTGGAGATCGTGCATGAGAATTTTGCGCAGGCGATTTATGGCGATCACCCTCTGGGCCGTCCCATAGGTGGATCGATTGAGACAGTTTCGGCTGCCCAGCGTGATGCCGTGGTGGGTTATTATCATGAGAAATACAGGCCGTCCTCGCTTGTGATCGTTGCGGCGGGAGCTGTGGATCACGCGGAGCTGTGCGAACTGGTTGATGGAGCGCTAGCTGGGGCGGGCTGGGATTTGGATCCGGCCGTGGTGCCGGTATCTACGCGCATCGGCAATCAGCCGGCACCGGTTTTTGATGGTCGTGAGGTCCAAAAGGAAAAGCCGGGGGAGCAGGCTCACGTTCTTCTGGGAGGCCGCTCAATTACCGCTAATGATGATCGCCGCCCGGCGATGGCCGTGCTACTGAGCATTTTGGGCGGGTCGATGTCCAGCCGCCTGTTCCAAGAGATCCGCGAGCGTCGCGGGCTTGCCTACACGACTTATGCGTTTGACACGGCGTACGTCGATTACGGCCATTTTGGGATGTATGCGGGATGCGCGCCAAAAAATGTGGATTTAGTTGAACAGCTGATGCGTGAGCAGCTGGTGGATCTTGCCACTGCCGGCCCAACTGATGCAGAGCTTGCCCGAGTGAAGGGCCAGTTGCGCGGGGCTATGGCACTTGGATTGGAAGACTCTGGTGCTCGCATGGCGCGTTTAGGGCGCGCAGAGGTGGTTCACGGCAGATTCATCCCGCTGGAGCTCACCCTGTCTCGCATCAATGCGATCACGAGCGGAGATGTGGCTGATCTGGCTCAGTTCTTGCTGGATCAGCCCGCGTGCAGATCGGTTGTGATGCCCATTTAGTGACCTGTGGTCGAGGAAGTTTGGGCGCAAAGATAGGGTGTTGTCATGGTTAAAGTTGCGGTGATTGGTGCAAAGGGCCGGATGGGCTCTACTGTGTGTGCGGCGGTTCAGGCTGCCTCCGATTTGGAAGTTGTTGCCCGGCTTGATGCGGGTGATGCGATAAATGAGCAGTCGTTGGCTGGTGCCAGTGTCGCCGTTGTGTTTACGGTTCCGAGCGTGAAGTTGCAAAACGTTCTTGACTTGTTGGCTGCGGGTGTTCATGCGGTGGTGGGCACGTCTGGTTGGACCGATGACGAGCTAGACCAGGTGCGTGCGGCTCAGCAGACGAGCTGCGCGAACGTGTTTATTGCCCCGAACTTCGCATTGTCGGCGGTGCTGGCGATGGAGTTTGCCGCCAAGGCAGCGCCCCTGTTTGAGTCCGTTGAGATTGTGGAGATGCATCACCCGAATAAGGTAGACGCTCCCTCTGGTACTGCGGTTGCAACCGCGCAGAAGATTTCGCAGGCGAGGAAGCAGGCGGGCTGCGAGCCAATGCCAGATGCGACGGAAACTGACCCGCAGGGTGCGCGCGGCTCGCGCTACAGTGGCGTGCCGGTGCACGCTTTGCGTTTGCGAGGAATGACGGCAACTGAAGAGGTCCTGCTGGGCAATCCCGGTGAAGTGCTAACGATTAGAACCGACTCTTTTGACCGTGAGTCATTCATGCCGGGCGTGTTGTTGGCGGTGCGTAAGATTGCCGATACCCCGGGCGTAACGGTTGGCCTGGAACATTTGCTTGACCTGTAGATTGGGTACGAATTTTGGATAGGTTTCACCACAAGAGCACGCTCAATGCGGACCGGTCGGTGCGTCCAAGCACTGTGGACGACGCGCCTGCTATTGCACGCATCCAGGCTGAAGGGATGCTGGAGTCGTTAGCGCAGGGCGTTGATGGGAAGCTCGATCCCCAGATTAGGGCTACGTTGGATGAGGGAGCAATGGCGGCCTCATGGCAGGAGTCGATAGCGTCTCCTCCCGCGCCCGGATTTAGGATCCTCACGGCGCTGGATGCCCATCTCGTGGCCGGTTTTGCAGCGGCTGTACCTGCCGAGCCTGTGCCGGGTGTAGAGGGCTTGGATGAGCCGGGCACAGAGATCATAGCGCTGGAGGTAGATCCTGGGCATAGGGGAGAGGGCCATAGGTCGAGGCTCTTGGCGGCGCTTTCAGATTTGGCACAAGACGGTGGTGCGAAGAATATCCGCGTGTGGATTGTGGCCGGAGATTGCCAGAAGATTCGTTTGTTCCAGGAGGCCGGTTTTGGGCCGGCCGGCATTTTGCGCAAGCTGGAGGTTGGTCCACACCGCGTGGTTGAACACCTGTGGTGGGCAAAGTTTTAGCCAAAAATTGTAATCTTTGGTTCAAGTAGCGGACACCTGCTGGCTTTCGAAACCGCGATGGCTAGCATGGCATCATGAGCGAAGTTAAGCACCCGATTGGTCAGCAGTCCGTAGCGATGGTTACGCCGTTCCACGAGGACGGCTCTTTGGATGTCGAATCCACGCAGCGCCTGGCAAAACACTTGGTTGATTCGGGCACCGACTGTGTTCTCATTTCCGGTACTACCGGCGAGGCCCCCACAACGTATCAGCCGGAGAAAAATGAGCTGACTGACGCGGTTGTTGAGGCCGTGGGTGAGCGCGCATTTGTGCTTGCAGGTGCGGGCTCAAATGATACGGCTCACGCGGTGCGTATGGCGGTGAATGCGCAGGAACACGGTGCGGATGGACTGTTGGTGGTTTCCCCGTACTACAACCGTCCGTCGCAGAGGGGTTTGCGCGCACACGTTGATGTAATCCTTAGCGAAACTACGCTGCCCGTGGTCCTCTATGACATTCCGGGGCGCACAGGCCTCGCGTTTTCAGATGAAACGCTGGACTACTTTGCAGGCAATGAACGTATCGTCGCGGTGAAGGATGCCACCGGTAAGCCGGAGCAAGCGATTAGGCGGATGAACCGCACTGGGATCGCCTACTATTCGGGTGATGACGGCTTGAACTGTATGTTGATGGCACAGGGCGCTTCGGGCATTATTTCGGTGGTTGGCCACGTTGCAGGTGCTTTCTTTAGGCAACAGATTGATGCAATTAACGAGGGCGATATTGATACGGCAAGGAACATTCAACGCTTGCTGACGCCGCTCATTGATTCGATTATGGGTGGGGGTCAGGGAGCCGTGATGGCGAAGGCCGCGGTGCACATGATGGGAATCATTGAGAGTGATCGCCTGCGTTTGCCGCTCGTCCCGGCCTTGGATGAAGAACTGGACCACATGCGTCGTGCGATGGAGGATCTGGAGCTTTTGTGAGTAGATAGCCGCCTCGGCTAACTCGTGGCACAATTGAGGCATGATGTCTTTATACGATGCTCTGCCGAAGCCTCCGAATCTCGAACCTGATACTTTGCGCGTTGTTCCTTTGGGAGGGCTGAAGGACATCGGCCGTAATATGACGGTTTTTGAGCTGAACGGGCAGCTCCTGATCGTTGATTGCGGTGTGCTGTTTCCCGAAGAGCTCCAGCCTGGCGTGGATCTGATTTTGCCGGACTTCAGCTACATTGAGGATCGCCTGGATGACGTTGTGGGGATGGTGCTAACTCACGGGCATGAGGACCACATTGGAGCGGTTCCGTACCTGCTTAAGCTACGCAACGATATTCCAGTTTACGGCTCTGAACTTACCCTTGCTTTTGTGCAGCCTAAGTTGGATGAGCATCGCATTGAGGGCTTTGATTTGAACGTGGTTGCTGAGGGCGATCGCGTCCAGCTCGGCGGATTCGATCTTGAGTTTGTGTCGGTTACGCACTCGATTCCAGACGCCCTCGCGGTGTTCATCCGCACAGCCGCAGGAACCGCCTTGATTACCGGCGATTTCAAGATGGATCAGCTTCCTCTTGACGGCCGTTTGACGGATTTGCGCGCATTTGCCCGATTTGGCGAGGAAGGCGTGGACCTGTTCCTGGTTGATTCAACCAACGCGGAGGTTCCCGGTTTTGTAACTCCAGAGCGTGAGATTGGCCCGGTTTTAGAAGATGTTTTCCTGCACGCCACGGGGCAGATTGTGGTGGCCTCGTTTGCGTCTCACGTGCATCGCGTGCAGCAGGTGTTTGACGCCGCCGTGATGACGGGCCGCAAGGTCGCGCTGATCGGGCGGAGCATGGAACGCAACATGCGGATCGCCTCGGAACTTGGGTTCTTGGATATTCCCGATGATGTGATAGTCACCAGCAAGCAGATTGCACAGCTTGAACCGCAGCAGCGGGTGTATATGGCTACGGGATCGCAGGGTGAGCCGATGGCGGCCCTGGGGCGGATTGCTCGTGGAACGCACCGGTTTGTTGAGGTAGGTCCTGGCGATACGGTGGTGTTTGCCTCCTCGCTTATTCCGGGTAATGAGAATTCTGTTTACCGCGTGATCAATGGGCTTACCAGGCTGGGCGCAAAGGTGGTGCACCAGGCAAACGCTAAGGTGCACGTGTCGGGCCACGCTGCTGCAGGTGAGCTCCTCTACTGCTACAACATCATTCAACCGAAGAACGTTATGCCGATCCACGGCGAGGTCCGCCACCTGGTTGCCAATGGGGCACTAGCGGTAAAAACCGGTGTGCCGGCCAGCAACGTGATGCTGGCCGAGGATGGCGTGGTGGTTGACCTGAAAGATGTGGAAGCCAGCGTGGTTGGAGCTATCCCTTGCTCCTACATTTACGTGGATGGGCGTAGTGTGGGCGACCTGGACGAGTCGGAGCTACAAGATCGCCGCGTCCTCGGTTCTGAAGGTTTCATTTCAATCTACGCGGTTGTGGATCTGGAACACGAAATGATTTTGTCCGGCCCAACTATCAAATCGGTGGGCATGGCCGAAGAAGATTCCGTGTTTGAGGAGATCGAACAGGACGTTAGGGATGCGCTGGCTAGGGCGCTCGAAGATCCTGAGGCGGACACGTACTCGTGCCAGCAGGCCATGCGCCGCGTGATTGGCCGCTGGGTGGGTCGCAAGTTGCGTAGGCGCCCAATGATTGTCCCCGTCGTAGTAGAACAGTAGGAGGAGAGTTGGCGCGCTTTTTATCAACTGAGCCGGTGGTTTTGAACCTGCCGATTGTTATTGAGAAACTCCCTGAACGCGGCTCCATGATCCCCGCGCGTTCCGTGCTCTCCAGTCCAGGTGGAGGCTACCTGGGCATGGTTGCGGTGGCGAACATGGGAGTTGCTACAGGCATGTTGTCAATGCTTGGCACAGGCCCGAACTCCTACATGATCCGTAAAGATCTTGAAGAAAATGGGGTTCAGATTCTGACCAGCGAGGTGATGGGTGACATTGGCGTGTCAATCCAGCTGGTTGAGGATGAGGGCGACAATACCGTTATAGTCTCCGCAGGCGTTGAATCTGACTTGCTGCTGGACCAGATTGAGCAGATCGAGCTGGAGGACGGGGACGTCCTTTTGGTGCACGGATCGGTGATCAGCAGCGGCGAGACCGGACGGCGTTTTGCAAACTGGGTGAACAGTATTGATCCGAAGGTAAAAGTGGTGCTGGCGCCCTCACCAATGATCGATACGATTGAGCCGCATTTGTGGCAGCCGTTGCTTCAGCGAGCTGACGTTTTGACCATGAACTTGCGCGAATCTGGCCTCCTGCCACGTATCTTGAAGCAAGTTGATCCGGCGCGCATGCTGGAAGACTACTTGAAGCCGGATTGTGTTCAAGTCACGCGAATGGGATCGCTCGGTTGTCAATATCGCGAGGGCGTGACGGGTCAGCTGAAACAGGTACCGGCATACGCAACGCAGGCGGTGGATACCTCCGGTGTTGGTAACGTGCACATCGCAGTGATGTGCGGCGCTTTGGTACGCGGCCAGGACATGCACCGAGCACTATCAATGGCAAACGCCGCTGGTGCCGTGATGGTCTCGCACGCCTACGCCTTCCCTGTGCCAACAATGCGTGAGATTGCCGACGTCATGACGTTTGGTGGGGATAACGGCGGCGAGTCGTCATAGCAAAAACCGTCGTTGCGATAGCGTGGAATTACTATGCCTAAGAGTCCAGCATCAAATCGCGGGGGCAGTTCCGCTCGTAAAACAAATAAGGCTACGAAGTCATCGGCTTCGAGCCGTTCGCCTCTGATGGAAATGTTCGTTTCTATGGGGCGAGGTGTGGCGAACGCGTGGCGCGGTTTCTTGTCGATTGATGCGCAGTTGCGCCGCGACGGTCTTGCGTTTGTGCTACTTGCTTTGGCCGCGGTTTTCGCCCTTCGCGAGTGGTTCCACATTTCCGGTAGCGCGGGTGCCTTCCTCCACCACGCTGCGGCGGGTGCCGTGGGTATTTTCTCGGTGGTAGTGCCGATTGCGCTCGTGTGGTGGGCCGTTGAGCTTTTCCGTGCCCGCACGCATAACCGCTTGCCGCACCGGTTTGCAGGAAGTTTAGGAATATCGATTGCTCTAACCGGCCTCGTGCATGTAACTAGCGGAAATCCGCGGATACAAGATTTTAGTTTGATTGAAGAGGCCGGCGGCGTGCTCGGCTGGTTTATGGGCTATCCGCTGGCAACACTGCTGTCTGCCTGGGGCGGGGCAATCATGTTGCTGTTGCTGTTTGCCTATTCGATCTTGGTTTATACGCAAACGCCGGTGAAGGAAGTTTCGCAGCAGGTCCAGGCTCTCTTAGACCGGATTTCGCGCCGGAGCGAAGGTAACAAAAAGAACGGCCGAATCGACTCTTACGATGCGGATGAGCCGTTTGTTAGCCCCAACGTTTCTTCGCCGGACCTTGAAGCATTTGAGGAGCCGCAAGAATCTGACTTCTACGAGGTGTCCCCGTCTTACGAGACGCAGCTCATCGAACCGCAGGCCTACGAGAGCGCAGATGAAACGACCCTCATGCCAGCTGGCTCCAGTGATCTTCCCACCACAACTGCGATGGAGCTGGAAGACGGTGCGGTTTATAACCTTCCCCCTGATGATCTATTGATTAAAGGCCCACCGCACAAGAAGCGTTCGGCTGCAAACGATTGGGTTGTGGGCGCTCTGCAAAGCACGCTGGACGAGTTTGGCGTGGACGCGAAGGTCACCGGTTTTTCGCGCGGTCCAACGGTTACTAGGTATGAGGTGACACTGGGCGCGGGCGTGAAGGTGGAGCGCATCACGCAGCTGGAGAAGAACATTCGCTACGCGGTTGCTTCCTCGGAAGTACGCATTCTGTCGCCTATCCCCGGTAAGTCAGCGATTGGCGTGGAGATTCCAAACACGGATCGCGAGACCGTGGCGCTTGGTGACGTTCTCCGGTCTGGCGCGGCCCGTAGTGATGATCATCCGCTGGTTGTTGGCGTTGGTAAAGACGTCGAGGGCGGATACGTGGTCACCAACATTGCCAAGACTCCGCACCTACTGGTGGCAGGTGCTACTGGTTCGGGTAAGTCTTCGTTTGTTAACTCCATGATCACGTCGATCATGATGCGTGCAACTCCCGCGCAGGTGCGCATGATTTTGGTTGATCCTAAGCGCGTGGAGCTCACTATTTACGAGGGTATTCCGCACCTCATAACTCCCGTGATCACCAACCCGAAGAAGGCTGCCGAAGCCCTCGAATGGGTGGTGAAAGAGATGGATCACCGCTACGACGATCTGGAAAAGTTCGGATTCAAGCACGTCGATGACTTCAACAAAGCAATATTGGCCGGTCAGGTGGAGCTTCCCCCAGGTTCAGAGCGCAAACTCGCGCCATACCCGTACCTGCTTGTTGTAGTGGATGAGCTCGCCGACCTCATGATGGTGGCCCCGCGCGACGTTGAGGCCTCCATTCAACGAATAACGCAGCTCGCACGCGCCGCGGGTATCCACCTCGTTCTGGCTACGCAAAGGCCGTCCGTGGATGTCGTTACTGGCCTTATCAAGTCGAACATTCCGTCACGCCTCGCGTTCGCCACGTCCTCAATGCAGGATTCGCGCGTTATTTTAGACCAAGGCGGTGCTGAAAAACTCATCGGCAAGGGTGACGCCCTCTATCTTCCGCAAGGGGCGGGCAAGCCAAAGCGCGTGCAGGGTGCGTGGGTGACTGAATCGGAGATTCGCGACGTTGTTGAACACGTCAAGGAGCAGATGAAGCCCGTCTACCGCGAGGACGTGATTGTTCCGGCGAAGAAGCGCCAGATTGCGGACGACATTGGCGACGACCTCGAGGATCTGTTGCAGGCGGCAGAACTGGTGATCTCGACTCAGCTTGGTTCTACTTCGATGTTGCAGCGCAAGTTGCGGATTGGCTTTGCACGCGCTGGCCGTCTGATGGATTTACTGGAGTCGCGCGAAATTGTGGGGCCTTCAGAGGGGTCAAAGGCGCGTGAGGTGCTGGTACCCCCAGAAGAGTTGCCTCGAGTGTTGGCCATGCTACGCGGCGAGGACGTTCCTACCGATACTATTGAAGAAGAATCAGAGGATGCCTGGGAATTGACAGGTAGAGCGTAGGAGTCGCGATGAATAGGGCGCAGATGGATGACAACGTCTCGCGTGTACACGAGGGCGAGAACATTTGGAATCTGCCAAATGTTTTGACAATGGTTCGTCTCGTTTTGGTGCCGATTTTTATCGTTCTGGTTCTGAACGGCTCGGTTGGCGCCATGTGGGCGGCCCTGGTGGTGTTCGTCGTTGCTGCATTTACCGACCTGTATGACGGCAAGATTGCGCGCGAGCGCGGCATCGTGACTGATTGGGGCAAGATTTGGGATCCGATTGCCGATAAAGCGCTTACACTCGGCGCTTTCGTGGTTTTGTCAATCGCTGGTCTTGTTCCTTGGTGGTTCACGGTTGTAGTGGCGGCGCGTGAGCTTGGGATTACATGGATGCGTTCTAAGTTGTTGAAGCGCGGCATAGTGGTTGCCGCGAATTCGGGCGGTAAGGCCAAGACCGTGTCGCAAATGTTCCTGATTGTGTTCCTTGTGTTCCCTTGGGATTCCGTATTGGGGGTTAGCAACGCCCTATTTGATGTGACGGGTCTTGCGGTGGTGCGCTGGGTTTTGATCGCTATTGCTCTGTTCCTAACCGTCTGGTCAGGCCTACAGTATGTGGTTGCTGTGGCAAAGATGAAGAAGTAACTCGCGTTTCAAACCGCAAAGAGGTATACGCCACTTTTAGGTTCGGAATATATTTTCGCGCCATCTGGTTTACCTTGATATGACGGTAAATAGTCGCTTTTGCATTCGATGCTTGGAGGTAGTGTGGGCAGTACCGCATCCACAATGAGGGATCCCTTACTGCGGGAGGGGGATGAAGCAAGGTACGGTACAGGTATGCAGAACAAAAGTGATACCAAGCCGCTCCTGAGGGAGCAGATTGGTGACGTTTTGCGCCAAATTCGCCGCACCCAAGGACGCACCCTTCGGGAGGTTTCCGCGGATGCGAAAGTCTCACTCGGATACCTGTCAGAGGTTGAGAGGGGCCAGAAGGAAGCCTCTTCGGAACTCCTGATTGCGATTTGCGGGGCCCTTGGCGTACCACTCGCACTGGTGTTGCGCGAGGTTGCTAGCCGTATTGCTGCCCTGGAGTTCGTAGACGTTCCAACGGCTACTCCGGCTGCGTTGGTGGATGGTAGCTTGAGTGACCGGATCACGTTGTTGAGTTGATTACATGACTGTCTCGGAGTTTTGGAAGAGCATCGAAGCCGTCTTTGGATCCTGCTACGGCAGGTCTATAGTTGGTGACCTTTTCCTGCCAAAACTGGGTGGTACTGCCGAGCAGGCCCTGATGAGCGGTTTGGATCCTGAAGTTATTTGGGATGAGTTGATCAGAGAAACTGACATGGGCGACGAAGCCCGCTGGGTACACAGGCGTGAGAAGGTCCTAAGGTAACTAGCCCGAGCTGTACTCGAAAGGGTCCATAGTTGCACGCTCCAGAAAACAGGTCGTGGAACCGCATTGAGTTTATTTACAATCCGCAGGCCGGCAATCGGCTAATTCGGCGCAATGTTGGCGTTGTTGCTAGTAAGCTTGCTGAGATTTTCCCATACGCACATGTTCGTATAAACCCAACTACTGGACCGGGAGATGCAACGGATCTGGCGCGCGCGGCAGCAAAAGAGAGCGGAAGTGACGTCCTCGTTGTGGTTGCGGGTGGCGATGGCTCCGTATCTGAGGCCGCTAATGGCCTGATCGGCTCCGCGGCGTCCATGTTGGTCTTGCCTTTCGGATCCGGAAATGACCTCGCCCGCACGCTTTATGGCAGGCGGACGGTGACGCCAACTATGATCCTGGATGCGTTCAAACAAGAAGGTGCGTTTTCGGCTCCAATGGACGCCCTGCACGTTTCGGGAAGCGTGAGGGATAGCCGCGGGGCGCAGGTGCCTAAATTTTCCTACTTCAGCGTGAATGTGATTTCGATAGGACTGGATTCTAAAGTTGCAATAACAGCGGATAAGATCCAGCGAAAGATCCCGAACACTTTGGGTATGAGTTACATGATCGGGGTTGTGAACGCGCTTTCTTCTGACCGTTCTTGGCGCATGCGGGCCACAATGGAACGGGATGGAAAGCTAGATACGGTAGAGCGTGATTACGTTCTGTGCGCTGTCGGCAATGCGCGGTATTACGGCGGCGGGTTCTTGCCGCACCCGGGTGCAAAGATAAATGACGGCCTTGCGAATATCCTGACTGCGCGTCCGTTAAAGGTTCTTGAGATCGCGAAGTTGCTGGGTAAGTTCCGGCGTGGAGAAACGATCCCCGCAGACATCGCCAAGTACGAGCAGGCTTCGTCTGTATCGATCGAGGCTGTGGATAGCGAACTGGTGCTAACGCTGGATGGGGAAGGCTACTTTGCGGACAGTGTTCGTGTAGACACTGTGCCAAATGCGCTGTCTGTCGCGCTGCCATGTAGCTGGGGACTCCCGCCGGCTTTTCAAGCAAACTGAGGCAGTTCGGACAGGAGGAATCCGGCAGCGCAGCCGCGCAGCAAGCGGGCAAATAGTGGGATAGATCCCAATGCCTTCTCGCGCGTCGAAGTGTCGAACACGTGTTCGGCAGTTAAGCTTGTGCACAGGTCATGTTCGCTTGGATGCATCCACATCCAGGTGCCTTTCAAAAAGGATGTCCGTGGTCGGCCATAGCATGATTTACGTACCCGGAGAGGGAACACGTTTTTTCGACCAGCCCGGTAAAACGCGCGGAGAGCGCAGGATCTTGAAGGAGCTTAAATGGCCGTTGCACCCGATCGAAATAAGGCATTGGAACTTGCCCTGAGCCAGATTGATAGGCAGTTTGGTAAGGGTTCAGTTATGCGACTGGGGGACGATAATCGTCCGGCGGTCAAAGTTATCCCTACGGGTTCGTTGGCGCTCGACGTGGCGCTTGGTGTTGGTGGTCTTCCGCGGGGCCGTGTAATCGAGATTTACGGTCCGGAATCGTCTGGTAAGACCACGGTGGCGCTACACGCGGTTGCTTCTGCGCAGAAGGCCGGTGGAAACGCCGCGTTTATTGACGCGGAGCATGCTCTAGATCCCGAATATGCAAAGAAACTTGGGGTCGATACCGATGCGCTCCTAGTGTCGCAACCGGATACTGGCGAACAGGCGTTGGAAATCGCTGACATGCTGATCCGTTCGGGCGGTATTGACATCATCGTTATTGACTCTGTTGCCGCTTTGGTCCCGAAGGCGGAGATCGAGGGCGAGATGGGTGACTCGCACGTGGGCTTGCAGGCTCGCCTCATGTCGCAGGCGCTACGCAAGATTACGGGTGCGCTATCTGCCACGGGAACCACGGCTATCTTTATCAACCAGCTGCGCGAGAAGATTGGCGTGTTCTTCGGGTCGCCAGAAACCACTACGGGTGGCAAGGCGCTTAAGTTCTATGCGTCGGTGCGGATCGATGTGCGTCGTATCGAGACACTCAAAGAGAAGGGCAACCCGGTTGGTAACCGTACGCGCGCAAAGATCGTGAAGAACAAGATGGCGCCGCCATTCAAGCAGGCGGAGTTCGACATCCTCTACGGCCTCGGTATTTCGCGTGAAGGTTCCATCATTGATATGGGTGTGGAGACCGGCATTGTTAAGAAGTCGGGCTCTTGGTTCACATACGGTTCGGATCAGCTTGGGCAGGGTAAGGAGAACGTTCGTACGTTCTTGAAAGATAATCCGGAACTTGCTGACGAAATTGAGCATCGCATCCTTGTGGAGCTCGGTATCAGGCAAGAGGAAGTCCCCGGATCTTCAGATGCTCAGTCTGATGACGCGCAGGCTGATAAAGGTGGTAAGAAGGCCAGCGCAAAAATCGATCCAGCTGAAGACGCCGGATTCTAATGGTTTCTTTTTACGATCCGGATGAGGGTCGCAAGAAGAAGCGTGTGGACCGGGAAGCGGCCCGGAAGCGTCGCGAGAAGCGACGTGAATGGGCCGCGAACCTGGAAGGCGAGCATGCTGTTTCGGCGGCAAAAGAGGCCGCGCTAAAGCAATTGGACAGGCAGGATCGCTCTCGCGGCGAACTGGTTAGCAAACTTAAAGAACGTGGTTTTCCACTTGAAGCCATAGAAGTTGCTATAGACCGGCTGGAAGAGGCCGATTTGGTGGATGACGAACGTTACGCGAGGATGCTGGTACGCACCCGGTTCAATGAGCGTGGCCTCGTTGGCAGAGCTCTTATTGAGCAGCTACGCAAGAAACAGATCCCGCCTGCGATTATCGATGCTGCGCTGGAAGAAGTTGAGCACGTTTCACTAGAAGAATCAGCACGTGAGATAGCTGCTCGTCGCGCCCGCGCGATGTTAGGTTTAGAACAGCAGAAGCAGGTGCGTCGTCTCACTTCCATGTTGGCGCGTAAAGGCTACCCATTGAATGTGTGCTACTCCGTAGTGAATCAGGTTTTGCAGGAGCTGGATGCAGATGACGATGAATGATGCAGAACTCCACAAGGGCGACGCAAATACTCTTGCGGGGCCAGATCTTCTAGATGCAAGTGCGATTAGCGGTACGGATGGCGTTCTCGCGGACCTATCAGGTGATCACCTAGACAGTATGGCGTTTGCCTCTCAGATAGTTGAAAAGCTCACCTCGAAAGGCCATTCGGTAGCCACCGCCGAGTCGCTAACAGCGGGACTGGTTAGCGCGGCGATTGCAGATATACCAGGCGCGTCCAATTGTTTGAGTGGGGGCGTAACCACCTACCAGACGCATACTAAGGCAAGCGTTCTTGGTGTTGATGAGGGCCTGTTGCAGACTAACGGCCCGGTAGATCCGGATGTTGCACTCCAAATGGCAGCTGGAGTAGCGCGCCTCTTCGGCTCCACCTACGGCGTAGCAACAACCGGTGTTGCCGGACCCGGGCCTGCGGAAGGGCACCCGGCCGGAACCGTGTACGTCGCGGTGTGGTCACCCGCCCGGTCTAACGCAGTCTTGTATCACTTCGAGGGAGATCGTGCGAGCGTAAGAGCCCAGGCCGCCGAGGCCGCTCTAGCAGAGCTTTTGAAGCTCCTTTAGTCTGACGTTCCGGGTACGTCCTTTCCCTTAATGAAAGCAAGCCACTGACCGTGGAAATCATCGGCCAGGTTCTGCGGGGGAGTAGTTCCTACCAGAGGCGTAGCCATCGGCTCCTCTAACAGGTCGAACGCGAAGGCCATATCAATGCAGTGCCTAGACCACTGCTGTACCTGATCCACACTTGGATCGTCTACGGCTGGGCACCAGTCAAAAAGGTATAGGGCGGTATGGGCCGCGCCGGTCTCCTTACGGCGTTGCAAAATGCTTTGCGCTGGCCAAACAAAAATTGCGTCGCTAACCAACTGGCCCATGATGAGCGACGTGGTGTTTGCCCGTGGGTGTTCCCGTACGTAGTTACGAGCGTCTTCCAGTCCGCCTTCGACAAGCACATCAGTTGCGTTTAGAGGGTTAAGCTCGCTGGCCATGGGGGCCAAAATGTCAGTAAATTCCTCGCTTGTCACTGTGAGAAGTAGCGGCTTGTCTGCTCCCACTCCACGATCCACACCTTCGTCGATCGTGTACGGCAGCACAGTTTCTTCTTGCCAGGGTGTAAAAGGCAGGTCCGACATAGGCTTGCCGGCCAGGCGATCGGCAACAAACTGGGCCGCCCCTGGCCACTGTTCGTAGATCCGGCGCTCAGCTTCTATCTCAGCTTCAACAAGCCGCTCCTTGGCGCTTTTAATCCCTGCGATAGTCGGCTCGACGCCCAGGTAGTCGGTAACAAGCTCGGCGCGCTCGCGCGCCAGCGCTTCACTCATCGGGGGAAGAACACCGGACTCGCTGATTGCACGATCGAAAAGTGGTTGTGAGGACGGAGCTGTCAAATGGGCAAGAACAGATCCGCCGCCCGCGCTTTGTCCCGCAATGGTTACCCGGCTGGGATCTCCACCAAACGCGGATATGTTCTCGCGGACCCATTTCAATGCAGCTTGTTGATCTAAGAAACCACGGTTAGGGACAGCGTCTTTCAGCCAACCAAATCCTTCGAATCCGAGTCGATAAGAGATTGAGACTACAACTACTCCTCGTGCAGCAAACTTTCGTCCATCCGTTATTGGTGAAGCGGCAACGCCAGATTTAAACCCGCCGCCGTGAATCCACACTAAAACCGGGAGATTGCGCGCGTTTTTAGGAGTGAAAATGTTGAGGTTCAAAATCTCGTCGCCCGCGATAGATGGGTCAATCAAAATTGCGTCGGCAGAGTAGGGCCGCTTTTGCGGTGTAGGGGGAAGCGCGGTGCAGTCCCGTACGCCATCCCAGCCGGGGTGAGGCGCGGGAGCGTGAAGGTAGAGATCGCCAACAGGCGCTGCCGCATATGGAATGCCTAAGAACCGGTAAACATTTTCATCAAGTGGATGCGGGCTACCAGCAACCTTGCCGTATACAGTTTGAACCGAGTGCATGTCTCTCCTTTATGATTCGAAACAATCCTATCGGTATTCTCGTGTATCTCTGGGCGACTTTGAGGCCAATCACGCAGGCCTCGGTTCGTTACTTTCATGCTGATTAACTACAATCTTGAACGATGAATACTAAGCCACGCACTTATTTGATTCGCACGCTCGGATGCCAGATGAATGTCCATGACTCAGAGCGTATGGCCGGCCTGCTTGAAACCGAGGGGTACGTTCCAGTTGAGACCGTTCCGCAGGCGGCGGCGCGCGCCACTGAAGCGGGTGATGGGGGAGCCGATGTTGTTGTGATTAACACCTGCTCGGTTCGTGAGAATGCGTCCAACCGGCTGTTTGGTAATCTCGGTCAGCTTGCGCAGGTTAAGCGCGAGCGCCCCGACATGCAGATTGCTGTGGGTGGATGTTTGGCGCAGCAAATGCGCGAAAAGGTAGTTGAGCGCGCTCCGTGGGTGGACGTGGTGTTTGGCACGCACAATATTGACGTACTTCCTGCGTTGTTGCGCCGCGCTGAACATAACCGCAAGGCCGCGGTGGAGATTGAAGAATCGCTCAAGGTGTTTCCATCCACACTGCCCACTAAACGCGAATCGGTTTACTCAGCATGGGTTTCGATCTCGGTGGGTTGTAACAACACCTGTACTTTCTGCATCGTGCCGCATTTGCGCGGCAAGGAGCGTGACCGCAGGCCGGGGGAGATTTTGGCGGAGGTCGAGGCGGTAGTAGCCCAGGGCGCGGTTGAAGTAACGCTTTTGGGACAGAATGTGAACTCTTACGGCGTTAGCTTTGGTGAGCGCGGTGCGTTTGCTGATCTGTTGCGTGCAGTTGGGCGCGTTGAGGGATTGGAGCGCGTGCGCTTCACAAGCCCACACCCTGCGGCATTCTCTGACGATGTGATTGCGGCTATGGCGGAAACTCCGACGGTTATGCCGAGCTTGCATATGCCGTTGCAGTCCGGATCAGACCGTGTGCTGCGAATGATGCGTCGCTCGTATCGACGCGCAAAGTTTGAGGGAATTTTGGAGCGCGTGCGTGAGGCCATTCCTGACGCGGCGATCACTACGGACATCATTGTGGGTTTCCCCGGCGAGACGGAAGAGGATTTCCAGCAGACTCTAGAGGTGGTTGAAAAGGCGCGGTTCAGCTCGGCCTTCACCTTCCTTTATTCGCCGCGCCCCGGCACTCCGGCAGCCGATATGGAGGATCAGGTGCCTCACGACGTGATGCAGGACCGTTATGAGCGTTTGATTGCGCTACAGGAGCGGATCACAACCGAGGACTCGAAGAAGTTTGAGGGCCGCGAAGTTGAGGTATTGATCGTAGAGGATGGCGGCCGTAAGGATGGGGCGCGTAATCGCGTGTCGGGTCGCGCCCGCGATAACCGTCTTGTCCACCTATCGCTTCCAGATGGCATTAAGTACGGCAGGGAGCTACGTCCGGGAGATATGGTGCGCGCAGTGGTGACGCACGCGGCTCCACACCATTTGGTTGCAGATTCGGGCGTACAAGGTGGCATGTTTGAGATCATTCCAACTCGTGCGGGCCTAGTGTGGCATGAGCGGCATGAGAACCCGGACATGGCTAATCGGGTAAGCCTGGGCATTCCTATGTTGCGATAGGGCGAGGCCATGTTGATAGGAATTGTGGGCGCTACGGCGTCGGGCAAATCTGGCTTGGCGCTGGACCTTGCTCGCGAGCTGGGAAGCACTGAGATCGTGTCGATGGATGCGTTTTCTCTGTATAAAGGCATGGATATTGGCACAGCGAAGCCTTCAACTGTGGAGCGGGCCGAGATCCCGCATCACCAGATCGATGTGCTAGACATTCACCAGGAAGCCTCGGTTGCGCAATATCAGGTCTGCGCGCGTGAGGACGTGCACGCGATCGAACAGCGAGGCAACCGCGCAATCGCAGTGGGTGGTTCCGCACTCTACATCCACGCCCTTTTTGACAAGATGGAGTTTCCAGGAACGGATCCGGTGGTGCGCGCGCGAGTGGAGGAGAGCCTGGAGGCGCACGGGCAGGCGGCGCTATACCGCATGCTACGTGAACTTGACCCGAAGGCAACGGAATCTATTCATCCGAACGATCAGCGGCGGACAGTGCGCGCGTTAGAGGTAATTGAGTTGACCGGCCGGCCGTTCTCCGCAACCATGCCCAAGCGTGAGTTCTTTCGGCCCTCGATCTTGTTGGGAGTGCGCAGGAGTCTGGAGGAACTCGACGCGCGTATTGCCACAAGAACAGAAGAGATGCTCGAGGCTGGTTTCGTGAGCGAGGTAGAAGAGCTAATGCGCCAAGGCCTTGCGGATACGCCAACCGCGGTGAAGGCAACCGGGTACCAGCCGATTATGCGTCACTTGGGCGGGGAAATAACGCTGGATGAGGCACGCGAACTAATTGAGCTAACAACCCGCCAGTTAGTGCGAAAACAAATGAAATGGTTCCGCAGGGATGAGCGGATTCAATGGATCGAGGGTAGTTCTAGCGGACTCCTTGAGCAGGCACTGGCTGTCGCGCAGGAGGGCTAACGGCAAACGCGAATAATGCGGTAGCCCTTCTTTGAGTGAGCCTTCTCGGCTTGCCAACCCTGTTCACTAAGCCACTTGATAAGCGAGTCAGCGCCCAGGTTGCGCGCCACTACCAGCCAGGCCTCGCCCTCATCAGATAGCAGGCCAAGCCATTTGGTGAGCATTTCTTGAAGCGCGGGCTTGCCAATCCTGATGGGCGGGTTTGACCAGATGAGGTCAAACTTAATGCCGTCACTACTTGCTTTCTCAAACGCTTTATCAGCGAGCTCGGTATGTATCTTGACGTGGTTGCGCCCCGCGTTCTTACGGGTGAGGTCGAGGGCCCGTTGGTTGATATCTACGGCCCAGACGGTGGCCTTTGGGCTAAGCTTTCCAAGCGTGACACCAATGGGGCCCCACCCGCATCCAAGGTCAAGAAAGGTGCCGGTTTCGGGCGGCTCTGGAGCTTCGAGCAGTAGCGCTTTGGTGCCAAGGTCCAGCTTGTGTGAAGAGAACACCGCATCTGAGAGGACCATGTCAAGGTGTATGCCGCGCACGTCCAGGGTCAAGGGGCGCAACTCATCAACGGTTGCTTCGGGGCTGTTCGAAAAATAATGCTTAGTCACGCTTATAGCGTAAGGGACGGGGGCGCCCTGTGGAAACTGCGTAGCATATTGGCGGGCGTAATGGGAAAATAGCGGTGAGTCTAACGGGAGAGCATGTGAAAGAACGCGATCAAGATCTGGATGTGCAGCGCGCCGAAGACGTTGTGGCGAGGGTACTGGCGCGCAGTAAGAGGCGTCCAGAGATGCAACGGGTTGAGGGCATGAGCCTCGCAGAGCGGGCAACATCGTTACAATCCACGCGCGGCCAGACAGAAAACAGTGCCGGTTCCTTGGAGCGTGAGGCGAGGGCAGGCACGCGCAGGGTCGCGTCTTTGTCCACGGAACTTGAGGACGTTTCTGAGGTTGAGTACCGCCAGTTGCGTCTGGAGCGTGTGGTACTAATAGGTATTTTTGATTTTGATGCGAGTGAGGCGGAAAACTCATTGCATGAGCTTGCTGCGCTTGCACAAACAGCGGGTTCAACGGTGCTTGATGGCGTGCTTCAGCGCAGGGCAAATCCGGATCCGGCAACCTATTTGGGCTCTGGTAAGGCTAAAGAGTTGGCTCGGATAGTGGAGTCGGTGGGTGCAGATACGGTGATTGTTGACGGCGAGCTTGCCCCGTCTCAACGCCGCGCTCTTGAAGATGTAGTGAAGGTCAAGGTGGTTGACCGCACGGCGTTGATTCTGGATATTTTTGCCCAGCACGCCAAGTCCCGGGAGGGTAAGGCGCAGGTGGAGCTTGCTCAGCTGGAGTATTTGCTTCCGCGTTTGCGCGGTTGGGGTGAGTCAATGTCGCGCCAGGCTGGTGGACGCGTTGCGGGCGGTGAGGGAATTGGCTCGCGCGGTCCGGGTGAGACGAAGATCGAGCTCGATAGGCGTCGTATTCGCACGCGCATGGCAAAGCTGCGTCGAGAGATCAAAGAGATGAAGCCATCTCGTGAGACTCAGCGCCATTCGCGCCGCGCAGGCGGGGTTCCTTCGGTTGCGATCGTGGGCTACACGAATGCTGGCAAGTCGACGCTGCTAAATCGCATTACGGGCGCTGACGTGATGGTCCAAGATGCCCTGTTTGCCACTTTGGATCCAACCGTGCGGCAAGCGATCACCCCGGATAATCGCGTTTATACGCTAGTGGACACGGTTGGTTTTGTGCGTAATCTTCCCACCCAGTTGGTTGAGGCGTTTCGGTCAACGCTTGAGGAGGTCGCTGAGGCGGACGTAATATTGCACGTGGTGGATGCGGCGCACCCCGATCCGATTGGTCAGGTTCATACCGTTATGGAAGTCCTTAGCCAGATCGAGGGAGCTAGTGACATCCCGCAGGTTTTAGCCTTGAATAAGGCGGATCTTGCAAGCCCGGAACAGGTTGCAGTTTTGCGTTCAAAGTTTGCAAACTCCGTTGCAGTCTCCGCCAAAACCGGCGCTGGCATTACAAAACTCGAACAACTCATTTCTGCCACCTTGCCGCGCCCGAGTAAATACGTGGACGTGGTTGTGCCATATGCCGATGGTGACCTCGTGAATCGTTTCCATGAGATGGGCGAGATCGAAAAAGAGGAGTATCTACCTGGCGGCACTCACCTGGTTGGACGCGTAGATGCGGATCTTGCGTATGAGCTTTCTCTTGTTGATGTGTCGTGAAGCAAGATATTGAGCTCCTGTCTCGCGTCGTTGAATCGTTTGGCGGCGACGTTCGCGAGGGGCAAAGAACCATGGTCGAAGCCGTCGCAGATGCCCTGCAAGATGATGCAACTTTGCTAATCCAGGCGGGCACGGGAACGGGTAAATCGTTGGGCTACCTGGTTCCCGCAATGCGGCGTGGGCGGGAGAATGATGAGCGCATCCTGGTATCCACGGCAACTCTTGCGCTGCAACGCCAGATTCTTACAAAAGATGCTCCGCAGGTAAATGGTCAGTTGGACGGTGAGGTTCGTGTTGCGGTGCTGAAGGGGTGGCGCAACTACCTGTGCTTACAAAAGGCGCAGGGCGGTTACCCCGATGAAGGGTTGTTTGACGAGGCTGACGTGGCTTCTGATACTGGGGCCGAGGTGGTGCGGTTGCGCGCGTGGGCGGAAGAGACCGAAACGGGTGACCGTGACGACCTTGTTCCGGGCGTGTCTGATAGGGCGTGGCAGCAGGTTTCTGTGGATACCCTCGAATGCTTGGGACAAACCTGTCCGATGCGCGAGGAGTGCTTCGCGGCGCGTGCTCGCGCGCAGGCTGAAGAAGCCCACGTCGTGGTAACAAACCACTCGATGCTGGGCATTCACGCGGCCACGGAGAACCTGGTGTGCGGCGAGTTTGATGCGCTAATCATTGATGAGGCCCACGACCTCGCGCGCATTATTAGGGGGCAGGCAACTCTTTCATTGTCGGGCGCTATGGTGAATTATCGAGCTCGTAGAGCAGCGCGGTACGCCCAGATTGATACGGGACGGTTGGAAGAGGCCGCGCACAGTCTCGAGGCAGTACTGGATGGCCTTGACGAGGGGCTGATTCGTACTCGTCCAGAGCAGTTGCTTGAGGGTATGCGGGTGTTGGACTCGGGGATTCGCGGCGCACTGTCGGATTTGGAACAGTCAACGGTTACGGGAGCTGAACGCAAACTGGCGCTGGCCGCACTGAATGACTTGTCGCAGTTTATGGACCGTTGGGACATGGATCCGCAGGCGGTTATTACATGGATTTCGAGAAATGATGACGCGCGCACGTTCTTGAACTGTGCGCCCTTGGACGTAGCCGGTCCAATCGCAAGTCGGTTGCTTAGTGAGAAACCCGCGATTCTAACGTCAGCTACGTTGGAGCTGGGAGGATCTTTCGACGGCATTGCGTATGAGACGGGCGCGGCATTTGCGGGCGGGGATCTGCGTAGCGAAAACGTTGGAAGTCCTTTCGATCCAGCGAACCAGGGAATCTTGTATGTTGCCGCGCACTTGCCACCGCCTTCGCGAGGTGGAGTGAGTAGTGAGGTTTTGGACGAGCTGGTGGATCTGGTAAAGGCGTCCGGGGGAGGGGCGCTCGCCCTGTTCTCGTCGCGCGGGGCCGCGATTGAGGGTGCGCGCGTGCTACGCGAACAAATCGACCAGGAGGTGTTTTTGCAGGGTGAGGACCAGCTGGGCACTCTCTTGCAGAAGTTCTCGCAGGATGAAGATTCTTGTTTGGTAGGCACGCTATCGCTGTGGCAGGGCATTGATGTTCGAGGACGTGCTTGCAGGCTCGTCACGATTGATCGGATTCCTTTCCCGGTTCCTTCAGATCCGGTTGTTCAGGCAAGAACTGCACATGTGGCGAAGGCGGGTCGAAATGCGTTTCGTGAGGTTTCGTTGAACCATGCGGCGCTGTTGCTTAGCCAGGGCGCCGGCCGGCTGCTGCGTTCTGCTGATGATAGGGGAATGGTGGCAATCCTCGATTCGCGTATTGCAACGCGCTCGTATGGCAGTTATCTGATGCGGTCCTTGCCGCAGATGTGGCCTACCCGCGATGGGGAGATAGCGCGAAAGAGCTTAGAGAATCTTCGAACGTGCCAATAGGTTTTACGCCCAGTAAAGGGTGAGAACTTGTGTGCCGTTAGGCTCACTCTTATTGGTTCTTCTATCGGGTTTGAATTAACTGTGTTTGAATATTGGCTAAGAAGAGCTTTAAAGGAAGGTACTACCTTGAACGCAGCGGTTGAATCCCTTTACCCCACTTCAGGTGGCGGGCGTCCTTCGAAGATCGCGATTATTGGTGCCGGCGCGGTGGGTACCGCGGTTGCGTACGCTTGTGCGATGCGTGGCGATGCGCGCGATATCGTCCTGTATGACATTGATAAGGCGAGGGCGGAAGCCGAGGCGCTGGACATTGCGCATGGTATTCAGTTCACGCCTGCCGGATCGGTTGAGGGCTCGAATGATATTGAGATCATTCGCGGCTCTGACCTCGTCATCGTAACTGCCGGGGCAAAACAGAAGCAGGGCCAAACCAGGATTGATTTGGCTGAGTCCACGGTTAACCTCATGCACACAATCGTTCCGCAAATCCTTGAGGCCGCCCCGGATGCGTACCACATGTACATCACCAATCCGGTGGATATCGTGACTTACGCGGCTTTGAAGATTTCTGGTCTGCCGCGCAATCGTGTGTTCGGTTCGGGTACAGTGCTTGATACTTCCAGGCTTCGCTACTTGGTGTCTAGGCGCACGGGCGTGGCCATTAAGAATATCCACGCTTATGTTGCTGGTGAGCACGGCGATTCTGAGGTCGCTCTGTGGTCCTCTGCAGAGATCGGCAACGTACCTCTTCGTCATTGGGGGCCAACCGTGGACGGTAGCCTGTTTGATGCTGATCTGCGCGACGAGATCGCCCATGAGGTCGTTAACTCCGCGTACCGCATTATCGAGGGTAAGGGCGCAACAAACTACGCGATTGGTCTTGCTGCTTCGAATATTGCTACTGCGTTCTTGCGTGATGAGAACCGGGTTTTGACGATCTGTTCACTACTTGAGGATTGGCACGGTATCTCTGATGTTGTGATGGCCGCCCCAACGCTGGTTGATCGCAATGGTGCTGGCCGCGTGCTTGAGCCGCCGCTAACACTTCGGGAGCGTGACGGGCTGACAGCGTCTGCAGAGCAGCTTCGTTCGGTAGCCAAGAGCTTGGGACTATAGCTTGATGTTGCGTTGCATGTGCGGCGATAACGAATGAAAGTGGGCGGATCTAAATGATCCGCCCACTTTTCGTACTCCGTACTTGTTCGCTAGATGGCGCGAATAACCGTTACTACCTTGCCCAGGATTGTGGCGCTGTTGCCCGGGATCGGATCAAAGTCTTTATTTCGAGGTAGCAGCCAAACATTAGATTTGTCGTGAGACAGCACTTTAACGGTGGCCTCACCGTCGATCATCGCCGCAACGATTTCGCCATCTTCCGCCGAAGGCTGCCTGCGCACCACCACGAAGTCACCGTCACAAATAGCGGCCTCTACCATCGAGTCGCCGGATACCTCAAGGGCAAAAAGTTCACCGCGTCCGGTTAGTCGTTCCGGCAGAGTGAAGATGTCGTCCACGCTCTGTTCGGCGGTGATTGGGGCGCCTGCTGCGATGCGTCCAACCAGGGGAGCGGTTGTAGTGTCGCCATCGGTTGATTCGGAAATCGGGATGAACAATGTGTCCGCATTCGTCGGCGTAGCGTCGTCGTCTTCGTCGGTGATGATTTCGATCGCACGAGGCAGTCCGGGGGTGCGGCGAATGAATCCGAGCTTTTCAAGTGCGTCTAGCTGGTGCTTTGCAGATGAGGGGGCCGATAGGCCAACCAGTTCAGCAATTTCGCGTACCGAAGGCGGGTAGCCTCGCGTAGCTATGGACTCTTTTAGCACCTCAAGAACCTGACGCTGACGATCCGTAATAGCCCTTGATTTGCGGGTGTTCTCGCTAGTCATGGTTCTCCTGTTCAAAATAAATGTCCGTGCCACCTGTTCGAATACTTGTAGACAGTTTAAACAAAAAATAACGATTTTGAAACATATGTTCGAGCGCGTCTCGACATCGCTCTTGTTTTGCGGTATCGTACAAGTGTTCGACGAACAGATGTTCGAATGGAAGGTTAGTGACATGAGCGCATTGCAGATCCAGCCCGAGCCGATTCTCGGTACTGAGGCCCCAAAGCGGCCTCACCTATACGTTGTGCCAGATCTTCCTCAAGAATCTGTCCAGTCTTTTGATAGTGGTGTTGAATCTTCCGCTAGGCCCGGGGCAATGCGATCCCCCAAGGCAAGCGCCACGGGTCTAGCGGATACTCGTTCGGTGGGTGTCATTAAGGCAGCAGCGTATTTTGCTGTAGCTACGTTGCTCGCAGGAATAGGTGCGGGTGTTGGGGTCCTGTTTCAACCGTCGGTTGATCCTGCAGACACTCGGGTCGCTGCGGTTCAGCAGGGTGATTCGCTTTGGTCTATTGCGGGCGGGCTGGGCATTTCCGATCGCTCAGTTGAAGATGTGGTCACCGACATTCGCATGTTGAACGGTCTTGAGACAAATGTGGTAGTTCCAGGGCAGATGCTAACCGTACCAACCAAATGATGGCGCGCGGGGTGGTGCGTCTCCAAAGATGAGCGGCTGAGCGTTTACACTTGCGTGTTATATGATCAGGGGCAAGTAGTTCTACTGGTCTAGCTGATAGGAACACGCCTATGCACTGCCCGCTGTGTCACCATGACGACACTCGAGTGGTTGATACTCGCGTCTCAGAGGACGGTGCTTCGATCCGTAGGCGCCGGGAATGCCAGCAGTGTAAACACAGATTCTCAACTCTTGAAACATCCAGCTTTCTGGTGGAAAAGCGGTCTGGCGTAGTTGAGCCTTTTTCTAGAGAGAAGGTTATCGTTGGGGTTCGTAAGGCTTGCCAGGGGCGCCCGGTAGATAGTGACGCACTTGCTCTTCTTGCACAAAGGGTTGAGGAGCAGCTTCGCGAATCGGGTCGAGCCACGGTTAAAGCATCGGAGATTGGCAAAGCAATCCTGCCGTTCTTACGGGAGCTCGATGTTGTTGCCTACCTGCGTTTCGCGTCGGTTTACTCGGGGTATCAGTCCCTAGATGACTTCCAGGAAGCTATTGATTCTCTTCGCGCTGAGGGTAAGTAGGGATTACGCCGTCATCTTAGGTAAACGGATCTGATACTTGCTGCTTCTTCATGTTGCTGGAGTCCTAGGCCGCCAGCAACAACTGTATTAGTCTCGCTTAGTTTCCTTAGTTTCGCCCTCTGTTTTTGCTTTAGGCTCATCGGTGGATGGAGAAGTCAGGTTCTCAACGCGTTCACGCAGGCGATCCGCGGCTTCTTTAGTTTGGGACTCCAAACGTTCTGAGAGGGCCTTCAGCTCCGTTGAGGCAACGGCGGCGCCCTCCCGTAGTTGTCCAACTAGATCCTGGCTGGGAAAGTCGAGTTTTTCGCCTGCTTCTTCAAGGTATTCGCGAACTTTGCGACGCATGACCTTGCCGATTTGCGAGCGGGGTAGCTCGCTCATTACTACGATGCGACGGGGGAGCGCGTAGTGCGCTAGTGATTTTTCTGCCCATTTGCGCACGTCGTCGAGCGTGACGGTGGCGCCGGCTTCAAGAATGAGCGCGGCAACTACTTCCTCGCCGCGTTGAGCTTCTGGCAATCCCACAACGGCAACGTCATCAACGCCTGGCATTCCCCGCACCGCATCTTCTACTTGGGATGGGAATACGTTGAAGCCGCCGGAAATAATGAGTTCTTTTTTGCGATCGGACATGACAATGAAGCCGTCTTCAACGCGGACCAGGTCCCCGGTGCGTAGCCAACCGTTATGGAAAGCAGTTTCGGTTTCTTCTGGGTTGTTCCAATAGCCTTTGAACACTTGCGGTCCGCGGATGAGCAGCTCGCCAATTTCGCCTTCAGCAACGTCGACGTCGAGATTGTCTTGGTCTGCGATTCGCACCTGCGTCGAGGGGAAAGGCAGGCCGAGCGTGCCGGGACGACGCGCTGAAGAGAGTGGGGAGCCTACGGCTACGGGTGATGATTCGGTCATACCGTAGCCTTCAATCATGTAGCCACCGGTGGCCTGCTCCCACTGCGCTGCAAGTTCCTTCGATAAGGGCATGGCTCCAGAGAGCGTGAATTGGATGGAGGTTAGGTCAGCATTAGTTTGTTCTGCTTTGGCAAGAAGCCTTGAAAACATGGGTGCAACGCCAACGAAGAACGTACAAGGAAGGCGCTTTTGGGCGTCTAAAACCATGTCCACGTCAAATTTGGGAAAAAGTGCAAGGGTCGCGCCGAGTAGTATTCCCGAGCACATCGCAATGGTGAATCCGTAGGCGTGGAATAGGGGGAGAATAACGTAGAAAACTTCGGAGCCGTCGTGTAGAGGGGTGACCCAGGCTCGTGATTGCATCATGTTGGAAACGATCGAGCGCTCCGTGAGCATTGAGGCTTTCGGTACGCCCGTTGTGCCTCCTGTGTGCATGAGGACAGCGACGTCGTCGATCTGAGCTGCAGGAGCTGAACGGAGCGGAACAACATTGTTAACAGTAGCGTCGAAATCTTTGGTCCAGCTTGGGGTTTTAGCACTCATTTGCGCTTTCTTACGCTTGGCGGCGGCGATCGGCATGTTGATTAGCATGCGCGGCCCAAAAGGCAGTGCTTTGGTTAGGTTGACGGTAAATACGTGGTGGGGAGCAACACTTTCTATGTCGATTGACTTGAGAGAGTTTTCCCAAATCACCAACACGTCGCAACCGGCGTCGCGAAGTTGGCTAGATAGCTCCGCTTTGGGGGCAAGCGGGTTGGTCTCCACAACGATCGCGCCAATGGTGAGGGCGCCAAATACTGCTATGACATGCTGCGGGCAGTTTGGAAGGGTGATGCCTACACGGTCGTTGCGCCTCACCCCGCTACGGGTGAATACCCGTGCGGCCTGGCGCACTTTACGAGCCAATTGAGCATAGGTCATTGTGGCGCCGAGGAAGTCGAGGGCAATCCGGTTCGGGTATCGCTCGGCCGTGGCAAACAATACCTCGGGCAAAGTTTGGGTCGCTTCGGGTACGGTGTAGGCGACGCCTGCCGGATACCGTTTACGTAGCTGTTCAGTCAGATTCATTATTGCTCAACTTCCTTGCCAACACTGTCTCTACTTACGTTACCGTAACTTTGGGTTGAGCTTGAGATGAAACGAGCAAAAGAACAGCGGAGCGGGAGAATAATCCCGCCCCACTGGTTTGTCTTCTAAGCGTTTGCCGCAGGGGCTACATCTTGCGTTGGTCTACGCAACACGCGCATGCGGATCGTGTCGTCCATTTCATCGATAGACCGAACAGCTTCGATTGGAAGTTCGGAAGAAATGTCGGTAATCGCGTAACCGATGCCTGCGTTGGTGCCAAGAATCTGACCGTTGATGTTTGCGCCGTGCTCGGCAAATGTTTGGTTCACCAGGGCAAGCACGCCCGGCGTATTGCGGTGAATGAGTGCAACACGGTAGCGGGAGGACTGCGATGGAGACAGGACGAGGTTCGGCATGTTTACCGACATGTCGGTGGATGCAGACCTCACGTAGTCCACGATCTTGTTGGCAACAAAGCGGCCAATGTCTAGCTGTGCCTCTTCTGTAGATCCGCCTACGTGCGGCGTGAGGATAACGTTATCCATGCCTACAAGCGGGCTTGAGAATGGGTCACCGTTCTTTTTGGGCTCAGCCGGGAAGACATCCACTGCGGCTCCGGCAAGATGGCCGCTTTCCAGGGCCTCTACAAGGTCGTCAATATCGGATACGAATCCGCGCGACAGGTTGATGAACAGGGATCCTGGCTTCATCATGTCGAATTCGCGTTTGCCAAGCATAGCGGTGTTTTGCGGCGAACCATCCACGTGCAGCGAGACGATATCGGCTTCGCGAAGCACCGCTTCCATAGTCGCCATAGGTTGGGCGTTGCCAAGGGCAAGCCTTTCTGCGATGTCGTAGAAAATGACTTTCATGCCCAGAGCCTCAGCAAGTACCGAAAGCTGCGTGCCGATGTTTCCGTAGCCAATAATGCCGAGCGTGCGGCCGCGAATCTCGTGGGATCCCGTGGCTGACTTATCCCAAACTCCCTTGTGAAGCAGAGAGTTGCGAACGGTTAGTCGGCGCGTGAGGGCAATGATTTCCGCGATGGCTAGTTCAACTACTGACCGCGTGTTTGAATAGGGCGCGTTGAAAATGGTGACGCCCTGTGCAGACGCTTGCTTGACATCTATTTGGTTAGTGCCGATGCAAAATGCGCCGATTGTGCACAGCTGCGGGTTTGCTTTCAGCACCTTTTCAGTGACGTTGGTTTTGGAACGGATGCCCAGGATTTCGAAGTCTTTGAGTGCGGATGCGAGTTCGTCCTCATCCATGGCTCCGGTGTGGAAAACAGCTTCAATGTCGTGGGCCGCAAGAATTTCTTTGGCCACCGCATGGGGGTTTTCAAGTAGAAGTGCGCGTCTCATGTTCCTATCTTGACACTTTAAGAAACCGGTTGACAGAAAGTGCCGAAAGATGGACGTTATACGAGTGCATTTGGAAGTGGCAAGGATGAGACTGCGTGCAACCGGTAGGTTGGGCGCGTGAGGGCCACATAGATGTCTCCGAGGGAATCAGCGATGATCTCGTTTGGTTCCCACAGGATCACGGTGTCGAACTCCAGGCCTTTGGACTCAACCGGGGTGATTAGGCAGATGCGCTCATCCAGGCTCGAACCCCATCCACAGGCTTCGCGCAGATGGCGAATACTGGTAGGGGAGGCAATGACTGCAATCCGACCGTTTCCTGCGCCTACCCGTTTGCTAAGCATCGCGTCCTCGGCCTTGACAACGGCTTGGAGTTCTTGGACGCTACCACCGGTCGTTGTTTTCGCGTACGCGTCAACCACGTCTCTTGCAGCCACGAGGGGATAGTGCGCAGGCGTGCCAAGCTCATCCATTAACGCATTGGCGCGGTCGAGGATTGCGGCCGGAGTGCGGTAAGACACCGTGAGGATCTCTTCGCCCTGGTATGCACGCATGGCGGGGCCAAGGACGTCGCTCCAAGACTTTGCGCGGTCGATGGAGGATCGCTGGTCGAGGTCTCCGGTCACGGTAAAAGAACGTGAAGGACAGCGACGCAGGAGTGAGTTCCACGCTAGCGGGCTTAACTCTTGGGCTTCATCGACGATCACGTGGCCATAGGCCCACGTGCGGTCACGTAGGGCGCGTTGGCTGAGCGTAAGGTCGGAGCCTTCGCCGGCTGCACGTTCGGCAAGCATGGAGGCAGACACCATCCCGTGGCCAAGTCCCATGGCGGCGATGGCTTCACCGGCCGCATCGATTTCTCGCTTGCGTGCCTGTTCGCGGGCGTTCGCGCTCGCGGAGGCTGACGGTAGTGCTCCAAGCAATTCTTCTAGCTCGTCGAGGATGGGAATGTCGCTTTCGGTTAGCGCTGATCCTCGAAGGCGACGAATCGTAGCTCGCTCACTTTCGGTCAGCTCCGGTGCCATTTGTTCAAGGAATGTTTCGTTCGCGTACAGCTTTTCTAACACTTGAAGGGCGGAGACGGGGAGCCAGGCAAGGTTGATTGCGCGGCGCGCTTCCTTGGATCCGCGAATGTAGTCGTGATACCACGAGAGGTGCTCGCTCGCACCCACCTGCTCGTTCATCTGGCGGGCAAGATCATCCATCAGTTCGAGTGCAAAGCCCTCCCACGCCTCGTTGTGCGGTTTACCTGATCGGCGGGCAGATGCACGGGCGGCTTTAACAGTTTCGGATCGCAGGGTCACGCGGTAGGAAGCAATGCTAAGCGGAGTGTCGTTGGGGACGCGCTCGAAGCTGCGCACCGCGCGTTTTGCGATGTCCACCCACGCCATGCGTCCCTTGATCTCACGCGCTTGGGAGGAATCTTGGGCGATCGCGGAATAACCGGGCAGGAGACGTCCGATAGTGGTGGACACAACGCCATTTTCACCAAGAGAGGGCAGTACCTGGTCTATGTAGCGCAAGAAAATGTTGGAGGGGCCTACGATGAGCACGCCGGAGCTTTCTAGACGGGCGCGCTCAGCGTAGAGCAGGTAGGCGGCGCGGTGTAGTGCGACGGCGGTTTTGCCCGTGCCCGGGCCGCCTTGGATCACGAGCAGGCCGTCTGATCCTCGCCTAATGATGGCGTCTTGCTCGGCCTGAATGGTGGATACAATGTCGGACATTTGTCCATCTCGCGCTTCAGATAGCGCTTGCATGAGGGCGCCTTCGCCTTGAAAAACTAGCTTGCCATCGGGTTTGGAATCTGTGTTTAACAGTTCATCTTCAACGCCTATCACGGCGCGGCCACGGGTGCGGATGTGGCGGCGCCGTACCACGCCCTGCGGGTTAGCGCCGGTGGCTTGATAGAAGGGACGCGAGGCTGGGGCACGCCAGTCGATAAGAATTTGGTCCCCGCCCTGGTCACGTAGCCCGATGCGTCCAATGTAGTGAGTGGAATCATCGGTGTTGTCGATGCGTCCAAAAACGAGTCCGTCTACGATGGATTCGAGGCGGCTGGCTTCGTCTCCCCAGTGCGCGGCAAATGCGTCGCGTTCGGTAAGGGCTTGTGGCGTGTTACGCCATTTTGAGGCTTCTGCAGTGCGCTGGTGTTCGCGGTAGCGTTTGCGCAGTTCGTCGAGAACTTCGTAGGCGGTGTCTACGAAGTCTTGTTCTTTGCGAAGTTCCTCGTTCAAGGCATCAGATTGCAACGCGATGTCCTTACCTGGTGCTGATTTGGGCGTTAGATAATTATCACTCAATTTGGAGCTATTTTCGACTTAATTCCCTCTGTTGAGGCGTGGGCTTCGTCATTTACGCGTTTAGCTAAACTTGTGTGTCAGTTATCGGGGAATATTCGCGGGCCAAACGCGTTAGTAGTTTGTGGAAACGATTTTTGGTGGCAGTTGCTAGGCTTAGGTCTAGGGTCGTCAAGAAGGAAGGAGGGCAATGTTGGGTAATAGGGATTTTGAGTTGCTGAATTTTGAGCCGGATGTGAATTTCCATGCTCCGATTTTGCTCAGCCACCTTGTTGGCTCAACGGATGCTGGGGATGCCGGCGGTCTGGTGGTTTCTCAGATGCTTGCGTCTTTGCCGGTTACGCGCGTTGCTACGTTTGATGCGGACAGCTTGCTGGATTACCGCTCTACCCGTCCGACGGTGACTATAGACAATTGGCATGTTAGCGCTGTCGACGTGCCCCAGATCGCCATTGACCTTGTGCAAGATGACAAGGGAACGCCCATTTTGCTGCTGCACGGGCCGGAGCCTGACACGAAGTGGCAGGCGTTTGCGGGTGAGGTCGCAGAGTTTGCGCGCGAGGCCGGGGTGGAGATTTTGGTTTCGCTAACAGGCATGCCGGCGGCGGTGCCACACACCCGCCCAACTATGGTGCACCTGCAGTCTACGGATGCTGATTTGGTTGGAGGACAGCCAAAGCTTGCGGGCGGACCGATGCAGTTCCGGTCGTCGATAAACACGTTCTTGCAGCATTCTTTGTCTCAAGAGGGGATCGAGGGCGTGTCGTTCCTCGCAGCTGTGCCTTACTACATGGCGAACATGGAGTACCCGCAGGCTTCCCTTGCTTTGCTTGAACGCATGTCGTCAGTGTTTGGTCTCACGCTGCCTACCGGCAATATTGAAGCTAGTACCCAGGTCGTGAATGACCAGCTCGCTAATCTCGTAGTAGAAAGCGAGGAAGTAGTTGGCTTGGTAGGTCAGCTAGAGCAACAATATGACGAGGAGATTGACGACTCGGTGAAGAAGATCGGCAGTTTCCCTACGCCGTCTGACTTTGTGTTTGGCTCTGGCGAGTCGGTCACGGATTCTGACCAGGTTGTAGATGCAGATGCATTGGCGGCCACTATCGAACAGTTTTTGGCGCGCACCGAGAATATTGATGCGCCCGTGCAGGTAGAGGAAGATACGTCGGCTCCAAAGCCGCGGCATCGCGCCCCGAAACCGTGGGAGAAAGAAGCGTAGTTCTCGCGGCCTGTAGCCTGCGTGCGAAACGCGATGTTTATTTTGATAGTTGCGGTAGGGCTGGGCCCTACCGCAACTTTAGTATTGGCGCGTTGCGGGCCCAGTGCGCGCTGTCTTTCTTGCTGAAGAAACGCGGGGTGAGGGGGAGGCGGCGGATGAGGCGCTGTAGTTCGCTCCACTTCAAGGCGACGTCCTCGTCCGGATCCGCGGGTTTGTAGGCAACGATGACCACGTTTCCACGCCTGCCTCCGGTGAAGATGCGCCCTTCGGTGATGGTAGAGACGTGGCTGAAAACTGCGAGCGCTGCGGAAAGGTCGTTGCGCGCATCATCTCCACCGCCCCCGTGCACGCAGTTGACAAGAAGGAGTCCGCCGGGCCGAAGTACCTCGTGGGCTTTTTGGTAGAACTCAAGCGTGCGTAAAGGCGTGGGGGTTTGCGCGCCGGTGAAAACGTCGCGCACGAGGACGTCGAAGCGTTCGGGGCGCATGGTTTGAACTTCTTGGAAGGCTTCACCCTCGCGAATTTTGAGGTGCGGGGCGCGCGGAAGGTCAAAAAGCTCACGCATAGCGGTAGAGAGCTGCCCGTTTAGTTCCACCACGGTTTGTTTTGATCCGGGTCGCAGGTGATGCCATGCGAGTGGAAGGGCGCATGCGGCGCCTCCCAGATGGAGGGCTTCGAGAGGGCGGCCGGGCATAAATGCGTCGATGGCCGCGGTCATTTGCTGCATGTATTCGAACTCAAGCAGTGTTGGATCGAGTAGGTTGATAGAAGAAGATTCGTAGGTGTCCAGGTAGACGGTTGCGAGTTGTTGGTCGACAACGATTTCAACTTCGGTTCCGCCAGCCTCGAAAGTTAGTCCATTCTTGAGAGTGAGCTTTTCGGCCTCATGGTTTTGGACGCCGCGTTTTTTCGCCATGCTGTAGACGTTACAACATTTTGAGGGAGGGCCATGTCGAAGGCGCCACGTTCCGCCGCTGCGAAGCGGGACTGGGGTAGTGATGATACTGGTTGCAATATTTTGCACGTTGACATGGATTCCTTTTTCGCACTGGTGGAGGTATTGGAAGATCCCGCCTTGCGGGGCAAGCCACTCATTGTCGGAGGTCGGGGTAATCGAGGCGTCGTTACCTCCGCAACGTATGATGTGCGAGCTCTTGGGGTACATGCGGGAATGCCGATGGCGCAGGCGCGTCGCCGGGCTCCCGGGGCGGTTGTGGTGCCCGGCCGCAGGGAAGTGTATTCGCAGTATTCGGCTCGGGTTATGAAGATTTTGCGTTCCGTCACTCCGGCTGTGGAGCAGATTAGTATTGACGAGGCGTTTCTTGATGTCTCCGGGTCGGTTCGCCGGTTAGGAAGACCAACAATGATCGCGGAGCTGATTCGCGAGCGCGTTCGAGGCGAGATCGGTCTGGTAGCTTCCGTAGGTATTTCCAATATCAAGTCGGTTGCAAAAATTGCGTCGAGTCATGCTAAGCCCGATGGTGTTTTGCTCATTCCGCAAGATCGAACGGTTGACTTCTTGCACGAGCTACCAGTTGGCGCCCTGTGGGGTGTGGGAGGGCGAACTCAGCAGGTGCTTTCCCTAAACGGCATAGACACGGTGGCTGACCTTGCGAATTATTCCCTCACGCGTTTGGATAAGCTTCTCGGCGTAGCTTCATCGAGGCGGCTACATGACCTCGCGTGGGGGATCGACCCGCGCAAGGTGCACGTGCACCGCCCAGAAAAGTCGATAGGTACAGAAACCACCTTTGGGGAAGATATTTCAGATCCTGAGATCTTAGAGCAGGTTCTCCTCGAACAATCTCACGACAATGCGAGGCGTTTGCGCGCAGCCAAAATGGTTGCGCGGACTGTGGCTATCAAGGTGCGCGCAGCTGACTTTCACACGGCCACGAGGTCACAAACTTTATCGAGTCCAACAGATGTAGGCATGGACATAGCGAGGGCGGCGCGCAATCTGTTTCGCGCATATGGAGTACCAAATGGAGGTGTGCGCCTGATCGGAGTGCGTACCGAAAACCTGCAGGAGAGGGCGCAGGGAGTCGCGGTCACACTAGACGATGATGGCAAGGCCAGAACAGCGGAGCGAACCATGGATGCGGTTAAGGAGAAGTTTGGAATCGATGCGTTGCGCCCCGCCACTTTGATTGAAAAACGACCTCGCGGAGATGATACTGGCGGCACTAAAACCGAACCGTGAATAATCGTTGCCCGCAACTTCAGTTAGTAAATGCCGCGGTCACACTTTAGTATTGGACTAGACAATCAGAGCTGATCGTTTTAGCGATGACACGGAGGTGAAAAATGGCACTTTCAGACCAGGAACGTCAGATCCTCGAGCAAATGGAACGCGAGCTTCGCATCCAAGATCCAGATCTCGCATCGACCATGTCTTCGCAGTCAGCGCCTAAGGCTATTCGAGTACGTAAAACGTATTCTCCTCGCCGAGTTGCTACGGGCATAGTTTTAGCCATGGTTGGATTGATCCTTCCGTTGGTAGGCATCTCGGTTGGTCCCACGTGGCTAGCCGTTTTGCTTGGCGTAGTTGGCTTTACCCTGATGCTTTTCGGCGTACTCATGATCGCGATTCCCACTGAAGCAGGTGGCGCATCACCGGGCGAAGCAGTGAAGTCAAAATCCAATTTTATGGATCGCCAGCAAGAAAAGTGGGATCAGCGCAAAAAGTAGCCGGGCCTATCTGATAGGACGATCCACATAGCAGCGGCTGGACCCTCATAGGTGGCCCGCATATCAAGACATAAAAGTGGTGGAGAGCATTTCGCTCTCCACCACTTTTACGCTCACGCCTTCTTCTTGATCACATAGCCCTTAGGCACCACGGTGATACCAGACTCTGTAACTGTTAGGCCGCGCTCGCGGTCATAGTCCAGGTCGACGCCCACTTCGGCTCCATCTTCGACGATCACGTTCTTATCCAAGATGGCTTTCGAAACGATAGCGTTGCGGCCGATGCGACATCCATCCATCACCACGGAGTCCAGGATTCTGGCCCAAGAGTGTACGTATACGCCGGGGGAGAGAATTGAGTGAATAATCTCGCCACCGGAGATGATTACGCCCGGGGAAATGAACGAGTCGAGGGCGTGTCCGAGGCGGCTTGTTTCGGAATACACAAACTTGGCCGGGGGAAGGTGTCCCTGGATTTGCGTCAGGGTTGGCCACTCGAGGTTGTAGAGGTTGAATATCGGGTGAACCGAAATCAGATCCATGTTCGCGTCATAGAACGCGTCGAGAGTACCAACGTCTCGCCAGTAGTCACAGTCACGTTCAGTGGATCCGGGAACCACGTTGTCGATGAAGTCATAAACGCCGCAACCGCCGTTCTTCACGAACCAGGGGACGAGGTCACCGCCCATATCATGGTTGGAGTCGGGGTTCTGCGCATCCTCGCGCAAGGCTTTCACCAGCGCTTCGGTGGTGAACACGTAGTTGCCCATGGAGGCCAGGAAACTGTTCGGGTCATCCGGTAGGCCCTCGGTAGTCTCAGGCTTTTCCAAGAACTCGGTTACGCGACCATTTTCGGATTTGATTACGCCGAAAGAGGGGGAGAGCTCGAGCGGCTGGCGAATACCTGCAACGGTGCACGGAAGGCCAGACGCAATATGGTGATCCACCATCTGCGAGAAGTCCATGCGGTAAATGTTGTCCGCACCAACGATTACCACATAGTCGGGGCGTTCATCCTCGATGGTGTTGAGGGACTGGTAGATGGCGTCAGCCGATCCCTGGTACCAGTGCTCGCCACGTCGCTGTTGGGCGGGGACGGGTGCCACGTAGTTGCCAAGAAGAGTGGACATGCGCCACGTTTTGGTTATGTGACGGTCCAAGGAGTGAGACTTGTACTGAGTTAGAACCACGATCCGCAAGTAACCGGAGTTCACAATATTTGACAGTGCGAAGTCAATGAGGCGGAAATGTCCGCCAAAAGGTACGGCCGGCTTTGCGCGGTCGTCGGTGAGGGGGCGAAGTCTGCTGCCTGCGCCGCCAGCAAGAACAATTGCAAGTACGTGTTTAGCCATGTCTTAAGGGTATCCGTGACGAACCGCTCTCGTCAGCACATTCGCTTCGATATTGTGGGGATAGCGAATATTGTTCACTCGTTTCGTTAAATCTAAGGGATGGTTAATATGCGCGTTGATTTGCTTACCCGCGAGTATCCGCCAAATATTTACGGTGGTGCTGGTGTGCACGTGAATGAGCTAGCTCGAGTGCTAAGGCCGATGGTGGATTTGCGTGTCCACACGTTTGACGGCCCGCGCACTCCCGGCGAGCCTGGTGGTGAGGATGGCGTTACCGGTTACAGCTACCTTCCTGAGTTAGAGGGCGCGAACAGCGCGCTTCGAACGTTTGGCGTAGACCTGCAAATGGCCAGCGGTGTGGAGGGTACTGATCTGGTGCATTCGCATACGTGGTATGCCAATCTTGGCGGTCACCTCGGCAAACTCTTGCACGAAGTCCCGCACGTGATCTCAGCGCACTCGCTTGAGCCGCTCCGTCCGTGGAAAGCAGAGCAACTTGGCGGTGGATACAACCTGTCGTCCTGGGCAGAAAAGACCGCGTATGAGGCTGCCGATGGCATCATTGCTGTTTCGAACGGTATGCGAGCAGATATTTTGAGGTCTTACCCGAACATTGATCCCGATCGCGTGCACGTAATTCACAACGGTATTGATTTGGACGAGTGGGCAAAACCGAAGACGGATGAAGAAAAGGAGGCGGCTCGCCAGACGCTTGAGCGCCTGGGCATTGATCCGTCAATTCCTACCGTGGTATTCGTGGGCCGTATTACGAGGCAGAAGGGTCTTCCGCACCTGCTTCGTGCACTACGCGACATTCCTAAGGATGCACAGATTGTGCTTTGCGCTGGAGCGCCTGACACTCCGGAACTTATGGATGAGGTCACCGGTTTGGTAGATGAACTACGGGCAGAGCGCGATCGAGTATTCTTCATTACGGATATGCTCCCGCGTGCTGAACTCGTAGCGATTCTCGATGCCGCAACAGTTTTTGTGACTCCCTCGATTTATGAGCCGCTTGGCATTGTGAACCTGGAGGCCATGGCTGTGAACCTCCCCGTGGTGGGTACCGCTACCGGAGGCATTCCAGACGTGATTGTTGATGGTGAGACGGGATACCTCGTGCCAATAGAGCAAAAGCAGGACGGTACGGGAACCCCGCTCAATCCGAAGCAATTCCACGCTGATCTGGCTGAGCGGCTAACGAAGCTATTGGAAAACCCGGAGCTGGCCGCAAAAATGGGGCAGGCCGGTAGGCGCAGGGCAGAGGAACAGTTCGCCTGGACAACCATCGGTGAGCGCACCGTTGAGTTGTACAAGAAGATTTTGCAAGGCTAGCTTCTAAGCCCTTTTGCCCGGACCGAACGCTGTATCGGTCCGGGCAATCTCGTGCCGCGCGCAGAACCGTTGCAAGGTAAGATTTATTACATGGAACACGTTGTAGATTTGCATAATGTCGAAGTGCGTCGCGATAACAATCCGATTTTGAAAGATGTCACGTGGACGGTTAATGCCGGTGAAAACTGGGTGATTTTAGGCCCTAACGGCGCTGGCAAAACGACGCTTGTGAATCTACTTACCGGTCGGGTATTCCCTTCCATTTCGCCAGATTCGGAGCACACTGCGAAGGTGCTTGACTACCGGCTTGGCGGCGTGGATCTGAAGGATCTTCGTACGATCGTGGGGATGGCAAGCTCGGGGGAAGAACACCTTGTGGGTAGCAAGCTCGCAGTTATAGACCTGTTGCTTTCCGCGCTTTACGGCAAGATTTTCCGTGGTCGAGAAGAGTACGAGGAACAGGATCTGAGCCGCGCTTCGGATCTGCTTCACATCATGGGAGTGGGCTATCTGGCAGAGAGGCGCTTTAGTACTCTTTCCGAGGGGGAGCGCCAGCGCGTATTGATTTGCCGTGCGTTGATGGCAGATCCGGAGGTTCTTATTCTTGACGAGCCAACGGCGGGCTTAGATCTTGGCGCTCGTGAATTGCTGATGATGGCGTTGGAGGAGATCGGTAAAGATAAGAATGCTCCCGCCATGATCTTGGTAACCCATCACGTTGAAGAGATTCCGCGGTGCTTCACCCACGCAGCGCTAATGAACGCAGGTTCGATTGTTGCGGCTGGGCCGATTGAAGAGGTCCTTGTTGATGACGTTGTGTCCTCGGCGTTCGGATTGCCGCTAAAAGTCTCTTCTACTGATGGTCGGTGGAGTGCTAGGGCAGATTACTAGATAGCTAAGGATTGCATATGACCCTTGCTTGGTGGCTTGTTATCGCGCTTGGTCTTGGCGTGGTCGAAGTTCTAACCGTCGATTTTATTTTCATAAATCTTGCGTTTGCAGCTGTTGCTGCGGGCTTGATTTCCTACGCCGGTTTTGATCTGGTGGTGCAGCTGGTCGCGTTTAGCGTGGTGGCCGTCCTACTCCTACTGTTGGTGCGGCCGTGGGCCAAGTCGTTCATGGAACGTCACACTCCAAATATTCAAACCAATGTTCGCGCTCTGGTGGGACAAACCGCTACAGTGCTGGAGCCTGTTGATCAGCACGATGGCAGGATCCGCCTGGACGGTGAAATCTGGTCGGCGCGCACGAATGTTGGGGAGATTCCCGTTGGTACGAGCGTCATCGTCACTGAGATCGATGGGGCTACTGCCGTTGTAGATTTGAAATCCTGATCTTTTAGGAGGCACCCATGCCTTATGCAGCTATAGTTTTGCTACTGCTGGTGGTCGTGATTGTCGTGCGGGCAATCCGCGTTGTCCCGCAGTCGCGCGCACTTGTAGTTGAGCGCCTCGGTCGTTTCCACACGGAAATGTACGCAGGTTTGCATCTCATTGTTCCGTTCATCGATCGTGTCGCCTCGCAGGTTGATTTGCGCGAGCAGGTAACCTCGTTTCCGCCGCAGCCGGTGATCACAGCGGATAACGTGGTTGTTTCGATTGACTCTGTCATCTATTACCAGGTGACCGATCCGCGTAGTGCAACGTATGAGATTGCGAACTATATTTCAGCAATCGAACAGCTCACGGTTACAACGCTTCGTAACGTGATTGGATCGCTGGACCTCGAACAGACGCTAACTTCCCGCGATGACATTAACTCGCGCTTGCGCGGTGTGTTGGATGAGGCCACCGGTAAGTGGGGTATTCGAGTTAATCGCGTTGAACTGAAAGCGATTGATCCGCCACCCTCGATTCAGCAGGCAATGGAGCAGCAGCTTCGCGCGGAGCGTGATAAGCGTGCCGCTATTTTGACTGCGGAGGGTGTACGCCAGTCGCAGATTTTGAAAGCCGAGGGTGAAAAGCAGTCTGAGATCCTTCGTGCGGAGGGTTTCGCGCAGGCTCGAGTGCTTGAAGCTGAGGGTGAGGCCCGCGCCATCCAGCAGGTGTTTGAAGCTATTCACCGCGGTGATGCTGATCCGAAGTTGCTCGCATACAAGTATTTGGAGATGCTTCCAGAGCTTTCGAAGGGCGAGGGCTCGAAGGTGTGGGTTGTGCCCACCGAGCTGACTGCAGCGCTCAGCGCAATCTCTACTGGTTTCACTGGTAAAGAAAGCTAGTTTTCAGAAGAAGGTTATCTCTAGGAGGATAATTGCGTCTCGTTTTGGTTCGTCATGGCCAGACTCCTTCCAATATTTCGCATGCTCTAGATACCGCGATGCCCGGTGCTGATCTCGATGAGGTGGGCGCGGCACAAGCTGAGGAGCTGGCGGATAATTTTGAGCAACTCGTGGGGTCAAAACCGTCGGTGATTTACGTTTCGCCGCTGAACCGGACTTTGCAAACAGCAGCTCCGCTGGCAAAAAAGTACGGGCTGACACCGTTGGTACGTGAGGGTATCCGAGAGGTGATTGCTGGCGACATCGAGATGTCTACAAAGGGCGAAGATATTCGCACCTATTTGAGTGCGGTACTCGCGTGGATCGATGGAGACCTTGACTGGCAAATGCCAGGCGGCGAGGACGGCTGGCAGACGCGGGCGCGCTTCGGTTCGGTAATCACCGAGGCGCTGAGCTTGGCTCGTGAGGAGTTCGGGCCCGAGGCAACAGTGGTTTTAGTAGCTCACGGGGCTATTATTCGCGTGATCTCTGCAACGCTGTCGGGGGACTATAACCGCGAGCTGGTGGCCCGCTATCCTATGGAAAACGCTGCAACCACCGTGTTGGAATGGAAGGGCACGGACCAAAACTGGATGCAAGATAGAGCCTCATGGCAGGCAGTGACCTGGTCGGATAGGCCGTTGGATTCCTATGAGTTGACCGGTGGCCCGGTGGTCCCAAAGGAATCAGGGTTGCGATCTAACTAAACAACAAAACCCGGTGGCGCGTAGAAAAGCCACCGGGTTTTGTTGTATCAGATCGAGGATCTTAGAGGACTTTGCCAAAGAACTCTTGCGCCCTGGGGTGCTGCGGGTTTTCGATGATGGTGCGAGCATCGCCTTCTTCGACGATCTTGCCGTCATCCATGAACACGAGGTGGTCCGCCACCTCTTTGGCGAAGCCAATTTCGTGGGTGACAACCACCATCGTCATGCCGTCTTTTGCGAGGTCTTTCATAACTTCCAAAACTTCGCCCACAAGTTCGGGGTCGAGGGCGGAAGTGGGCTCATCGAACAGCATGAGCTCAGGTTTCATTGCCAGAGCGCGAGCAATGGCTACGCGTTGTTGTTGTCCTCCGGAGAGCTCGGCAGGGTAGTGGTCCGTCCGGTCGGCCAGCCCAACGCGCGTAAGGAGCTCCAAAGCTTCAGCTTTTGCCTGCTCTTTTGGTACGCGCTGAACTTGCACGGGGCCTTCCATGACGTTTTCGAGGGCCGTCATGTGCGGGAACAGGTTGAAGCGTTGGAAAACCATGCCAATGCGTGAGCGTTGCGCGGTCACCTGCTTGTCGCGTAGCTCGTGGAGCTCGATTTTGCCGCGGCGCTCAACCTCGCGCATGCCCATGAGTTCGCCTTCGAGGTAGACGCGGCCAGCGGAGATCTTCTCCAGCCCATTGATACAGCGAAGAAGAGTCGATTTACCGGACCCGGAGGGGCCGAGAAGCACACACACTTCGCCTTTGTCCACGGTCATGTCGACACCTTTGAGCACGTGGAGGTCGCCAAAAAACTTGTGTACGTCTTTGATCTCAATCATTGCTGTCATGGTGTCACGTCCATAAATGGGTTGTTCTGCGTGGTTTGTGCACTGCCAATGAGATCTTGCTTGGTTGGCTTCCTTTTTGCATTCTTGCCCGCTTGCTCGTCGAAGCCCCTACCGAAGTAGCGCTCCAGATACATCTGTCCGATCATGAGGACGGAGGTGATGAACAGGTACCAGATGGCGGCTGCTACGAGCAGTGGAACGGGGGCGAACAGCTGGATGCCCTTGTCACGCGCTGCCCAGGTAAGTTCGAGCGTGAACGGGATAGCCGCCACCAAAGAGGTGGTTTTCAGCATGGAGATCGTCTCATTGCCAATCGGCGGAATGATTACCCGCATGGTTTGGGGCAAAATGATGCGGCGCAGAATTTGGCCGCGTTTCATGCCGAGCGCGGTAGCTGCCTCCCACTGTCCTTTGTCCACAGCATTAAGACCGGAGCGGATGATTTCTGCCAGGTAAGCGCCCTCGTTTAGGGACAGGCCTACAATCGCCATCCAGAACGCGGTAAACACGGTTGCGGTTTCGAAAGAAACAAACTCCGGGCCAAAAGGAATACCAAGTGATAGGCGCGGGTAGAGCGTGGGAAGTAGCGACCAGAAGATCAGCTGCGTGTAGATCGGGGTGCCACGGAAGAACCAGATGTAGAACCACGCGACGTAACGCAGGATGGGGTTTGGTGATTGGCGCATGATTGCCATGGTGATCGCCAGAATGGTGCCAACCGTCATGGAAATAATGGTGAGGATCAGCGTGTAGAACACGCCCGTCATGATCGTGTTAGAAAAGAGCCATTGTCCAACAACGGGCCACTGGAAGTTAGGATTTGTAACCAGGGAGTTGATCGCCATTGCGGCGAGGATGGCTACTACTGCTGCGGATAGCCAGCGCCCCGGCCGGGGTACCGGCC
>NZ_JRMU01000006.1:0-173983 GCF_000758775.1 Actinomyces sp. S4-C9 | reverse complement strand
GGCCGGGGTACCGGCCGGGGGTGGATTAGGTTTACGTTATCCATGGATTACTTACCCGGGTTTACCTCGGCCTTAGAAAGTGCCGCGTCGCCGGCTCCATAGAGGTTCAAGATGTCCTCGAGAATGCCGTTGTCCATGAGGTATTGCAGTGCCTTCTGTACGGCTTCGGTAAGAGCAGCATCCTCCTTGTTAATGACAATGCCTTGCGGTTCGGACTCGATTACTTCGCCCACCTGCTCAAGCTGGCCATTCGTCGATTCGATTGCCCAACCTGTGATTGTCGAGTCTGACAGCACCGCGTCGTATTGGCCGCCCACAAGCTTCGTCACGTTATCGGTGTTGAGGTCGTGAGGCATGATCTTGATAGCGGCTTCGCCCTTTGCCTCGCACTCGGCGGATAGGTCGGTTACGTAGGTTTGCTGGTAGGTACCGGTTTGAACGCCAATGGTCTTGCCACACGGGCTGCTTGGATCAAATCCAGACGGGTTACCGGCCTTTACAGCGTAGGAGGATCCTACTTCAACGTAGGAAACCATATTGACCTGTTCCATGCGCTCGGGCGTGATGGTGAAGGAAGAGGCACCGATGTCAAACTTGGTGCCCAGCGCGGGGATGATCGTTGCAAACTCAGCGTGGGTAGTGGTTCCTTCTGATAGGCCCATTACTTTGGCTAGTGCCTTGACGAGTTCAATATCGTAACCGATGGGAGTTTGGCCGTCGGTGTCGCGGAATTCTGCGGGTGCGTAGTCGGTTGAAGCGCCGTTGCGGAGCTCGCCGCGAGCCTTGATTTCCTCGGGCACGAGAGCGGCAATGTCAGCCTGCGTTTCAATCGAGTCGATGTCGTAGAACTTGGCAACCGAATCGGAAGGTGCAGTCGCTTCTTCACTGGGCTGGTCTGGGTCAGAGCAGGCTGCAAGGGAAAGAGTAGCAAGTGTGGCTACCGCAACCATGCTGAGCATCTTTTGTGTCTTCACGGCAAAACTCCTATATGTAAAGCTTTCAACGTGTATAAGTATCGCCATTGGTGAATGAATATGCAAGCTGGTGAATGTTTATTTAGATGTGACTTGTAATACGCATCAGAAAAGTTATCTGCCGCCGAGATTCTCGGCGGCAGATAAAAAATATTCAGTTACCAAAAAGATTACTTCCCGCGCAGTGCGCGCCGAGACATTTTTACCTTCGTCGGATCTACGCCGTGAGGCATGCCTCCCTGTTTGGCAATAGAGGAGACGGCTTGAATGCGGTTAGCAACCTCGGGAACTTCCTTACGGTGTAGCGATTTGGGGAGCTTGCGCAGCTCAGCCTCAAGCTTCTCGAGCTTCACTTGGTTCTCGCCCTCGCCTACGTGAATGACATGTACCGGAACGTTGGTTACAACCCTTTGGGCCCGTTTGCGCTCACGCTCAACAAGATCGCGAACACGTGCGTTTGGTCCCTCGGTAATGAGGACAACACCGGGCCGTCCAACCAGACGCCAAACGATATCTTGGTTTCGGTTGGCGGCGATGGGTTCTTGCGTAACTATCCAACCTCTGCGTATCTGCGAGAGCACCGCATAAACGGAACCAATCGTGCCGGAGACCTGCCGGTACATTGCCTTCTTCACGAGTGTCGCAAGGATAGCCATTGGCACGAATGCGACGAGCGTGGCGGCCAAGAAGATGAGAATATAAATATTCATCTTCGTCCAAATGCCCAAGACCACGAATAGGGCAATTACACCAATGGTTGCTCCGAGGATCAGCCAGCTTACCCACGGGAACGTGCGTTTGGTGATCTTGTAAGCGTCGTAGAGGTTGTGATACCACCGGCGCTTTTTCGGTTTACTCTCCGCAACAGGTGTGCGTGATTCGTTTTCTTTTTTAGCCATGATGGCCCCAGTTTACCCTCTTTTGGACAGCTGACGAATGTTCAGGATAAAGCCTACCAACGCAACCAAGATTCCCGCTCCAGCCGAGGCTAAGAATGTCGGTTTGTCATGGAAGTTTTGGGCGATAATGCCTCCTAGGCTGGACCCGATGGAGACGCCAATTACTACTGATGATTGCATCGACGTCATCGCTATCGCTATGCCCCCTCGGGGAGCAAGTGATTCCGCCAAGGTGAATGCGGTAACCATCGCCGGGCCAATAAAGAAGCCTGCAAGAGTTAGTAGAAATGCAGTCGATACAAGGTCGCCCGCTAGTGCCACCAGACTCATCGCTGCCGCAATGCCCAGGCCACCTATAAGCAGGCGAGTGGGCAGGTTTATACGTTCAGGGATGGCAACGGTCAAGATGGCCATGAGGGCAGAGCCGACTCCCATTGCTGCGTATACGAGGCCAGCGATCCCTTGGTGTCCCAGCAGTTCGGCCCGAACCGTGGTTGCGGCTTGGGTGGTGCCAAACAGCATTCCAATACCGGTCATGGCAATGATGGCGGGAGTGACGGCAAGTATTACTCTGCCAACTCCAGGGCCCTGTTTGTCCGCGGCCTGCGCGGCCGGCTTTGTTTTTGGAGCAAGGAGCGCGAAGGCGATTCCTGCGGTTGCAACCAGCAGGAATGCGAGGAATAGCGGTGCGGACTCGAATGCGGCTGTGGCTGCAATACCAACGAGGGCGGGGCCAAGTACGAATACGAGCTCATCCGCCATGGATTCATACGATAGGGCCGCACCGAGTTCTCGTGGCGTGTTGGTCTGATGGATCCAGCGGGATCGGGTGAAAGATCCGATGGGAAGAGACGTGAATCCTACTGCCATGCAGGCAAGGAACAGGGGAAGCCCAGCGGTAGCGGTTTGTACCGCAAGAAATAGAAGTAGAAGCGCCGCAGCATTAATCGGAGTGAGTATCCGTAGCGGCAAAAACTGACCTTTACGGTCAGCCCATTTACCGATCAAAGGTCCCGCGATTGCGGTGGAGATTGCGGTGGATGCCGTGGCGGCGCCGCCTTGTGCAACGGATCCGGTGCTGGCCGTGACTGCGGTCATGACACCCAGGGGAAGCATTGCGTAAGGGGCTCTTGCTGCAAAAGCGATTACGAGTGTTTTCCAGCCCGTTAGCTGGGGGAGTACCCGGTAATGTCCGAGCGCTCTAAAAGGGGATGAATGCATTGTTCTAAATTTCGAAGTTGCTTACCCACCCGGGTTTTTACTCATCCAACCGGCCAAAGCGGCACTCACTAAAAACAGTGGGGTCCCCATTGAGTAAAAAGCAGATGGGCGTCACGCTTTCGCGTGAGCTTTCCAAGCTTACCGCAAGTAATCCACAGGCGCGCCCCTGTGCGTGAGGGGATTGGCGTAATGTGGTTGAGTTATCTCATGAGCATCAAGGGCTATGAAATTATTCAGCCGTTCACCGTGTCGTCCTCGGGCACGATATGGCAGGCAACTACAAAAACCGGTGAAGCCTGCCTGATCCGTTTTGTTGCACGGGATGAGGCGGACTCTCTTGCTGAACGTCTGGAGACTCTCTCGCGCTTGGAAAGTCCATTTGTTGCGCGATTGATTGATGTTGTCCCCGACGGGGCGCGAGTTGGGCTTGTCACCTCGCTGGTGGAGGGCGTGCCACTCAACCAGTGGATGCAACTGCCTGGAGCTAATACAAAGAATCGGGTGCGCACACTGCTGCGTAGCGTCGCTTCAGGATTGAAGGATTTGCACGAGGCGGGATTGGCTCACGGTGATGTTTCAAGTGCGAACGTGGTTGTGGGAACCGCAGGGGCTGTGCTGGTTGACCACCTGCTGGGTACCGGTTTCACGCCCGGGTTTGCTGCGCCGGAGAAGCTGAAGGGTCAGCCGGGTACAAACCCGTTGGCAGCCGATGTCTGGGCGTGGGGAGCTCTAGCTCGCGAACTGGGATTTTCTGGAGAGGTTGTGAAGAGGGCGTTGGACGCAAATCCCGCTACTCGGCTCTCGATAGAACAGGTTTTGGAATCGCCAGACCTTAAGGGATACGACGGAGGCGCTGTGCTTGCGGTGGAGTCCGATGCTTCCATGCTGGACGCGGGAGAGCTGCTACGCCAAGAGACCTCTATGGCGCAAACGGTTCTAAATGAGCGTCCGGGAGGGCGGCATGTGCGGGCACGAAGAAAGGGGCGGGCGCGAATCGCGGTTGCTTCAACGCTTGTGATTGTAGGTATGGCCACGCTTGGTTTTTGGTGGCTCCGGCCGGTGGCGCCAGTGCCCGTGGCCTCATCGGTTGAGGAAGCGGAGACCTCCGCGGTCCATTGCCCTTCGTCTGGTGAGGCGCAGTCGGTCGTCTCGGATCTGACTACAAAACGAAATAGGGCGATAGTGACATCTGATAGAGCACTACTAGAGACCGTGGTCGATACCGGCAGCAAGGTTTTTGAAAAAGATGCTGAGCTGATTGAGAGCATCGAGCAGTCGGGAATAGAGATCCGAAACCTAGCAACTGCGGTAACAGATGTGAAGGTCGTGGAATGCTCCCCGTTAGAAGTGCTGGCAACTTTTACCCAAAACGAACATGAGCGGTGTCAGGAAGATATCTGCGAGGTGGTTGAGGTCCAGCCAGCTAGTCGGTTGAAGCTCACGTTCACCGGCCCGCCTTGGCGTGTAAGTGATGTTACCTCAATGGATCCTGAACAGCTCTAAGTGCTGAGGGGGAGGCTTCTCAAATGCGCTTTGGCGCAATCAACACAAACTAGTTCTAGCATAAAAATGGGGCAGCCCGATGATAATCGGACTGCCCCATAGCTAGTTGAGGTTAGAGACCAAGCTCGGCCTCAAACTCTGCTTCTTCGAGGCGGTTCTTGATCGCGGTGAGGAAGCGGCCTGCGTCAGCGCCGTCGATGAGGCGGTGATCGTAGGTGAGGGCAAGGTAGACCATGGAGCGAATTCCAATGGTTTCGTTGCCGTCCGCATCCTTGATGACCATCGGACGCTTGACGATCCGGCCAACGCCAAGAATGCCGACCTGCGGCGCGTTGAGTACCGGCGTGTCAAACAGCGCGCCGATCGCACCGGTGTTCGTAACGGTGAAGGTTGCGCCAGAGAGCTCTTCCGGCTTGATCTGGCCGTCACGCGAGCGAGCAGCGAGGTCGTTGATCGCGCGGGCAATGCCCGAGAGCGTCAAGTCGCCAGCATCCTTGATAACTGGAACCATTAGGCCGCGTTCGGTGTCAACTGCCATTCCGATGTGCTCGTAGTTGAAGTACTCAACTTCCTTGCCCTTAATCTCGGCGTTGACCTTCGGGTACATCTTGAGTGCTTCCGTGGTCGCCTTGATAAAGAACGGTAGGAACGACAGCGAGGTGCCTTCGCGAGCCTCAAACGATGCCTTCGCACGCTTGCGTAGCGCCGCGATGCGGGTCACGTCAACCTCTACGACGGTGGTTAGCTGAGCCGATCCCTGCAGTGAGCTCATCATACGATCGGCAATAACCTGACGCATGCGAGTCATCTTCTGCGTGGTGCCGCGTAGCGTGGTGTCTTCAGCCACCTTGCTCTTCGCAGTAGCAGGTGCTGGCGCAGCGGCGGCGCCAGCGCGCTTGTCTGCCGCTTCCTTGGCAGCATAGACATCTTCCTTGCGGATACGGCCGCCAATGCCTTGACCTGTTACATCAGCTAGATCAACACCGAGGTCCTTTGCAAGCTTACGCACAATCGGGGTGACGTATTTGCCGGAGGCGGAAATGTCAGCGCGAGCAGGCTGGGCTGGTTCGGGCTTTTTCTCAGCGGCTGGTGCAGGCCGTGCTGCAGGAGCAGGTGCCGGAGCCGGAGCCGGAGGAGCAGGTGCCGGAGCCGGAGCCGGAGGAGCAGGTGCAGGTTCTGGCTTGGGTTCTGGGGCCGGTGCCGGAGCAGGCTCAGCCTTGGGCTCGGGTTTACTTTCCGCATCTTCCGCCACAGGGGAGCCGGTGGAGATGACCGCAACAACGGTATCAACGTCCACTGTCTCATCCTCGTCCACCTTGATTTCAGCGAGGAAACCAGAGACGGGGGAGGGAACCTCGGAATCGACCTTGTCGGTAGAAACTTCCAGTAGGGGCTCGTCGGCCTCAACCTTGTCGCCAACTGCCTTTAGCCACGCAGAAACGGTGCCTTCGGTTACCGATTCGCCAAGGGCCGGCATCTTAACTTCGATAAGTTCGCCATCTGGAGACGGGGCCGGGGACTCCTGCGCAGCTGGTGCGGCCGGTGCCGGCTCAGCTACCGGGGCCTCTTCAGCCGGTGCTTCTTCGGCCGGAGCCGGCTCTTGTGCGGGAGCCTCTGCTTCACCCTCGTCACCGATTAGGGCGATGACGGAGCCAACTTCAACAGTTTCGTCCTCTTCAACCAAAATCTTGACGATCTTGCCCGCGTAGGGGGAGGGAACTTCGGAGTCCACCTTGTCGGTAGAAACTTCGACGATGGGCTCGTCTACCTCAACGGTGTCGCCCACCTGCTTAAGCCATTCGGTTACAGTGCCTTCGGTGACGGACTCGCCGAGAGCTGGCATCTTAATCTCTTGTGCCACTTTACGTATCTCCTTAAGTAGTGGGTCTTAGGCTGAGTGCAACGGCTTGCCAGCAAGTGCCAGAGCCGCCTCTCCAATGGACTCGTTCTGAGTTGGGTGCGCATGGATAATGCTGGCCACGTCCTCAGCGTACGCTTCCCAGTTTACAATCAACTGGCCTTCGCCAATCTGCTCGCCCATGCGGGCGCCAATGGCGTGGAAGCCAACGATAGGGCCGTCTTTGAGTGCAACGAGCTTTACCAGGCCAGCGGTATTCAGGATCTGGGACTTACCATTGCCGGCAAGGTTGAACTCTTGCGTGGCAATCTTGTCTGCGCCGTACTGCTCCTTAGCCTGTTTTTCGGTCAGGCCAACGGAGGCAATTTCAGGCTCGCAGAAAGTTACTCGAGGAATACCTGATTCGACGATTGGTTCGGGGTTCAAACCGGCGATCTCTTCGGCTACGAAGATGCCCTGTAGGAAGCCGCGGTGTGCCAGTTGCAGGCCGGGGACGATGTCACCAACTGCGTAGATACCTTCAACGTTGGTGCGCAGGCGTTCATCTGTGATCACGAAGCCGCGCTCCATGTTGATGCCCTGCTCCTCGTAACCGAGGTTTGCGGTGGCCGGGCCGCGCCCGATGGCTACCAGCAGAATGTCTCCGTCGTAGGTGTTACCGTCATTCGTCTTGACGTGAACGCCGGACTCATCTTGAGTGACGGATTCGAACATGGTCTTGGTCTTGAAGTCAATGCCACGCTTGCGGAACTGACGCTCAAGGTTCTTCGAGATGGCCTCATCTTCAGCAGGAACGAGGCGGTCCAACCCCTCAATGATGGTTACTTCAGCGCCGAAGGATGCCCATACGGACGCGAACTCAACGCCAATGACACCGCCGCCAAGCACGATTGCCTTAGACGGAACCCAGGTCATCTGCAGGGCCTGCTCGGAAGTAATCACGTTACCTTCGATTTCGAGGCCGGGAATGGTCTTGGAGTAGGAGCCGGAGGCCAGGACAATGTTCTTGCCGCGGTATTCCTTGCCATCTACGGTAACGGTGTTCTTTCCCGTGAGCCTGCCCCAACCCTGCACGTAGTCGACCTTGCGCATCTTAATGAGGCCCTGCAGACCCTTGTGGAGCTGGTTAATGGTCTGGTCACGGTATTCTGCGACGCGGTTCATGTCGATTCCGTCGAAGCTAGAATTCACGCCAAAGTAGGCGGATTCCTTAACTGTGTCGGCAACTTCTGCTGCGTGCAGGTATGCCTTTGTCGGAATGCAACCGCGGTGCAGGCAGGTGCCGCCAAGCTTGTCGCCTTCGATTAGAGCTACTTTTAGCCCAAGCTGGCTAGCGCGCAAGGCGGCTGCGTAGCCGCCGGAGCCGGCGCCGAGGATGACCAAATCGTACATTTCTTCACTCACGTGATTCTCCCCTTATGCGAGTTTTGACCTAGAGTCATTACTTACCGCTCATTCTCGCACTGATCGTCTACGATTACCTCTTTTGTGATCAAATTTTCGGCCCTTGTTTTGTGCCTTATGCAACAAGAACGGAGCGGGGTATAGACACGTAAAAACCTCGCCCAATCGCGATTAAAAAGAAGTTAATCTAGATTGGGCGAGGTGGAATTTTAGGGCCGTTACCTTAGGCGAGTGACTCAGCCCAGTTGATGAGAGTGAGCATGCTCATTCCAGTTGCGCCCTTGTTGTTGGCGCCCCACGGGCTGTCGTCGTTGTAGGACGGACCAGCAATGTCGATGTGAGCCCATGGCTTGTCGGCTACGAACTCCTGCAGGAATATGCCCGCAACCATCATTCCGCCTGCTCTTGTCCCCGAGTTCGCAATGTCAGCTACGTCCGACTTCAATGAGTCGAGCAGATAAGACGGAAGTGGAGCGCTCCACATGGCTTCACCCACCTTGGCGGCGCTGGATACGATCGCCTCGCGCACGTTGGCGCTACCCATGACGCCGGCGGTGCGTTCACCTAGGCCTACGATCTGCGCTCCGGTTAGGGTAGCGACGTCAACGATTGCGTCGGTGTCCGTCTCTGCCGCGAGCGCGAGGGCATCGCCCATCACCAGACGGCCTTCGGCGTCAGTGTTGATCACTTCAACGGTCTTTCCGCCGCGCATAGTGATGACATCGGAAGGACGCTGGGCGCGACCACCGGGCATATTTTCTGCGAGGGCGAGGTAGGTGTCGATCTTAATGTTCAGACCCAAAACCGCGGCAGCAACGGTGGTTGCGAGTACTGTAGCCGCGCCAGTCATATCAGACTTCATGGCTTCCATGCCCTTGGCAGGTTTGATGGAAATACCGCCGGAATCGAACGTGATGCCTTTGCCAATCAAGGAGATCTTCTTGCTTGCGTTCTTGGGCGCGTAGCTGAGTTTGACCAGTCGGGAACCGCGATCAGAGCCCAGGCCAACCGCGAGGATGCCGCCGCAGCCTTCTTCGGCAAGTTTATTTTCGTCCCAAATCTCAACCTCGATGGGCAGGTCTGCAACGGCGTCTTGTGCGTAAGTAGCAAACTTTGCGGGGTAGAGATCGTTGGGGGCGCGATTGACCAGGTTCATGATCATAATCATGGAAGAAGCAAGAACTTTGATGCGCTTTGCTGCGGCGTGGGTGTCAAGACCTTTGGGCGCCAGGATTGTGAGTTGCTCGAGTCCGCTTACCTTGTCAGCCCCGTACTTTTGAATGGTGTAGCTGCCTAGTAGTGCGCCGATGCCCGCCTGGATGACATCGTCCTCATTTTCATATTTTCCGGCTAGAACCACGTTTTTTACGTTTTCGCCGCGGGCTCCAATGGCGGCGAGGTGGCGGTGAATGCCGGTGCCTTCAAGCTCTATGCCATTGGAGAAGTCGGAGTTGCGCCGTGAGTGAAGCTCGTCGGCTTTAGCACCTACAAGGGCGATCTTGCGCGCCTTGGTTCCACTGCCTGGAAGTATGGTCTTTGCTCCGGTAGAAGACTTTGCATCTACGGCCTTGGCCGCCTCGTTAAGGCCGGGAACCTCAACGTTGGCCCCATCTTCAAAGTAGTAGGCAACCAGTAGATCAGCTTCAACGTCTGTTGCGTTATCAAAAATGAAATCGATATTTGTCATGCCTCTATCGTATCCGCAAGGTAAATCGACGCAAGAACTCCGTTTTCGCTAAAATAGCCCCGAAAGATGAGGTGTATGGATGCATAATAATGTGCGGGCGTCAGAAACGGGGCCGCGGCCAGCAACGGATAACCGAAGCACTTCCTACGGGGGTGGACGAGTTATTATGGCCGTATTTTGGGTGTTCGCGGCCTACTTTACCTACACGTCTTTCGTTGATTTCGTTACCTTTTCAAATCAGCCAATCGGCCCGCGCGTGCTATCTCTTATTGCTGCGCTCGGCTACGTGCTGATAGCTATTGCGATTACCCATAATGGCAGGCGAATGCGCATCATCGGTTGGACTGCTTTGTTAGTTGAGCTAGCCGGAGTTCTGTCCACTGGCATCATCAGCCTGGGCGTTGCTGACATCGGCGCTATTCGAAACATGTGGGCTAACTTTGGTGCCGGCTATTATTACGCGCCACTGATCCTTCCCGTGGTCGGACTCGTATGGATCTGGTTCACGAATCCGCGCAGGATCGTGGAGATCGCGGAGAGTTTTGACCGCAAGTAGGGAGCTCCTATCCGATAGGGACTGAAATTCTATCCACGTGCAGAGGTGCGGAGGTTACATTCCCCCTGGAAAGTCGAGCTGGCGCCAAGCTTCATAGAGTCCGATAGCAGCCGAGTTTGCAAGGTTTAGTGATCTGGTTCCCGGCGTCATTTGAATGCGCACGCGTTCAGTTACGCGCGGGTGATCCATGATCTCTTCTGGCAGGCCCGTTGGTTCGGGGCCAAACAGCAGGCCGTCCCCATCGCGGTATTGGACGTCGTTGTAATGCGTGGTGGCATGCCCCGTGAAAGCGTAGATCGAGCCGGGCACGTGCTCCAAGGCTTCATCAATAGTTTCGTACACGCGAACGTGAGCCAGATCGTGATAGTCAAGTCCAGCGCGCTTAAGCTTCGTGTCGTCCATGTCGAACAGCGGATCAACTAGGTGAAGCATGGATCCGGTACACGCAGACAGACGTATTGCGGCGCCAGAGTTTCCCGGGATTCTGGGTTCAAAAAATATTACGTGGAGCACGCCCATCATTTTAGGTGCGTGCTCCACGATAGGAAAGCCGGGGAAGCTTACTGCTTGAAAGTCAAAGTCAATGATGCTTTTGCAAGCGCGTGGAATAGGGCGTTAAACGACGCCGTGGTAATAGTGGCGTCGTCGTCCAGTCCTAGAGAGGGGGTATCGAGCGCATATACGGTGAATACGTATCGGTGCTCGCGGTCACCTTTGGGAGGGTTGGCTCCGTAATAGCTGGCTTGCCCTGCGTCATTTAGCAGGTGGAAAGCCGGCCCCTCTAGATGCAGATCGGATTCTCCCGCGCCCTCATTTAGCTCGGTGATCTCGGCGGGAATATCAACAATTCCCCAATGCCAATATCCGGCCGGAGTAGGCGCGTCGGGGTCAAAACAATAGAGGAAGAAAGACTGGGTTTGGGCAGGAAATCCGCTCCAGGAAAGATGGGGTGATACGGACCCTCCCGGGGCGGTTTGGGCCGCGGGCATAACCTGCATGTCGTTCGCAGCGTTGGACTTGAGCGTGAAAGTTGGAAGTTTTGGCAGGGCCTCGTCGGGATGGGGTGCTATTGGGCGTGAATCAAGGTCCATTTGGAGCTCCTACTGTTGTTGCCAAGGTCACTTTCAATTTATCCCTACGACTGTATTTGCGCGATAAATGCGGGTTGTTGCGTCAATTTTGAAGTTTGTCGAAACCGAAATGAAGTATCTCCACTTTTCTTGTCCCACCCCTGCAATACACTATCGAACAGATGTTCGAAAACTCTTGGGGGAGGAAGCGAGCAAACGGTGGAGGCTCAAACACTTGAGCGGAAGCAGCGTTTAGAAAAAGCGCGATTGAGTCTTGTTAAGGCGGAAACTGCGGTGGGCGTTTCGCCTGCGCCTTTGCGCGCGGGCAACGTGTGGCATGTGCGTGGTGGAAATGAGGCCTTATTTGAAGCGATGCTAAGCCTTCGCAAGGGCGATCAGTGGATAGGCATTGTTGGTATTAAAAACGTTGGTTGGTGCGCGGCTTTAGAGAAGGGAGTCCCGCTCGAAAAGGTTATTTTTGTTCCGCGGGCAAAAGAGAAGCCTCTTAAAGTGTTGGCGGCTTTGATCGATGGGGTTGATCTGGTGGTTGCAGGGCCGCTTCCGTTGTCAGCCCAAAATCAAAGAGCACTTGCTGGGCGTGCTAGGTCAAGAAGGTCGTCTGTTTTGACTACCGTGCCTTGGCTTTCGGTTTCTAAACCCTGGTACGTGCAGTCGAGAAATGGCGAGTCCGGTGGCTCTCTCGGTTTGGTCAGGAGGGCAGTATGACTCGTTTAGCTGTGGTGTTTTTCCCAGATTGGGAAACGGGTGCGCTGGCAATCGATTGTCCTCCGGGGGCGCCGGCTGCTTTGGTGTCTGCCGCGGGGCGGGTAACTCACGTGACTCGCGAAGCTCGTGCGATGGGCGTAGCGGTGGGAATGCGAAGAGTCCTTGCAGAGCATTTGTGTGACGGGCTTTTAGTTATGCCAAGTGATCCGGGGCGTTCGCTACGGGCATTCAACGTCGTGCTTGATGCTTTGGGAGAAGTGTCGGCAACCGTTTGCATGGTGAAGCCCGGAATAGCTTGGATTCCCGCTTCTGCGTCGCGCACTTTTGGTAGTGAGGAGGCGCTGTGTGAACGAGTGGTTGACGTGATCGCGGAGCAGACAGAAAGTGAATGCTATGTGGGGATTGGTGAAGGGCTGTTGCAGGCCTGGGTGGGGGCTCTGCACGGCGTTGTAGATCCTGGTGAATCTAGCGTGAGCGATTTGTCGCTAAGACACTTAAAGCCACTTATGTCCCAAAAGGAAATCAGTCTGGATCAAGCGTTGGATTCTCTCGCTGCCCTGGGGGTTAGGACGGTTGGTGATTTGCGAGCCCTTGACGCGGGACATGTTCTGGCTCGTTTTGGCGAGGTCGGACAGAGCTTGTACAGGTTGCTGTGGCAGACTGACGCGCTTCATAAAGCTGATCGTGCACCCGAAGAATTTGTCGAGCAAACTGTTGTGTTTCCGACCCCGGTGGCAGATTTGGGGGTGGCTTTGGGGTATTTGTTGGAGCAATCCGCAAGTCTGGTTGAAAAACTGGTAGCAAAGCAGGTAGCTACAAATGAGGTAGATATCACCGCAACTATTTTGGGGGCTACGGGAAGAGTTGAGAGAACCAGGCGTTGGGCAATAGTGGATTTCCCGGCGCCGCGCGATTTGGTTGATCGAACTCGTTGGCAAGTCCAATCTTGGATTGATGAGCTGGCTAGATCTGGAGCATCCATGGAGGGTGAGTATTCGCAAGAACGATTTGGGGTTGAAAAAATTGTTCTGACCGCCCGAGATCTGGTTCCAATAGATCATCTTGCGAAGCAGTTGTGGTCAGACCGTAGTGAGGGCGATGTTCGCGCTGGTGCGGTGGCCTTCAGGCTTCAGGCGTTAGTTGGTTTGGACGGGGTGCTACAGCCGCGAGTGCGGCCAGGATTTGATCCTCTTAGCAGGGTGGCGCAAACCGAGTGGGGCGCCGCCCTGGAAACAGCTGCGTGGGAGCAGTGGAGTGTGCCTCAAAAATGGCAGAATCACGCTTCGTTCCAAGATGCGTGGGTCGGGGGTTTGAAAGAAGAGTCTCCCGCTACGGTGCTTGAAAAACCTCTGCCTGCGCGTCTGTTTGATGAAGGTGGAAGAGCGGTCAAGCTGCGGCCGGATGGAACGCTGAACGCCACGCCTCGAAGCATGGTTATTAATGCTAAGGAAGTAGCGGAATTAGATGTTGGGTTGTACGCGGCAGAGGAGGTCATTCTCTCTGACGTGCGCGGCCCATGGCCCATCCTTGGTAGGTGGTGGGATGGGCAGGATGAGGTATCTGCACCTAGGGCGTGGCTCGTGGCGGTGCCCCTAGGGGCACCGCGTGTGCTTATTAAATGGGGATCGGGTGAGTGGATGCTCGCTGCATTGTGGTATTAGTTCAGTAGAAGAAAGAGGAAGGTGCGTGCTGTGGCTAAGCTTTATTTCAGGTATGGGGCGATGAACTCCGGGAAGTCAACCGCGTTGCTGCAGGCCGCCTATAACTATGAAGAGCGCGGACAAAGGGTAGTACTTGCTAAGCCGTCGGTTGACACCAAGGGGGATGCACAGATCGTTTCTCGGCTAGGTGTTACGCGCGAAGTAGACATGCTGGTTGGGAAAGATGAGAATCTGCGCCACGTTTTCTTGAATGTAGCCTCAGGGGTTGATCCTGACGCTCTGGTGCAGAATTTGGCAGCCAAGCCCGTGTCGGCACTACTTGTTGATGAGGCTCAGTTTTTCACACCAAAACAGGTTGACGATATGTTTCGCATCGCGGTGCTGGATAACGTTCCAGTTCTTGCGTACGGCATTCGAACTGACTTCCAAACCATAGCGTTCCCAGGGGCTCGGCGTTTGCTGGAGATCGCGCACTCGGTGGAAGAACTTAAAACTATTTGTCGCTGCGGTAAAAAAGCAGTATTTAACGGTCGCAAAGTGGATGACCAATTCGTTTTCGACGGAGACCAGGTAGCGATTGATGGGGTAGCGGTTACTTACGAGTCGTTGTGTGGAAACTGCTATTTGGAAGAGTCGAGGGGGCGCCTCTCTTCCGATCATTAGGTGAGGCAAGATGCGAGTGTCGAACATTTGTTCGATATGATTGGTGGGTGGCATCCTACGCAGAACTTCACGCGCATAGCGCATTTTCGTTCCTTCACGGGGCAAATCTGCCTGAAGTGATGGTTGAGCGTGCAGCGCAACTGGGTTTGGATGCCATTGGAATCCTTGATTATGACGGCATGTTTTCGGCAGTACAAACTAGTGTTGCCGCCAGAGAAAACAGGATCGCGAGCGTACAGGGAACAGAAATCAGGATTGGAGGCGGATATCATCTGCCAATCCTCGCTAACAACGTAGAGGGATATCACGAGCTTTGTGATGCCATATCGGCATTCCAACTGTCTAAAGCAGGGCGCACGGACACGGTCTTAACCCTTGATGAGCTCGCAGAGTTTTCTTCGGGAAACTGGACGATCCTTACAGGAACTGCGCGAGGTCCAATCCGTCAAGCTTTGAACAGCCGCGGTATAGATGAAGCAGCCATGCTGGCAGGTAGGCTTTGTGATTTATTTGGGAACGTGGTCATAGAGTCAGCTCTTTCAACTTCGGATGAAGAAGAACGCGAAGCCCATTATCTGGCGCGTATTGCTGAGCGCATGGGACTGCGGTTGGTGGCAACAACAGGAGCTCGAGTCGCGGACGTTAGTTCTTTGAAACTTGCTCACGTGTTGCGCTCGATACGACTTGGAGCCACGTTAGAGCAGGCGCAGCCTTACCTAGAGGCTTTCCCTCCGGTTCTTCGTTCAGCTAGCGACATGCTGCGAATTCACAGGCACCATCCGCAGGCGGTAGAGAATGCGGCCGAGCTAGCGCAAGAGCTTGCTTTTGATCTGCGGCTAGTTGCTCCGCACCTGCCGCGCGCAAACGTTCGCGAAGGGTTTGATGATGACAGCTGGTTGCGCCACTTAACGTATGAAGGTGCGAAAGAAAGATACGGAAGTAGGGCACGCAATCCGCAGGCGTGGCAGAAGATTGATTCCGAACTCTCTTTGATCACAAAACTGGGGTTTTCAGGCTATTTCTTGATAGTTAAAGAGATCGTTGATTTTTGTAGAACTGAAAATATTTTGTGTCAAGGTCGCGGTTCGGCAGCTAATTCAGCTGTCTGTTTTGCGCTCGGCATTACGGCTGTGGATGCGGTTAAGCACAAGATGTTGTTCGAGCGATTCTTATCAGAGGGGCGTAGTGGACCTCCCGATATTGATATCGATATTGAGGCGGGTAGGCGCGAGGTAGTGATTCAACATATTTATGAGCGTTACGGGCGTCGGTATGCAGCTCAGGTGGCGAATGTGATCTCTTATAAGCCTCGCTCAGCGCTTCGAGATGCGGCAAAAGCGTTTGGGTATCCGGGTGAGGTGGCAGCTGTTTGGGTGAAGAATTTAGAGGGGGTTAAGCCGGATCCAAAGGTGGTAGGTATTGCGACGCAGATGTCAAAGCTGCCCCGTCATATGGGTATTCATCCTGGAGGGATGGTGCTTACTCGTGAGCCGGTTTCAAGAATCTGTCCCGTGGCCTGGGCCAATAAAGAGGGGCGAACCGTGCTTCAGTGGGATAAGGATGACTGCGGGGAAGCTGGGCTCGTGAAGTTTGATCTGCTCGGTCTGGGGATGCTCACGGCGCTTAGAAAAATGTTTGATTCACTTCGCGATGCAGGACACGTGGGAACTGATGGGAAACCTTTCAACCTGTACAACCTGCCGAGCGAGGACCCGTTGGTGTATGACCTGCTGTGCAACGCGGATACGGTTGGAGTGTTCCAGGTTGAATCTCACGCCCAAATGGGTACGCTCCCGCGAATGCAACCGCGCTGTTTTTACGACATTGTGATTGAGGTGTCCTTGGTTCGCCCGGGGCCAATCCAGGGTCAGGCAGTGAATCCGTATCTACGGCGCAGGCGGGGCCTCGAACCGGTTACTTATTGGCACACACTTCTTAGGCCGGCGTTGGAGAGGACGCTGGGGGTTCCAATTTTTCAAGAGCAACTCATGCAAATAGCGATAGACGCTGCTGGGTTCAAACCTTACGAGGCCGATCAATTGCGCAAAGCGATGGGGTCTAAGCGTAGCGCTGAGATGATGGCGCGCCTGCGGCCGGCCTTATACGAGGGGTTTGCGAAGAACGGGATTGCGGGGGAAGTTGCAGATCAGATTTTTGACTCGTTCCAAGGTTTCGCAGAGTTTGGTTTTCCCGAATCTCACTCGTTTTCGTTTGCTTATATCGTGTACGCGTCGGCGTGGATAAAGGTGCATTTCCCAGAGGAGTTTTACGCTGCGATAATCTCGTCGCAACCAATGGGCTTTTATTCGACTTCTTCGCTGGTGGAAGACGCGCGCAGGCACGGCGTGTTGGTGGAGCGCGCAGATGTCAACTATTCGCTACGAGATACCGGTGTAGAGAGATTCGAGGGCACAAATTCGGCCCGGAGGATCCTTCCGGTTACTCCCCAGGAGGGCAAACGCATTCGTCTGGGGCTTGCAACTATTAGCGGCATGTCTGATGCAAGCATTGATCGGATTGTTAGCGCCCGCGAGCAGGGTGAGTTCGCGTCGGTGGAGGATTTGGCAAGGCGGGCTACGCTCAGTTCGAAGGAAGTGGAGAGGCTCGCAAAGGCTGGCGCGCTTGGGAGGATTGCGGATTCGCGCAGGCAGACCATGTGGGTGGCACCGTTTGTGGGGCAGCAAGCTCACCAGCCTACGTTGCCGCTGGAGTGGGGAAGCGTGCCAGATTTCAAACCACTGACATCGGCGGAGGCAGTGGTTGCGGACTATCAGGCTAGTGGCGTGAGTGTGGATTGTCATCCGATGGAGTTAGTCCGCCAGAATCTGGACTCAGCTGGCGTGTTGTCGTGCGAAGAAATTGCGGGCGTGGAGGCAGGGCGGCGCATTCGCATTGGGGGATTGGTGACACATCGGCAGCGTCCCCACACGGCTAGGGGGACGATTTTCTTGTCGTTGGAGGACGAAACGGGTTATGTGAATGTGGTTTGCGCGCCGGGGCTTTGGAAGAGGTTCCGCAAAGTTGGTTTGACTGAGGCCGCACTGGTGGTGCGTGGGGTTGTTGAGCGCGCGCCGGGTGGCGCGTCCGCTTTGGTGGCGGACAAGCTTGAGGCGCTACCTGTTCCGGTGGCGGGCAGGTCCCGCGATTTCAGGTAGTGCCGCGGGTGTTAAATCCGGTTAGCCTGCAGAGGGTCCTTCAACGATTTCTTTCGGGCTTGGAAGATCCCCTTCAAGGGGTGGGTCTTCTTCGTGGAGCTGTTGGTAGATAGCCCAGGCCGAAGCGATTAGCGGAATGGAAAGCACAGCACCGAAGATGCCGGCGAGTAGGGTTCCCGCGGTGACGCCGATGCCCACAACCACTGGGTGGAGCGAAACCTGTGCGCCCATGATGAGTGGTTGGAGGACGTGGCCTTCAAACTGTCCGATGAGGGCGATTCCAATGCCAACGGCGATCATCATCCAAACACCCTTAGACGCAAGAGCCACGATCATGGCTATGCCCATGGCGGTGGGTGCGCCGATGAGGGGAATGAATGACCCGATGAATACCAGTACTCCGAGCGGTGCGGAAAGTGGAATTCCGAGAACCGTTAGGTATACGAACGCGAATATGCCGTTGGTTAGTGCAACCATCATGATGCCGCGAGCGTATCCAGAGAACGTGTACCACCCGGCGGCTACGGCTTTGTGTGTGGATTCGCGGTGCCTTGCGGGTAGCCGGTTAAGGAACCAGATCCACATGCTTTTGCCGGAGTAGAGGAAGAAGATTGTGGCGAACAGCGCGAGCGCCATGATCGTGAATCCGATTGCTATGGACCCAAGGTTTGAAAGTGCTCCTTGGAGTATTCGGCCCGCGTTGGTTTCGATGTAGTTGCGTGCTTGTTCGATGGTCTGATTGATCCAGTTGTAGATCTCGTCGGAGGTGAGGTCTACGGCCCACGGCCCGGTTCTTACAAACTCGATGATCTGGTCGATACCATTGCCAAACTGTTTGCTAAGTGAGTTCCACTGTCCGGCAACGGATGTGATGACGTAGAAGATGAGGCCACCAAAAACTGCTGTGCTACCCAGTAGGGCCAATATTTCGCCTAGCCATCTTGGCATGTAGCGCTCGAGCCAAGTGACGATGGGATTCAGGATCGAGGTGACTACGAGTGCAACGAAGATTGCAACTACGACGGCGGCCACTTCGGCTAGGCTCCACACGATGAGCGCTACGATGACGAGGATGCCGAGGATCATCCACGCGGAGGTGCCGGCCTTGCGTAGCCAGGTGGGAATGTCGTCTGAGTTTCCACGAGCGTGGGCTTTGGAGAATCGTGGGGGAATGCCCCTCGACGATCCGCGCATTTGGTTTCTGCGGTGCTGTCGCGGCAGGACCTCTTGGGAGAGGGGCCGCGGTGTATCCGCCGGTATTCCAACGTGTTTTGCAGTAGTGTTGCGCGACATGATTGAGCGAGCGGTTGCCCCTGCTCGGGATGCTAGTCGCCTGATTTTGCCGCTGTCTTCGTCTTTACTCACGGTTTCAGCCTAGTTCGTTTTGGTGATTATTTCTTTGCTCGCTCGATGATTGTTTCAACTAGCTCTGCCGGTGTGGCAACCGCTGCGGTCGCTGTTTCGAATTCGCGCTGGTCGGTGCCTCCCCATAGGACGCCGATTACGTCGAGATTGTTGGCGTGCGCACCTTCAACATCGTGGATTCGATCGCCAATCATGATGGCGCCTTCACGATTGTGGCCGTCGGCTTCTAGGAGGCTTAGCGCATCTGCGATGACTGCCGCTTTGGATTGGTGGGCGGAGTCGTTGGTAGAACCGACAACGTATTTGAAGTAGGGGTCGAGTCCGGCATGGGTAGCTATCGGTTTTGCCATGGTTTCGGTTTTTGAAGTTGCAATGGCCAGGGGGAAACCAAGTTTGTGAAGCTCTTGAATGGATTCTAGAACGCCGGGAAAGAACGGGGCGTCGTACATCGTTTGGCGATAGTAACGGCGGTAGGTGGCGATGGCGTCGTCAATATGGGCGGGGTCTACTTTCGCGAAGTCACGGAAGGAATGAAATAGGGGAGGGCCAACCCAGGCGCGCAGTTGTTCATTTGACTGTGGCGGTAGCCCCAGCTCGTCCAGGGTGTCTACTACTGCTTGCATGATGATCGGGGCGGAGTCCACGATCGTTCCATCAAAGTCAAAAAGCACGATGTTAGTGTTCATGCCTTAACCCTATCTAAGCGCAGGGGTTTGTTTAGTACGCTAACGCGCGGCGTGAAAAGGCTTTATTTGGCGTGCAAGGAGGTGATTTGACACCGCATGTGGATCTCATGCTAGAGTTTTCCTCGTTGCTCTAAAGAGCCCCGATGCGCGGGTGGCGGAATTGGTAGACGCGCTAGCTTGAGGTGCTAGTTCCCACTTATTCGGGAGTGCGGGTTCAAGTCCCGCTTCGCGCACAGATAGTGAGGCAGCCGAAAGGTTGCCTCACTTTTTATATTTCTTGCCCATTAAAAACTCCCTCACCACAGCAGTGAGGGAGCCTTGCATGAAGTCTTTACTTGAAAAGGCGAGAGAAGAAGCCGCGGCGGTTGGATTTTGCCGCAGCAATTTCTTCAGCGCTGTGTTTGCCGTTGCACCACTGGCCTGCGGGCACTGAAGCCTTGACCTGCGCAACGTGTTGTCCACAACCAGCCCACGTGGTTTTGTGGCAGACCTTGCATTCAACTGGACGGCACATGCTATCTCCTCTTGTTTTGTAGAAATGAACGAAAGTTATGCTCAAGAAGAACATACCCCGAGGGGTATTACCTGGCAAGTGGTTGCAGTCGTGCTATCCGAATGAATTGGTGAGTTCGCGCTCCTCGGCAACACCGGTAAAAGTAAGCGTATGAGCGGGCCCGTTAGAGGTGTCGTTAGTGCAAACCGGCATTTGGGAACGCCATCGGTTTGAAAATCGCCCCCACGGCTGCGCTGGTAACTAATGCTGCTTTCATTGACTTACAGCGCATTGTCGCCGGTCCTACGAGGCGGTTTCTGAGAAAACTCCGATGTCAGATAAGTTGAGATGCAACTTTGATCAACAACGAGGTTTTGCTCCATGCTTATGCCGCTGGCGGGAACTTTTATCCCGTCTATCACTGCGATCGGTGGGTCACTGACGATGACTGCCCTGGTCAGCCTCCTCCCACTTATCTTTTTCTTTGTTGCGCTAGGAGCTTTTTCGCTACCTACCCACTGGTGTGCCGCTGGTGCGCTAATAATCGCGCTGCTAGTAAGTATCGTTGGGTTCAACATGCCGCTTTCTATGGCGGGCATGTCAGCTGTTGAAGGCGCAGCGTTTGGCCTCATTCCAATCATCTATATCGTTGTGATGGCAGTGTGGCTGTACAACCTGACGGATCGCTCGGGCCGCGCAAAGGACGTGCAAGCGGTCTTTTCTGCCGTTGGCAAGGGAGACATGCGTATCCAAGGCCTACTCATCGGATACGCATTTTGTGGCCTGCTTGAGGGGCTAGCGGGATTCGGCGCTCCGGTGGCGATCGCATGCACGATGATGTGGGCACTGGGGCTGCATCCCATCCGCGCGGCAATTGCTGTGATGGTGGGCAACGCCCTCAACGTCGGTTTTGGGGCCATGGCCATTCCGGTGACAACGGTTGCCAAGCTGGGTGGCGACGATGCCGCCTTGGTGGGCGCCACGATGGGGCGTATTACTCCTATTCTGCTCAGCGTAGTTCCATTCCTGATGCTGTTCATCCTTGATGGCTGGCGCGGAATAAAAGAGGGATGGTTGGCCGCTCTGGTCGCCTGGGTCGGTATGGGAACGGGCGTGTATCTGACGTCCAACTTCCTGTCCTACGAGTTGGCTGCCGTTGTGGGCTCGCTACTTTCATTCGCGCTATTGGCGCTACTGCTTCGCTTCTGGACGCCAGCAACGCCGGAAGAGTTCCGCTCGCCTCAGCCGGCTGAAGCGCTGTCTGGTTCCCGAGTCGCACTTGGCCTGCTGCCGTACTGGCTGGTCGTAATCGTTTTTGCGGTCGCAAAGCTGTGGAAGTTCGGCGTGAACATTCCAGCAGCGCTGCGCGCAACCGATATTAAGTTCACCTGGCCAGGTTTGTCTGGCGTGTTAGGGATGGACGGTCAGCCGAATGCATCTGTAACGTTCACCCTCCCATGGCTTTCCTCGCCGGGCACAATGTTGCTGCTTACCGGAGTGGTAGTTGCAATTGTGTACTCGCGTAGGTCATCGGAAGGGCGTTTCAACCTGCCCTTCAAACAGGGAATGAGGACGTTGCTATCCACGGTCCACAACCTGCGCATCGCTATATTGACCATCTGTCTGGTGATGGCTTTGGCCTACGTAATGAATTTCTCGGGCCAGACCGTAGCAATCGGTGCATGGCTTGCAACCACAGGTGCGGCTTTCGCGTTCCTATCTCCGTTCCTGGGCGGTATCGGTACGGCTGTTACCGGCTCGGCTACCTCGGCTGGTGCACTGTTTGGCAACTTGCAGGCAACCGCCGCGCAAACCGCTGACCTCCCCGCTCGTCTTCTCCTGGGCGTAAACGAGGTAGGCGGCGGCATCGGCAAGATTGTTTCACCACAAAACCTTGCTATCGCCGCCGGTGCGGTGAAGTCGGAGGGCTCCGAGTCTGAGATTTTGAGAAAAGCCGCTCCTTACTCGTTGGGCCTGCTGGTACTCCTAGGTCTCATTACTGTTCTCGCTTCCAATGGAATCCTCGGATTCCTTATCGCAAGTTAAAGAAAGGAATCCTTAATGAAAGTCGCGATCTTCGCAACCTGCATCAATGACGCGATGTTCCCGCAGGCCGCGCAGGCAACAGTTCATTTGCTCAGGCGTCTTGGGCATCAGGTGGTCTTCCCGAAGAACCAGGCGTGCTGTGGACAAATGCATATCAATACGGGCTACTACCCGGAGGCGTTGCCTCTTATTGAGAACCACGTTCGTACGTTCGCGCCCGTTCTTGACGGGACGTGGGATGCGATAGTTGTTCCATCTTCGTCTTGCACTGGTTCCATTCGTCACCAACAGGCAATGGTGGCGCGCGAGCTGGGCCATGAAGATTTGGCGCGCAAGGCTGAACAGATTGCTGAACGCACGTATGACCTGACTGAGCTCCTCGTAGACGTGCTGGGCACCACTGATGTAGGCGCGTATTTCCCGCACCGCGTCACCTATCATTCAACGTGCCACTCGCTGCGGATTACCAAGGTGGGGGATCGCCCGCTCCAGCTACTCAAGGCAGTTGAGGGCATCGAGTACATTCCACTACCAGAAGCCGATGTCTGCTGCGGCTTTGGCGGAACTTTCTCGGTAAAGAACCCGGAGGTTTCGTCCGCGATGCTTGCAGACAAGATGAGCAACATCAAATCCACCGGCGCAGAGATTCTCGTTGCTGGAGACTATTCGTGCCTGATGAATATCGCCGGCGGACTTTCTCGAACTCGTTCAGGTATTCGCGCCATGCATCTTGCGGAAGTTTTGGCTGGTAGTCAGGAAGATCCGTGGATTGCTCCCGCTACGAACACGAAGGTAGGTGCCTAGATGTTTGACAAGATTGAACAGCTTGGGTCGAAGTTGGGTCTGAACCCGGCTGAATGGTCTAAGAATGATGTTGAAGAGCAGGAGCTGGGCTGGGTACCGGGACACCCGCTACCGCAGGATCCGTTGCGCTGGGGGAAGAGCTTTACTGACGGCTCAAAAGAGACGCTACGCAATACGCAAATGCGTCGCAATCTTGGTTACGCAACAGGAAAGATCCGCGCCAAGCGAAATGTGCGCGTTTCGGAGATGCCTGATTGGGAGGACTTGCGTGAGTCGGCCTCGAATATCAAACGCAACGTGGCGGCAAACTGGACGGATCTGCTCGAAGAGTTTGAAAAGAACGTAACGGCGCGCGGAGGTATCGTGCACTGGGCCCGTGACGCTGCTGAAGCGAATCGGATTGTGTACGAGATCGTTAAGTCGAAGCAGGTTGATGAGGTTGTCAAGGTGAAGTCCATGGCAACTCAGGAGATCAACCTGAATGAGTACCTGGGCGAAATAGGTATTCAGGCGTGGGAGACGGACCTGGCAGAAATGATCGTGCAGCTGTCTGAAGACATGCCGTCTCACGTTGTCGTGCCTGCTATTCACCGCAACCGTGCTGAAGTGAAGGCTATCTTCGAAAAGCGGATGGAGGACGTGCCAGACAACCTGACACATGAGCCGCGTGTGCTCGCAATGGCTGCTCGTGCACATCTGCGTAAGAAGTTCCTTTCGGCCAAGGTCGCTATCTCCGGTGCGAATCTTGGTGTTGCGGAGACCGGCACGGTTGCAATCTATGAATCCGAGGGCAACGGCCGCATGTGCCTCACCCTGCCGGAGACATTGGTGACAGTTATGGGTATTGAGAAGCTGGTTCCCACCTACCAAGACATTGAGGTGATCTCCCAGTTGCTTCCGCGTTCGGCTACCGGTGAGCGAATGAATCCGTACACCTCATTCTGGACCGGTGTAACCGAAGGCGATGGCCCGCAGGAATTCCACATTATCTTGATGGATAACGGCCGCACTAATGTGCTTCAAGACGAGGTTGGTCGTGAAGCCCTCAAATGCATTCGTTGCGCGGCGTGCATGAATATTTGCCCCGTGTACCGGGTCGCTGGTGGACATGCTTACAACTCGGTATATCCAGGTCCGATTGGTGCGATCTTGACGCCGCAGCTGCTCAATGCGAAGGACCGCAGGGATCCGGCTGCATCTTTGCCGTTTGCATCATCATTGTGCGGCGCATGCTTCGATGTGTGCCCCGTGAAGATCAACATTCCCGACATTTTGGTGCATTTGCGCCACAAGTACACCGAAGCTAATAGGGGCGGCATACCTGACAAGTGGGATGTGGCTATGAAGGTGAGCTCGAAGGTCATGTCTTCTGGTAAGGGCATGGAGATGGGTGGAAAGGCCGCTAACGCTGGTCGCGTTGTAGCCGGACCTGATCGCAAGATTGGCTTCCTGCCGTTCCCGGTGGTGAAGGATTGGACTCGTACCCGTGACGTGCCCGCACCACCAGCACAGTCATTTAGAGACTGGTGGGAAGCCGAAGGCAAGAATGAAGGAGAAGGCAAGTGAGCGCAAAAAGTGAAATCTTTAGGCGTATCCGCGCCGCAGGTAGCATTGACGCTCCGCAAATCCCGCGCGATTACCGTTTCGGTAGTGACGCCCCGCGTTCTGAGGTGGTTGATGAGATGGTTGATGCTCTCGTCGATTACACGGCGCAGGTTAAGCGTGTAAACGAAGATGGCATTGAGGACGCGATTGAGCAGTTCTTGGCTGATACGCACAGCGTTGTGGTTCCTGCTGGTCTGCCCGAGGAATGGGTGGAAGCAGCTGGCCGAGATGGTCGTGAAGTGAAGGTGGATGATCCGGCCCTCACAAATGAGGAACTGGATAAGACCGATGCAGTTGTAACTGCCTCCCGAGTGGCGGTGGCTAACTCGGGAACCATTATTTTGGATGGCACCGCAGATCAGGGGCGCCGCGCTATCACCCTCGTGCCGGATACGCACGTGATCGTGCTTCGCAGTGATGCGATTAAGGCCACGCTACCCGAGGCTGTGGCTGTGCTGGCCAAGAATCCAACGCGCCCTACCACGTGGATTGCTGGCCCCTCGGCGACTTCAGATATTGAGCTCGTGCGTGTCGATGGCGTGCACGGCCCTCGCAATCTTCGGATTGTGCTGGTAGAAGACTAGCCTTAAATGCTAACGCTCCCCGAAAGTTAGGTTCGTGCAGTGCCCAGCTTTCGGGGAGCCCACTTGTATCTCGCGGGCACGGTCTGCCCGGGTATTATTGGTGGTGCTTGACAGGCGTTTTCTTTCTGCTGTCTCACGCGGTGCCTTTGCGGCATTAACCCGCGCAATAAGGCAGGAGGGTAGCTCTGAATCTATAGAAAGGGTTTTGTGTATGCATATCGACGTTTGGACAGATATTGCATGCCCCTGGTGTTACCTAGGGGTGCGGCATTTGCGGCAGGCTCTTTCTACTTTCGAGCGCAAAGAGGAAGTCTCTGTACGCCTGCATGCCTACCTATTGCAGCCCGAGCTGGATCAGACGCTGAACGAGTCTGAGCCCGATTATTTAGCGCGCACAAAAGGAATGTCCCGGGCGGAAGTGGATCAGGTGCTGTCTTCACTTACGGAACTTGCCCGCAAGGACGGCATTGATATTGATTGGGAGGGCGTGAAGGTCGCTCCCACAACGTCAGCGCATCGTTTGGTTGGTCTGGCCCGTGAGATTGACATGGAACGTGACACGACGGTGGGTAGTGACACATTGGAGCTGAAGGTGCATGAGGCGCTGCAGCGGGCCCGCTTCCAGCTCGGCATGGACGTGTCTAATCCGGAGTCTTTGATCGCAATCGCTCGTGATTTCGATATTCCTGGAGACCGCGTGCTCGCCACACTTGAATCGCAAGATAGCGCGGGAGAGGTATTTTCTGATTTCCAGATTGGTGTACAGATGGGCATCGGCGCCGTGCCGGTATTCATTTTCGATAAGGCGTTGATGATGGAGGGAGCCCAGCCGCGTATCGCGTTTGAAAACGCTTTGAACACCGCATGGAATCACGCGAACCTAGATAGCCCGGTGGGAGAGTAGAGATGAACGTTTTAGAAGGTAAAAAGGTTGTGCTGCGCAGGCCCCACGCTACTGACGCGCAGCAGCTGGCAGAGGTTTTAGATGACCCTCTTATCGCAAAGTACACCACGGTTCCCCAACCATATTCGCTAGAGGATGCAAAGTGGTGGATTAATACTTCCAGGCAACTTGAGGAACCTAATGCGACGTGGCTGGTGTGGGCCGATTCTGACCTGGTGGGTTGTGTTGGACTCGAAGATTACAATGAGGCGCAACGCTCACTGAAGCTTGGGTATTGGGCTAGTGAGGCCGCTCGTGGGAAGGGTTATATTTCCGAGGCAGCGCGGTTAGCAATCCAACACGTATTTGAAGGATCCCACGTCGATAAGATCGTGTGGCATGCACACGTGGGTAATGATGCTTCATGGAGACTAGCGTGGAAGCTCGGTTTCATTTTTGAGGGTGTTGAGCGACGCGTAAGGGAACGAAATGGTCGTGTGGTCGATATGTGGGCGGCGAGCCTTCTGCGCGGCGAATCTATGGAACCAGCTTGTGATCCCAACCTGCCGCACTACTTTGATCTTTCGGATCATTGCGATCAGCCTGTCGCCAAGCGCCCGTATGACCCGCGACGGCCGCAGGCTCTGGTGCGTCAGTTCCATGAGGTTTACGGCTTACCCGTCAAGCTTGGCGAGAAGCCGACTGCTGACACGGAGCGCGTACATATGCGCATGAGCCTCGTGTCCGAAGAGTTCACGGAACTAACGACCGCCCTCTACGGAGGTGAGGCAGGCCAGATCATTGGACGAGCCGTAACCGCCGCGCGTGAGGCGGATGACGGGACTCGCGACACGATTGAGGTTGCGGATGCCTTGGCTGACCTCGTGTATGTTGCCTACGGTATGGCGTTGGAGTGCGGCATTGACCTTGATGAGGTGTTGCGTGAAGTTCAGGCCTCGAATATGTCCAAATTAGGCGCTGATGGTAAACCGATTTACCGTGAAGATGGAAAGGTCTTGAAGGGCCCCGGCTTCTTCAATCCGAATATTGCCCGCGTTCTCGGGCTAGAAAGCGAAGATGATAAATGAGCAAAATCGAAAAGGTGCTTCCTGATTTCAGTAAGTACAACGCCGCGGAGTGTGAACGTGTAGCGTTTGAAGCTATCGACACGTATCGCGCTACGATAACCGCGTTGGAGGAGGCGCCCGCTTCGATCGAAGACTTTCTAATCCCATTTGACGAGGCGGAATTTGAGTTCGACTGTGCTATTGGCCCTGTGTACACGCTTATCAGTGCGGTTGGAGGTCCCGACTTTGACGCTTTGGAAGAAAAGCTTGATGAGCCGCTGACCAAGCTCCAGACGTGGATGATGACCAATGAGGCGCTGTACGCGAAGTTCGTAGAGCTTTCGAAGCAGAACCTGGACGAAGAGTCGGCTTATATGGTCAGTGAGCAGATTAAGGAGTTCAGGCTTGGCGGTATTGACCTTGACGCGAATGGACGCAAGGCGCTTGAAGAAGCTGATCTGAAGATCTCACAGCTTGCAACAAGGTACGGCCAGATTGTCTCGAAGATGCTGGCAACGTCCGTGAGTGTTGCCGGCAGAGAATATACGCTGAACAACTTCACGAACCAGCTTGCGCTTGCCCAGTTGGATGATCCGACTGCCCGCGCCCAGCTGTTGGCAAAGTCGATGGAGCGCGGCTTTGGCGGCGAGTTTGACACTCGGGGTATTGTGACCGAGATGGCGAGGCAGCGTAATGCGCGAGCTAAGCTTCTAGGTTTCAACAACCATGCCGAGGTTGTCCTGGAGACAGAAATGGCTCCCTCCACCAACGCGGTTTACCAGCTGCTCTCCGACGTATCAAAGGCGGCTGTGGAGGCCTCCAAGGGCAATGAAGAGGAGCTTACCCGCCGCGCGCAGGCCGACGGCTTGGAGCGTTTCACGGCTTCGGATTGGCTCTACTACCAGGAGAAGCAGAAGGCCGACGTTCTCGGTCTGTCCTCGCAGGCGTTAAAGCCTTATCTGGAGATGTGGAATGTGCTGGAAAACGGCGTGTTCTTCGCGGCCAATAAGATTTACGGTGTGAGTGCAAAGCGCCGCACTGACTTATCCGGTTGGGATCCGTCGATGCGTGTCTATGAGATTGAGGATGAAGCTGGCAAGTCGCTCGGTATCTTCTTGATCGATCCGTTTACCCGTGCAGGTAAGAGCGGCGGAGCCTGGATGGATTCGCTGGTGCAGGGCTACTTAGCAACCGACTACGAGTCGATTATTATCAACTGCGCGAATTTTGAGCCGGTGGGGGATGGTCCGAAGTTCCTGGTGTGGGATGAGGTTGAGACCCTGTTCCACGAGTTCGGCCATGCCCTGCACGGTTTCTTGTCGAAGACTCGCTACGCTTCGACTGCGGGCACGGCTGTGCCGCGTGACTTTGTGGAGCTCCCCAGCCAGTTGAATGAGATGTGGGCTTACAACCCGACGGTTATCGAGAACTTCGCGCGTCACTTCGAGACGGGCGAGGTCATGCCAGAGCAGATGCGCGCCCAGCTTCGTGATTCAAAGACTTTCGGGCAGGCTCACGCAACCGTAGAGTTCTGCGCCTCAGCGCTACTGGATCAGGCCTGGTATTCCTCCGAAATTAGCGAAGATGAGGACGTTGCTCAGTTTGAGGCCGAGGCACTTGAAAAGGCTGGTGTTGCTTCTGATCTGATTCCGCCGCGCTATCGTTCTACCTATTTCCCGCACGCATTCACGGTGGGATACGACGCTGGCTACTACTCGTACATGTGGGCGGAGGCCCTGGTTGCTGAGTGTGAGAACTGGTTCCGTACCGTGGCCGCCATTGACGGCGACGGAGGTTTGAACCGCCAGGCGGGCCGCCAGATTACGAACGCGATCTTGTCGCGTGGCTCCTCGCGTGATCCGCGCGAATCATTTTGGGAATTGATCGGTCACGAAGCATCGGCTAAGGCTATTGTTTCTCGTCGAGGCCTGTAGAGTATAAGCATGGGTATGAATCCGACAGACGCACTGAATCGTCTTATCGCAACGTTCGAAGCGCACGCTCAGGCTGCGCGTGCGGCCGACATGGCCGACTCGAGCATCGTTGAGGCCGCTGAGGCGCGCCTGCGCGATGCTTTCTTCACGTATGACGACGTGTTGTTCAACAACTACGGGGTCGATTTGCCGTTTGACATTGTCGATTCAGATTTTGATGACGACGATGACGATTTCGACGACTATTACGATGACGAAGACGATGCGTCTGATGAGGATGATCTAGATTTTGTTGATCTAGATGACGAGGACGATTAGATCCCTTCCGTTTCGGGGTAGCCGCGCCTGAGCGTGGATACTTCGTTAAGTGCATCAATTATTGGCTGGGGGAGTGCGAACTGCATTCCCTCAGCTATTTGTTTAGCTTGAAGTTCGCTACGCGGGCCTACTAGAGCTGTGGTGACACCGGGTTGGCTGGTGAGCCATGCGAGCGCCACGGTGGTTGCAGATACGTCGAGTCCGGAGGCTGCGGCCAGGACAGCTTCGGTTATCGCGCTGTATTCATTGCTGAGGTAGGGCTGCACGAATCCGGAAAGAATTGGCGAGGCCGCACGGGAATCTGGTGGAGTAGTGTGGCGGTATTTTCCGGTGAGGACGCCGCGCGCCAGCGCTGACCAGGCAATGAATCCGATGGTATCTCTGCGCAGGCCGGGTAGGAGTTCTCGTTCTACGCCGCGTTGTAGCAGGGAGTATTCTGCGCTGACGGTAGCTAGTTTTGTGCCAAACTCCTTGGCAAGAAAGTGCGCTTTGGCCGTGTCCCACGCGCTGAAGTTGGATACTCCGATGTAGCGGATTGCTCCGGAGCGCAGCGCCATACTCAGCGCTTCGAGGCTTTCCTCGAATGGTGTCTCAGAGTCGGGGCGGGCAATGAGATAAACGTCGATATAGTCGGTTTTCAGTGCCTCAAGCGAGCGGTCGATAGAACTAAGAATTGCGCTCTTCGAGGCGGAGTAGCGAAAGCGAGTTTCGGAGGGGATGTAGCCGCCTTTGGTAACAATGACTATGTCGTCACGCGCGGTACCGGTGGCTTCAAGTACCGTTCCAACTGTGGATTCCGCGCCTCCTTCGCCATATGTTGGTGAGGTGTCGATTAGGTTTATGCCTGCTTCAACCGCGGTATTCCAGATGTTTTCAGCTTCAGTGACTGTGGTGTCGCGCCCCCAGGTGAGTGTACCGATTCCAACGGGGGATACTTTCAGGCCGGTGTTACCTAGTCGATGTTGCATGTCTCATACAGTAGCGCACGTTATTAAAAGATAGTGTTTGAAACTATGAACTGGCTTGAAGCAATAATTTTAGGACTGGTGCAGGGGCTTACGGAGTTCTTGCCGGTCTCTTCATCGGCACATTTGCGTATTGTGGGCGAGTTACTTGGCATGGATGATCCAGGAGCAGCCTTCACTGCAATCACACAGCTCGGCACTGAAACAGCCGTACTGATTTTCTTTTGGAAGGACATTGTCCGCATCATCAAGAAGTGGTTTGGCTCGATGCCCTGGGTTGGTGCGCAGCGCCGAATATCCGCGGGAGACTCGGATGTGCGTTTAGGCTGGATGATCATTGTCGGTTCAATCCCCATCGCGCTTCTTGGCCTGGTTTTGGAAGACTGGATTGATACATCATTTCGAAACCTGTGGATCACGGTGACGATGCTCGCCGTGTTTGCCCTGTTCCTTGGCGGGGCCGATAAGTGGATGCCACAGCGAATGACGCTTGACAAGATGCGGTGGTCGGATGCAATTCTGTATGGTTTCGCGCAGGCACTGGCGCTGATTCCGGGCGTATCGCGTTCGGGTGGAACAATCACGATGGGTCGTTTGCTGGGGTACACGCGCGAGGCAGCCGCTCGCTACTCGTTTCTGCTTGCAATGCCGGCCGTGTTCGCGTCCGGGTTGTACAAGGTTTACCGGGTAGCTGTTGGCGGTAATAGCGTAGATGTGGGGCCAACTATTGTTGCTACGCTGATTGCGTTCGGTGTTGGTTACGCAGTTATCGTTTGGTTCTTGAAGCTCGTTTCAACTAAGTCTTATCAGCCGTTCGTCATTTACCGCATTGTGATTGCGATCGTGATTGGTCTTTTGCTTGCGGGAGGTATTTTGAGCCCGATGGGTACGGCCGTGATGTGACGGGTTAATTCCCAGAACCTTGACGCGCTGTTGGGTTCTAGTGTTGTGGCCAGGTGAGGAATCACCTGGCCACAACCTATTAGGTCATGACAGCTGAAGAGTTAATGCAGGCGGGTGTTTTTACCCCTTAATTTCGAGTAGTCTTTCCAGTCCTTCTTCCGATATCTCAGGTGGATTAGATGAATAGAGAGGACAGAGATTTTGCACGCCACACCAGTTACAAAGGACCTGTTTTTTGGGTGGAAATAGTTTTCGGTGAGCCGCGGTTTCGATGTCTTGCCAGATGCTAACGAGCTGGTGTTCAAACGCTTCTATTGATTGTGGAGTTGGGTCTAGCGTGAGGGTGCGTCCGTCCCCGAGGAAGACAAGTTGGGTGCGGGCAGGTAGACCTAAGTCGGTATTTCGCAGAAGTAGCGAGTAGAACCGCATTTGGAAAAGCATGTCTTCTTCAAAGCGCTTTTGTGGCGATTTGCCGGTTTTGTAATCTACGACACGGATAGCTCCATTGGGCGCCTTATCAATGCGGTCAATAAAACCGTGAATGGCAATCTGATCGGTAATTTCTACGCGAACAAACCTTTCGCGTGCATAAGGCTCCAGGCGCGTGGGATTTTCCATGGCGAAGTACTGACGCACGAGCGCGCGGACTTCTTCTTTCCATTTATCCAGTAGAACGTCGTCTTCGAATAAGGATAAGAAGTGCTCGTCCTGAGCCATGGTTTTCTCATACAGTGGCTCAACCATTTCACTTGCGGTTTCGGCCGTGCGCTGCTGCGCAGGCAGATCGAAGAGGTCTTCAAGCACGGCGTGCACAAGCGTCCCCCGAGTGGTGGCTGGTGAGGGTGGTTCTTTGAAACCATCGACTTGCGTGAGCCTAAATTTCATAGGACATTGCAACCACGTTTTTGTGGAGGTTGCAGATAGGGCTTTGCGGCGTTTGCTTGTCTCACTCATGTGTCTACCGTATCGCGATGGGAAGACAATGTTTGTGGTGTCGCCAGGGGGCGGAGCAAAAGGGAGTGAACTCGAAGATGGTCGCCTGCGCCAACTAGACTGTCCATGTGACTTCTTCCCTTGAGTATCCGATTCCAAGCCAAGTGACCCACCCGATGGGCATGGCGTCTCGCCGTGGTCCGCTACAGGCGGGCGAATTTGTTCAGATTACAGACCCAAAGGGTCGGTTGCATACGGTGATGCTGACCCCTGGCGGCTATTTCCAGACCTCACGCGGTTCGTTGCACCACGACGACATCATTGGTCAACCGGAAGCTGTGACCATGTATGACGGGGATCGTGAGTTCCAGGTCGTGCGCCCTCTTCTGGCCGACTACGTAATGTCCATGCCTCGCGGCGCAGCCATTGTGTACCCCAAAGACGCGGCGCAGATCGTTGCGTTTGGCGATATCTTCCCCGGTGCTCGCGTGCTGGAGGCAGGAGTTGGATCTGGTGCTCTTTCAATGTCGCTGCTTCAAGCGGTGGGATCTACAGGCTCGTTGCATTCGATTGAACGGCGGGAGGATTTCGCGAAGATAGCGCAGGGCAATGTGGATCTTTGGTTCGGCGGACGCCATCCTGCGTGGCAGGTTTCGGTTGGTGATTTCGCTGATGTTGCGATGAGTTTACCCGCGGAGTCAACGGATCGCGTGGTGCTTGACATGTTGGCCCCGTGGGAATGCATTGAGGCGGTGGAACACGTTCTGGCTCCTGGTGGCGTATTGACCGTGTATGTGGCTACGGTGACGCAATTGTCTCGAATGCGCGAGGATTTAAATACTTTTGGAAGGTTTACCAGGCCGCAGGCGTGGGAGTCTGCAATCCGTGATTGGCATTTGGATGGGTTGGCGGTGCGGCCAGAACATCGCATGGTGGCACACACCGGGTTCTTGATGACCACCCGTAAGGTGGAACGTGCTTCAGTTCCGCAGCGCCGCGCTGGACGCCCGGCTAAGGCTGCCGAGGGTCTGGCGGGACAGTGGGACGAAGAGACTGCGTGGGAAGAAAACGGCGAGTTAAACCCCGTTGTTTCGCCAAAAAAGGTGCGTCGCTCTATTCGAGATGTGGCGGGGAAAACGAGGGTTTGGCTGGCTCACGATGAGGATGGAGAAAACGTTTAGTGTCGTATTCACCTGAGGATTTGAAGGTCGAAATCACCGAGCTGCGCAGCGCTAATGAACGACTCAAGGGCACTCTCATGGTTGCGCGCGAAGAGATTGCTTCGATGCGCGCCCAGATCGAGGCGGTTAGTAAACCACCTGCGCAGGTGGGCACAGTGTTGTCGATCGATTCTCAGGCGCGCGAGGCCGAAGTCTCCCTCGGCGGCAGAATAATGTGGTTGTCGGTTGCAAGCTCTGTCGATCTACTTGGTCTGCGGGTGGGGCAGAGCGTTCGGGTGAGTGAGAACATGATCGTGTCCGCGCCGCTGTCCACCGCTCGGGTAGGGCAGATGACTTCGGTGGTACAGCTAGTGGGGGCGGATAGGGCGCTGGTCAGCGCCGATGCGGGCGTACTTCAGATGGTGTTGCTTGCCGGTTCTTTGCGACACGGGGGAGTCCGGCCAGGTGATTCGTTACTCGTTGATACGAAGGCTCACATGGCGTTGGAAAAGGTTGTGCGCTCCGATGTGGAGCAGTTGTTGCAACCCGAGATTCCGGGCGTTACCTACGACGATATCGGCGGCCTTGATGAACAGATCTTGAAAGTTCGTGACGCCGTCGAATTGCCGTTTAAAAATCCGGATTTGTATCGCGAATACGGTCTGCGCGCCCCCAAAGGTGTTCTTTTGTACGGCCCTCCCGGATGCGGTAAAACGCTGATTGCGAAGGCAGTGGCAAGCTCCTTAGCAGGGGCTGGTGGCCAGCCGTACTTCCTCTCGATTAAGGGTCCCGAGGTTCTAAACAAGTACGTGGGTGAAACCGAACGCCATATTCGTGCGATTTTTGGTCGGGCCCGCCAGCTCGCTTCTGAGGATGTTCCGGTGGTGATTTTCTTTGACGAGATGGAGGCGCTGTTCCGCACGCGTGGCTCGGGAGTATCATCCGATGTTGAGACGATGATTGTGCCGCAACTCTTGGCGGAGATGGATGGCTTGGAGGCACTCGATAACGTCATTGTTATTGGCGCGTCGAACCGTGAGGACATGATTGATCCCGCGGTGTTGCGTCCCGGTAGGTTGGATGTTCGCATCCGGATTGATCGTCCCAATCGCGCCGGAGCGCTCGACGTGTTTGCAAAGTATTTGGTTCCGGATCTGCCTTATTCAAAGTCCACGCTCAGCCGGTTCGGTTCGAGAGAAGAGACAACTCAGCATTTGACGGAACAACTGGTAGATGCGCTCTATGAGAATAGTGGACAGACGGCTCTGTTTAAGCTTTCCCTTGCTAATGGGGAGTCAAGGGTCGTTTACGCTTCAGATCTGGTATCTGGCGCGATGATTGCATCTGTAGTTGAGCGCGCAAAAAAGTTTGCCGTTAAGGACGCGATACACGGACGCCCGGGGCTCACGCCAGAGCACCTGCAGCGAGCATTCGCGGAAGAGCTGATGGAGACCACGGATTTGGCGGCAACGACCACGCCGCGAGAGTGGGCGAGAATTACAGGCTTGCGTGGTGATGACGTGGTTGCGGTGCGTTCGCTTCAAGCGAGGGAGGTAGCGAATGACTAACCGGGTTTTAGGTACAGAAACCGAGTTTGGGATAACGGATGCGAATGATCCGGGCGCTAATCCGGTGGTGCTTTCAGCTACTGCTGTTGAGGAATACGCCGCTTCGATATCTATTGGCGAGGTGGTGCGTTGGGATTATTCCGGTGAGGATCCGCTAAATGATGCGCGCGGATACCGATTGGAGAGGGCGGCGGCGCACCCTTCGATGCTTACGGACGATCCCTACCGGTTAGCGCCGCCGGCAGGCGTGAGCTTTGAGGATCGTCCGGGCGAGTATGAACGCTTTATGCAGCGTGCAACTTCCGTGGTGCTCTCAAACGGCGCGCGGTTTTATGTGGATCATGCGCACCCGGAGTATTCGAGTCCAGAAACTGCCTCTGCGTTGGATGCGGTGCTGTATGACAGGGCGGGTGACCTACTGGCAATTCGCGTGATGGAGGTGTGCGCGCAGGCGGGTACGGACCTGGTTTTGTATAAGAACAACACGGATGGCAAGGGCGCGGCATACGGCACTCATGAGAACTATCAGGTGAGCCGCGATGTCGATTTTGATGACATTACGCGCGCCATGATTCCTTTCTTGGTGACGCGCCCGGTGATTTGCGGAGCGGGACGCGTGGGCCTGGGCCAGCATTCACAAAAGCCTGGTTTCCAGATTTCTGCCCGTGCAGATTTTGTTGAGAATTCGGTTGGTCTTGAGACCACGTTCAACCGTCCGATTGTGAATACTCGCGATGAGCCGCACGCAGATCATCACGAGTTCCGTCGTTTCCACGTCATTAATGGAGACGCGAATCAGTTCGACGTTTCAACGTATTTGCGCCTGGGCACTACGTCGTTGGTTTTGCGCGCACTCGAGGGCGATCTTGACCTCACCATCGATTCGCTTGCACTGGATCAAGATGACGTGCAGACAGCGTGGGATGTTTCTCACGATGTTTCGATGACCCGGTTGATTCGTTTGAAGTCGGGCGAGGCGGTGACTGCGCCACAGTTGCAACGCAAGTATTTAGATTTCGTGCGCTCTCATCTTCAGCTAGATGAGGGCGACGAGGCCATTTGCAGGGAATGGGAACGCGTTCTGGATGGCCTGGAAACGGATTTGGAAAGTGTAGCTACTGACGTTGAGTGGGTTGCGAAGTACCTCTTGTTTGAACGACAGATGGAACGCTTAGGCACCACGTGGGACGATCCGCGCCTTCGCGCGATGGATTTACAGTGGGCGGATTTGCGGCCGGGAAGGTCGCTGGTGGCTGCTTTGGATCGGGCGGGCCGCGTACGACGGCTATTTTCCCCTCATGACGTAGCGCGTGCTTTGGTTGAGCCTCCGTGTAATACGCGCGCTTGGGTTCGCGGCAAAGCGATTAGTTTGATTCCAGAGGTTGTGAAGGCTTCGTGGACGTCACTGGTGGTAGATCAGGCAGGCCAGGATCGTTTGGTACGGATCCCGTTGCCAGATCCAAATCAGGCTGGCGGTGAGGATTTTATCCGTGCGTTACATGAGGGCGCGCGGGCTTTTATTAGTTTATTTGATGGTGGGAAGGAGTAATCATGGCACAGAAGTTCGCGCCAGCGGGCGGCAATAATGAGGATGAGATTCAGGAGGCTGGTCAGGTGCAGGCTCGGGGCACTAGCATTGATGACCTTTTGGATGAGATCGATTCGGTTTTGGAAACGGATGCGCAGAAGTTCGTGCAGGGTTTTGTACAAAAAGGTGGCGAGTAGGCCGGGTCGGCTGGAGCTGTTTTGAATCGTAGAATTTTTGGGATCGAAACCGAATACGGTATTACCTGCGCTCCAACGGGAAGCGGTGATGCTCCGCTGTCTGCCGAGGAGGCCGCGCATCTCCTGTTTGAACCGCTGATTAAGGCGGGGCGGTCAACAAATGTGTTTTGGCGCAATGGAGGCAGGCTGTATTTGGATGTGGGCGCGCATCCGGAGTTCGCCACGGCGGAGTGCGACCGGGTTGAAGACCTACTTTTGCAGGTGCGCGCGGGTGAATCCCTGTTCGCCGAGTTTGCCGATGTAGCAAACGGGGTTCTTGAGCAGCGGGGGAGGGGTGGACGCATTCATTTGTTTTCCACGAATGAGGACGCCGCTGGCAACTCGTTTGGATGCCATGAGAATTATCTGCTTCGCCGTAATCGCAACTTTAGGGATGTGGCCGATGCATTGGTGTCGTTTTTTGTGACGAGGCAGATTGTGACGGGTGCGGGTCACGCGCATCGAGATGGAGTGCCGCGGCTAGGGTATTCACCGCGTGCGCGGTTTATGGATGACCCGGTTTCTGCAGCTACTACTAATTCTCGCCCGATTATTAATACGCGAGACGAGCCACTTGCTAACCCCGGCGAATACCGCAGAATGCACGTGATCGTGGGTGATACGAATGTTGCGGAGTGTTCAACCGCGGTAAAAGTAGTGATGACCCACCTCATTTTGTCCGCGGTTGAGGCGGGCGCGCGTATCGCCGATTTAGCGCTCAAAGATCCGATGAAGGTGATCAGTCAGATTGACTTCCAGCTGGGCTCGAATATTGAGGTGGAGCTGGTTGACGGAACAAGGATGAGTGTGGCCCGGCTTCAGCGGGAACTGAAGCGCAGGGCCCTTGCGGTGGTTGATACGGCGGATGCCTCCCCGCTTACTTTGCGAATGCTGGACCTGTGGGATCGCGCGCTCGATGCAGTGGAGTCAGGCGATCACAGCAGCGTAGCAACGGAACTGGATTGGGCCATAAAGGAGCGCCTATTCACCAGGTTTGTTGAGCGTTCCAACTGTGGCCTGGATGATCTACGAGTGGCTCGGCTAGAGCTTGCTTACCACGACATCACAGCGGATTTTCGCAGGCGGTTGGAGGAATCGGGTCAGATGGTTCGTCTTACCGATCCCAGCGAAGTGCGAAAAGCGATGTCGGTTGCTCCCAAAACTACACGCGCACACATTCGCGGCCGGGTGATTGCGGCCGCCGAGGACGCTAAACGACAGCTTGGGGCGGACTGGCTTCACTTGCGCTTGGATGACCACCGCGCACCTCACGTGGTTTTATCCGATCCGTTCGCGGTTGCCGATAGGGACGCGGATAGGATTTTGGAGTTGATCGCCGAGCAGGACACCGGGTTAGCGAGTTTCGCATGAGTAAAGACCAAGCTGAAAAAGCAAAACCTTCGAAGCATCTACCGTCCCGTATGCAGCAGCGCAATAAGCTACATCGGCGCATCTTGCGTTATTGGCGTGAGGCACTGGGCGTTTTTGTTCTGCTAGTGATCGCGTTAACCATTTTCATCGTGCAGCATTACCGGACCGATGAAGACTCTCAGCCCGCACAGACGTGGCGCGACAAGATTCAGGTGTCGGGAACGGTTGGGCGCATCCCAACTCTTTCTATATCCGGTTCAGTATCGGTCTCTTCGGAAAAGGTAGAGCTGTTGGAACAGGGATCGGGACGGGAAATCACTGCTGATTCACCGCTTATCGTCGCGATCTGGTCATTTGATGGTGCAACGGGAAGAGCGGTGGATGAATCGAGCCACCCATCGGTCCAGGTTGGACTGGCTTCGCCAGATTCTTTCGACGAGGCACTCTTGGCTGGCGTTTTGGGCAAGCCCGAGGGCTCACGAGTACTTTTTGTCCGGCCCGTTTCACGCGGCGGTGAGCTGGGAACGGAAGTGAATGTGGTGGATGTGCTCCATTCGGCCGCGTCCGGTGAAGCGGTGGAGGAACAGGGCGGTCCTCTCAAGGTGACAATGACCGATACCGGTCCGAACATCTCACACGATCCGGGTGATCCGCCGGATGATTTGAATGTCCAAATGCTGGTACGCGGCGACGGAATTCAGGTTAAAAATACGGACAGTGTTTTGGTTCAATTTGTGCGTGCTAACTGGACCGATTCTGTGGTTCAAGATTCAACCTGGTGGAAAGGCATCCCAAAAGCCATTAATTTAGCCGAAGCCATGCCCGGGGTGCGGGTCGCACTAACCGATCAGCGGGTGGGCTCGCGTCTTGCTCTGACGATTCCATCCGAGATGGCGTTGGGTGACGGTGCTGTAACTATGGTCGTCGACATTATCGCGGCGCAGCGTGAAGGCGGTACACTGACGCCGTCAACTACCGAATCAGAGGAGGTCACCTCATGAACGACTTCATTAAAGTTATTCCTTGTCTGGATGTTAAGAACGGGCGCGTGGTGAAGGGCGTTAACTTCGTTCATCTGAAGGACGCTGGTGACCCCGCGCAGCTTGCGTCCGCGTATGTTGATGCGGGCGCCGATGAGCTTACGTTCCTTGACATTTCGGCTACAACTGAGGGCCGTGACACTATGGTCGATTTAGTTGCCAAAGTTGCGGGTCTTGTTTCAATCCCATTCGCTGTGGGTGGGGGTATTCGCAATGTGGAGGACGCTCAGCGTCTGTTCAATGCGGGAGTAGATAAGGTTTCGGTCAATTCTGCAGCGATTGATCGTCCGGATGTATTGGATGAGCTGGCTCAGCGTTTTGGCACCGAGAAGGTCATTATGGCTTTGGATGCGCGCCGCTGCGCAGACGGTGTTTCTACCCCGTCTGGTTATGAGGTAACTACGCACGGTGGTTCAAAGTCCACCGGAATCGATGCTGTGGGTTGGGCGAAGGATGCCGCAGCTCGTGGTGTTGGGGAGATTCTTCTGACTTCAATGGATGCAGACGGGGTACAGACCGGGTTTGATCTGGATTTGCTACGCGCGATTCGCCAGGCCGTGGACGTGCCGATCACCGCTTCCGGTGGTGCAGGCGAAGTGGAGCACTTCGTGGAGGCTGCACGCGCAGGCGCTAACGCGGTGCTTGCAGCGTCGGTGTTCCACTTCGGCAAGGTCTCGATCGCGCAGGTAAAGAGCGCCTTGGCCGATGCCGGTTTCAAAGTTTCAGGAAAGTTCTAGAGACAAGTGAAGGCACCATCGCAATCGCAGCTCGATCCTGCTATCAAAGCAAGATTGAAACGAGACGAGAACGGTTTATTTGCCGCGGTTATTCAGCAGTTTGATACCCGGGAAGTCCTCATGGTCGGGTGGATGAACGACGAGGCTTTGCACCGTACATTGACGGAGGGGCGGGTTACGTTCTGGTCGCGCTCTAGGGGCGAGTACTGGCGCAAGGGAGACACCTCTGGGCATTTGCAGTTTGTAAAGCGCGTGAGTATTGATTGCGATGGTGACGCCCTCTTGGTGGAGGTCGATCAAGTGGGCGCCGCGTGCCATACGGGTAAGCGATCATGCTTCCTTGAGGGAGGCACCTTACCGGCCATCCAGGGTTAGAACTCACGTTTAAGCAAAAGCGGACAGGGCTTCGGTCCTGTCCGCTTTTGTAGTCAAGTCGGTGTCTGCCTAAGTAAACGGATTTGGTGATCGGCGCCACGGTTTGCGACACTCTTGATGGGAAGGAGGAGACCATGAGCGTCCTGAACTCTGTGCTTGCGGATGTGCGGGCAGAGCTTGCCCATCGCGAGCAGCGCGTCAGTTTGGATGAGATGAAGCGGCGCGCGTTGAAAGCCCCATCGCCACGTGATGCTCTTGGTGCCCTCAGAGGTCCTGGCGCGGTAACGATTATGGCGGAGATCAAGCGTCGTAATTTACGCGATGGTTATATTGCTCCGATCCCGGATGCTGGTGCATTGGCGCGCCAGTATGTTGATGGGGGAGCAACCATGGTTGCTTGCGTCACAGAGAACCGTCATTTCGATGGTTCGTTGGCAGATTTGCAGGCTGTAAGGCGCGCGATTGACCTGCCGATACTGCGCAAAGATTACATTATTTCGCCGTATCAGATTCACGAGTCTCGGGCCTACGGTGCCGACATGGTGCTCCTTTTCGCGGCCCTATTGGATCAGCCTCATTTGCGAGGATTCATAGAGCGCATCGAGTCTTTGGGAATGTCTGCCCTGGTGGAAGTAGATTCGCGGGTTGAGGCGGTACGGGCCCTGGATGCGGGTGCGAAGGCGATTGGAGTGAATGCGCGCAATCTGCATAATCTGAAGATTGACCGCTCGAATTTTGATGAGATCGTTGATGTGATCCCCTCCGATGTGATAGCGGTTGCTCAGTCTGGCGTTCGTGATCCGCGGGATGTGTTCGTGTATGCGAGGGCAGGAGCAGATTCGGTCCTGGTTGGAAAGTCTTTAGTTTCAGCTAGTGACCCGCGCGCTTTGGTGGCCGAAATGGTTTCGGCAGCTCAACACCCGGCGCTACTTGCAGATCGCAAAAAGCGCATTCAGCAGGGGATTCACGAGCGTCAGGCCCTGCTTTACCAAGCGCACTGAGTTTCTCAACTACGTATCGCAGTAGGTTCTGGATAAACTTGTATCCATGAGTGTTATTTCCCTGCTCCCGGTTTCAATACCATCACCGCCTCAGGGCGTTTGGTATTTGGGGCCGGTTCCTCTTCGCGCGTATGGAATTATTATCGCCTGCGCGATGGTGGTAGCGGTTTTGCTAACCAAGAAGCGTTACGAGGAACGCGGTGGGAATCCAGAACTGGTTTACGACGTGGCCCTGTGGGCAATCCCGTTTGGGATTGTGGGTGCTCGGCTATATCACGTGATTACTTCGCCGTACAAGTATTTTGGTCCGAATGGGCAGTGGTTGGAGATTTTCCGGATTTGGGAAGGCGGAATAGCGATCATGGGCGCCGTTATTGGCGGCGTAATCGGTTCTGCAATTGCTCTTCATCGCGCCGGCCAGCGTATGGGACCGTTTGCGGATGCGGTGGCGCCTACGTTACTTATTGCACAGGCAATGGGGCGGTTTGGTAACTGGTTTAACCAGGAGCTATTTGGCAAGGCTACGACGCTCCCGTGGGGTTTGGAGATTGATGATCGGCATCTGCCCGCTGGGTATGCGTCTGGTACGTTGTTCCACCCGACGTTCTTGTACGAGGTTATCTGGAACCTCTCGATGGCCTTCATCATTATTGCCCTTGATAAGAGGGTTAAGTTTAAGGGCGGTCAGCTGATCTTCCTGTATATGAGTCTGTACGCGATTGGCAGATTCTGGATTGAGAATCTTCGGATTGATCCCGCGAAGATTTTCTTAGGTATGCGTTTGAATGCCTGGTCGGCACTCGCAATCATTATTATTGGGATTGTTGGATTCTTAATAGCGGGTAAACGGGGAGCATCGACTCGCGTGGAAGCTCCCGAACGCACTGAGGAGAACGTAGAGTAGTTATATGCGTAGAGCTAAGATTGTTTGCACTATTGGCCCGGCAACAGAGAGTCCTGATCAGATTCAAGCCTTGGTGGATGCCGGCATGGATGTGGCTCGTATTAACAGGAGCCATGGCGACGTAGAGGGCCACGAAGCAGTTATTAAGCATGTGAGGAAGGCTGCGCGGGCTTCAGGCCGCGCAATCGCCGTTCTGGTTGACTTGCAGGGCCCGAAGATCCGCTTGGGGCGTTTTGAGGATGGCCCGCACTACTTGAACGTGGGTGATACTTTCACTATCACCACTCGCGACGTGCCGGGAACAAAGGAATTGGTGTCAACCACGTTTGCAGGGCTTCCAGGTGACTGTCGCCCCGGTGATCGTCTGTTGATCGACGACGGCAACGTGGCGGTTCGTGTTATTGAGGTAACTGATACTGACGTGAAGACTCGCGTTGAGGTTCCCGGTAATGTTTCGAACAACAAGGGCATTAACCTTCCGGGTGTGGCTGTTTCGGTGCCCGCACTGACGGAAAAGGATGAGGAAGATCTTCGCTGGGCGCTTAACATTGGTGCCGATTTTATTGCCCTGTCGTTTGTGCGTGACGCCAAGGACATTAACGATGTTCACGCGGTCATGGAAGAGGTTGGTATTTACCGCCCGGTAATTGCCAAGATTGAGAAGCCGCAGGCCGTTGAGCATCTGCTTGAGATCGTGGAAGCATTTGACGGCATCATGGTCGCCCGTGGTGACTTGGGCGTTGAGGTGCCGCTCGAGACGGTCCCGCTGGTACAAAAGCGTGCGATTGAGCTTGCTCGCCGTCGCGCGAAGCCGGCTATTGTTGCAACCCAGGTGATGGATTCGATGATTAAGAATCCGAGGCCAACGCGTGCTGAGGCATCTGACTGTGCTAACGCGATTTTGGACGGGGCTGACGCGGTAATGCTTTCTGGTGAGACGTCGATTGGCGCCTACCCGATTGAGGCCGTTCGCACAATGGACCGCATTATTGAAAACGTTGAGGAGAACGGCGGTGAGCGTATTGCTCCGATCGGCGCGTTTAACGTTGCGAACTCTTCGGTCTTGACCCAGGCAGCTGCGCAGATTGGTGAGCGTTTGGATGTTAAGTTCCTCGTGAACTTCACCCAGTCGGGTTCAACAGCGCGGCAGATGTCGCGTTTGCGTTCGCCGATCCCGATGCTGGCGTTCACCCCGCTTGAAACCACGCGTAACCAGTTGGCCCTGTCCTGGGGTATTCAAACTTATCGAGTACCGGAAGTGAAGCATACGGATGACATGGTGTGGCAGGTCGACCAGGTCCTGCGGCTTTCGCAGTTGGCTGACGTGGGCGACGTGCTGGTGATCGTGGCTGGTATGCCGCCGGGCACCCCGGGTTCTACTAACTCGCTTCGTATCCATACGATTGGCGATGACGTCGATTATTCGATTGGTGGCGGAATCTAGTCCAGTTCGGATTCGTATATTAATGCCGGGGTCGCTACTTGCATCCCCGGCATTAATATGATTTACTATATTATTCGCCGCAAATGGCTAAAGCGTTGTAGCGCACTTGCTACAGGCCGGTTTCTCCGGTTTCCCAGGCGCCTAGCGGATGAAGCATTTCAGTTTTGTGGGGCTGGATTACCTGCGCTGCCGTTGCGCATATCCGGCCCGATAGTAGGAAGGAGATAGCTATGCAGATGTTTAGCATTTACGACATGCATACAAGCCGTCAGGCCCGCAACCTTAGCGAGATGAACATTGCAGAGGCTGTGCGCCCATGGTTTAAGGATGTCGATTCGATGCAGGTAAGGCGCGCTATTGACGCGTTGGCCGTACCGGCAACGCGTAAGCAGGCAGCTGATTACCTTGGCATCAGTCTTGTCCAGGTTGCATGAGGGAAGACAGCGCCTATTAGAACATTTGGTTCTGTAGGTGTTTTCACGGGAGCTTGATAGATCACAAGGTGTGGCTATCTGGCTCCCATTTTCTCTATACGAATGCGTGCCTCATGAGAATCAGAAATTAAAAAGTACCCCGGGTGGGATTCGAACCCACAACATGCCGATTTTGAGTCGACCGCCTCTGCCAGTTGGGCCACCGGGGCATTGTTACCGTTTGAACGGAACCAAGGTCTAGAATAGCCATAGTTTTAAGTTGGACCAAAATTTAGGAATATTATGAGTGACACTGAACGTAAATCGCGTAGGGTTGTTGTCGCTGAAGACGAAGCTCTAATCCGCTTGGATATTGTTGAAACCCTTAAAGGTGCTGGCTACGACGTAGTTGCTGAGGCAGATAATGGCGAAGATGCGGTTGCGAAGGCACTTGAGCTGGAACCGGATCTTTGCGTGTTTGATGTGAAGATGCCGAAGATGGATGGCATTACCGCAGCTGAGCGTATTTTGAAGGAGCTTTCTTGCGCCGTGGTTATGCTAACCGCATTTTCGCAGGCCGAGCTAGTTGAGCGTGCACGTGATGCTGGAGCGATGGCATACGTTGTTAAACCGTTCTCGCCTACGGACCTGCTTCCTGCTGTGGAGATCGCCGTTTCGAGGCAGGCTGAGATGCTCGCCATGGAAGATGAGATTGCCGATCTGACCGAGCGTTTTGAAACGCGTAAGGTTGTTGACCGCGCTAAGGGATTGCTCATGGAGCGCATAGGGATGACGGAGCCGGAGGCATTCCGCTGGATTCAAAAGACGTCTATGGATAGGCGTCTTTCTATGCGCGAAGTTGCTGACGCGGTTGTAGATCAGGTGGGAGAGTAGCCCTCACGGTTTCTTAATGATCTGGTTTGAGATCAGGGCGGTGGATATTAGTCTGCCGCCCTCATCCGTTATATCCACCCGGTGTACACAGCGGGTGCGCCCTAAATGGATCGCAGTGGCCACGGCGGTAACGTAGCCGGCTTTAGCGGGTCGAATATGTTGGATGGATAGTTCCACGCCAACGGCAATGAAATCATCGCCAATAGTGCGGGCATGTTCACGTGAAGCTAAGGAGCCTGCAGTTTCTGCTAAGGCAGCACTCGCGCCCCCGTGCAGTACACCCGCTGTTTGCCTGTTGCCATCTACCGGCATGCGAATCACGCAGTTTGTAGACGAGAGCTTGATAACTTCCATCTCGGTGCGAGCCATGAGGGTCTGCTTATCGAAGTGAGGCACCGTTGTTCCTTTCGTAGATAACTAGTTCTCACCTTACGTTCCTCCTGGCTTGCACGTGTAGCGAGGGGTGTAATAGGCGTTCGGTTGTGTCTTGCCAACAGCGTAGGTGCTGTGAATTGTGCCCCTCTGCTCTAGGCTTGAAGGCGTGAGTGAAAAACGACTTCTAGTACTAGATGGCCATTCGATGGCGTTTCGTGCGTTCTACGCGCTTCCCGTGGAATCTTTCATTACGAGCACGGGGCAGCACACTAACGCGGTTTACGGTTTCGTTTCGATGCTTGTGAAGATGCTTGCCGACTACGAACCAACGCACGTGTTGGCAGCTTTTGATGCCGCTGAGAAGTCTTTCCGTTCCGATGAATATCCCGAATATAAGGCGGGGCGTGCGAAGACGCCGGATGAGTTTAAGAGCCAGGTTCCGCTCATTCAAGAGGTGCTTAAGAAGCTAGACATCCCCGTGGTTGTGAAAGAGGGCGTAGAAGCCGATGACGTCCTCGCATCGGTTTCTTCAATGGCAGAAGAAGCGGGCATGGAGACGTATTTGGCATCTGGAGACCGCGATACCTTCCAGTTGGTCACCGATTCTACGTTCGTGATTTATCCGGGACGTTCAATGTCTGATTTGAGATTGATGGATCCGCAGGCGGTGACGGATCGGTACGGCGTAGTGCCGGCGCAGTATCCGGAGATTGCCGCGCTGGTGGGGGAGTCGGCTGACAACCTGCCGGGCGTTCCCGGTGTGGGTGATAAGACGGCAGCACAGTGGTTGAACAAGTTCGGCGGCCTTGATCAGCTGATCAAGAATGCGGACAAGGTCGGCGGTAAGCGCGGCGAGGCGCTACGCGAGCACTTAGAAGATGTGCGTCGTAATCGCCGCCTAAATGCACTGCTTCGTGACGTCGATTTGGCAGTGGAGCTTTCGGATTTAGAACGTAAGCCGTTTGACCGCAATGGGGTTGAGGAGCTCTTCGATTCCCTTGAGTTCGCAACGCTTCGCTCCCGAGTTTTTGCTGTAGATGTAGCTGATCAGGACGAGGCTCCCACACCATCGGCAAGTGAGGCCGTGCAGGTTGAAACATCAACGTATCCGCAGGTTGGAATCGAAGCGTGGGCACAACCGGTAGAGGAGGGTGACCTCTTGGCGGTGCTGCCGGCCCTGGCTGGTAGCGATATCGAAGTGTTTGTGCTGTACACCCCTGGAAGGGCGTTGGTTGTAGATCCAGTTGATCTTGATGAGGCCGCTGCGAATGAACTCCAAGCTTTGTTTAGCAAGGCACGCGTGATCACTCACGAGGCAAAAAAGTGGCGTCACCTGTTTGGCCAGCGAGGTATTGACTTTGGAAATATTTGGTTTGAGGCTGAGCTAGCCGCCTATCTTTTGCACCCCGACCAGCGAGGCTATGAGCTGCCGGCTCTAGCGCGACGATATTTGGACCGCACTGTTGCGGCCGAAGAGTCTGACGGCCAGTTGTATTTGCTCACCGATCATTCGCAGAAAGTGATCCTTGCGCAAGCTCTGTACGATTTGGAACAGCCAATGCGGGCCGAGTTGAACAAGCAGGACGCGTGGGAGCTATTCCAGCAAATGGAGCTACCGGTGCAAAACGTGTTGTGGAAGATGGAGCACGTGGGCATTGGCGCGGACATGGACACTTTGCGGGCGATGTCAGATGAGCTTGACAGCATGGTGGGCCGCGCCGCCGATGCCGCTTATGAGGTGATCGGACACGAGGTTAATCTTTCCAGTCCCAAGCAGCTGCAGACGGTGCTGTTTGACGAGTTGGATATGCCCAAGACCAAGAAGACTAAAACGGGATACACCACAAACGCGGATGCTCTTGAAAAGCTGTTCTTGCAAACGGAGCATCCCTTCCTTGCACACTTGCTTGAGCATCGCGACAAGATTAAGCTGCGCCAAACGGTTGACGGCCTGATCGGTTCGGTGAGGTCCGATGGGCGCATTCACACCACATTCGAGCAGACGAAGGCCGCCACGGGCCGTCTGTCCTCAACCCAGCCGAACTTGCAAAACATTCCGGCCCGTACGGAAGAGGGACTGCGGATTCGCGAGGCATTTGTTCCGGCGGATGGTTTCGACGCCCTTCTCACTGCAGATTATTCACAGATTGAGATGCGCATCATGGCGCACATGTCTGCAGACGCGGCATTGATCGAGGCTTTCAACTCGGGTGAGGATCTGCACAAGACCATGGCCGCCATGGTGTTCCACGTGCCTGTTGACGAGGTCGATTCGAATCTGCGTAGCCGAATCAAGGCAACTTCCTACGGCTTAGCTTATGGCCTGTCCTCCTATGGTCTGTCCCAGCAACTCGGTATCAGCGTTGCCGAGGCAGGAGAGCTACGCGATAAGTACTTCGAACGTTTTGGGGGAGTACAGGATTTCCTCGCAGGGTTGGTGGAGAACGCTCGCAAGGTTGGGTATACCACCACTCTGTTTGGGAGGCGCCGCTATCTGCCGGACCTCACTTCAACCAACCGCCAAAGAAGAGAGATGGCCGAGCGCGCTGCGCTCAACGCACCAATTCAAGGATCTGCAGCTGACATCATCAAGGTTGCGATGATTCATCTTGATAGTGCCCTAGCCGAATCGGGTTTGAGTTCGCGCGTGCTACTACAGGTGCATGACGAACTTGTGCTTGAGATTAAGAGCAGTGAGAAGGACGAGATTCAAAAGCTCGTGAAGCATGCGATGTCTAACGCGGTTGCCTTGGATGTGCCCCTGGACGTGTCTATGGGTATTGGCGATAACTGGCGCAGTGCCGGCCATTAGTCCCAAAAATGTGGGGCGAATGAGTGTTTGACCCAAAATGCGACCAAACTCTCACGCCCATAGTCTCGAATTTATTACGTGTGGGCCAGAGCTTCACTGATATCATTGCCTTTGGTGCTCTTCGTGGTTACAGTTTGAAACTGTGCGCATAAGCGCCAAATTGTCCGTATTCACTACTATTTATCCGTATTCGGGGATTTAAACTTTATGACCAACTCAACCCCGCAGCCCGAGCAGGTTGCAGTCAACGATATTGGATCCGAACAGGATCTACTCGCCGCTATCGACGAGACCATCAAGTACTTCAAGGAAGGCGACATTGTCGAAGGCTCTGTCGTCAAGGTTGACCGCGATGAAGTCCTGCTAGATATCGGTTACAAGACCGAGGGCGTTATTCTTTCGCGCGAATTGTCGATCAAGCACGACGTCGATCCTGACGACGTTGTAGAGGTTGGCGACAAGATTGAGGCTCTTGTTCTTCAGATGGAAGACAAGGAAGGCCGTTTGCTTCTGTCGAAGAAGCGTGCCCAGTACGAGCGTGCCTGGGGCACGATCGAGAAGGTCAAGGAAGAAGATGGCGTTGTAAACGGTACCGTCATCGAGGTCGTCAAGGGCGGCCTCATCCTCGACATCGGTTTGCGTGGCTTCCTACCGGCCTCCCTCGTGGAGATGCGTCGCGTTCGCGACCTGCAGCCGTACATTGGTCGCGAACTTGAAGCTAAGATCATTGAGCTGGACAAGAACCGAAACAACGTTGTTCTTTCCCGCCGCGCTTGGCTAGAGCAGACCCAGTCTGAGGTTCGCACCAACTTCCTCAACACCCTCCAGAAGGGCCAGGTTCGTTCCGGCGTTGTTTCCTCGATCGTTAACTTCGGTGCGTTCGTTGATCTTGGCGGTGTAGACGGTCTCGTCCACGTTTCTGAGCTGTCTTGGAAGCACATTGATCACCCGTCTGAGGTTGTTGAGGTTGGCGACGAGGTCACCGTTGAGGTTCTCGACGTCGATATGAACCGCGAGCGTGTTTCGCTTTCGCTCAAAGCCACCCAGGAAGATCCGTGGCAGGCATTTGCCCGCATCCACGCTATCGGTCAGGTTGTGCCGGGCAAGGTCACCAAGCTCGTTCCGTTCGGCGCGTTTGTTCGCGTTGAGGATGGTATCGAGGGCCTCGTTCACATTTCCGAGCTCGCGCAGCGTCACATCGACGCTCCGGAGCAGGTCGCGAAGGTGGGCGATGAGGTCTTCGTTAAGATCATCGACATTGATCTTGAGCGCCGCCGCATCTCGCTGTCGCTGAAGCAGGCTAACGAAGGCGTGGATCCGAACTCTTCGGACTTCGATCCGTCGCTGTACGGTATGGCCGCTGAGTACGATGAGAACGGCAACTACAAGTACCCTGAGGGCTTCGATCCGGAGACCCAGGAGTGGATGGAAGGCTACGACGAGCAGCGCGTTGCTTGGGAGTCCCAGTACGCTGAAGCTCACGCTCGTTGGGAGTCCCACAAGGCTCAGGTTGCTCGTGCGATGGAAGAGGACGCCGAGGCTGCTCCGAAGATTGAGGATCAGGCATCCTACTCGACCCCGGTTGAGTCGGAAGGCACCCTTGCTTCTGATGAGGCACTCGCAGCGCTTCGCGAGAAGCTAACGAACAACTAATAGTCTTGTTGCCGTTAGGCGCTTGAACTAGACGTTCAGGAGGTGGCCGAGTGGGAAACCACTCGGCCACCTCCTTATTGCTCGCTATAGTCGAACTGCTCAATCCTGTTTGGCGTGTAAAGCTGTTCGGAACTGGGAGGTCTATGTGGCTTGGGATGAGATCCAACGCGGGGGAGCGCGCGCTCTTGTCAAACTGCCGTTAATGAAATCTGTTTCGGTCCCTAGCGCTGAACCACACGAAGCGCGCCCGCTTTGGATCGGACTTACGGGTGGTATTGGGGCGGGTAAGTCTGCGGTCACGAACGTTTGGCGCGAGATGGGCGCAACGATTGCTGATGGCGATGTGATTGCTCGCGAGATCGCCGGGCCGGGCACGGAAGGTCTAGCGCACATCATTCAGCGTTTCGGATCCGAGGTTGCTCCGGACGGCGTGTTAAACCGGGCAAGTCTAGCCAGCATTGTTTTTCACGATGAGAAGGCCCTTGCAGATCTGAATGAGATAACCCACCCGCTCATCCGCGCGTGCGCATTAGAGATCCTAGAGGCGGCGCCAAGAGACGGCCTTGCGGTGTATGACGCAGCTGTTTTGATAGAGGCAAATATGACGCACATGGTTGATGCAGTTGCAGTCGTTGTGGCTGATGAGCAGGACCGTGTAGCGCGTTTGACGGGTATGCGAGGAATGGACGAGCAGGACGCCAGACGACGGATTGCGAACCAGATGAGCGATGCGCAGCGGCGCGAACATGCCAGCATCATCATCGAAAACGAGGGGTCATTGGCAGATCTCGATTTCGTGGCCCGCGAACTCTACCAAATGCTTACTGCAGGTCGTGAAGCTTAGACTAGAGGATATGGAAAACCAGACTGCTGTTCGCCAAGAAGCGCCTTTCGAGGTTGTCTCTGAGTTCTCTCCGTCGGGTGACCAGCCGACGGCTATCAAGGAGCTGGCCGAACGGATCAACGCTGGTGAAAAAGACATCGTCTTGCTCGGCGCCACGGGTACCGGTAAGTCGGCTACAGCCGCGTGGCTGATTGAGCAGATCCAGCGCCCCACGCTGGTGATGGCACCAAACAAGACGCTCGCCGCGCAACTCGCCGCAGAACTACGTAGTTTGCTGCCCAACAATGCGGTTGAGTACTTCGTGTCCTACTACGACTACTACCAGCCGGAAGCGTACGTGCCCCAAACCGACACGTACATCGAAAAAGACTCATCTATTAATGATGAGGTCGAGCGGCTGCGTCATTCAGCAACGAACTCTTTGCTTACTCGGCGCGACACGGTTGTCGTAGCATCGGTTTCATGCATATATGGCTTGGGTACGCCTGAAGAATATGTTGCACGCATGGTGGAACTGAGCGTTGGCATGGAGGTCTCGCGAGATGACCTTTTGCGCGCATTTGTGAACATGCAGTATTCGCGCAATGACATGTCGTTTACGCGCGGCACTTTTCGCGTGCGGGGTGACACTATTGAGATCATTCCCGTTTATGAAGAGCTTGCGATTCGTATAGAGATGTTTGGGGACGAGATCGACGCGCTAGCGTACCTGCACCCGCTTACCGGTGATCTTATTCGCGAAACGGATCACGTGTACCTATTCCCAGCCTCACACTACGTTGCTGGTGAGGAACGCATGAAGCGCGCCCTTAAAACCATTGAAGAGGAACTTGATGAGCGCGTTCAGTGGTTTGAGGGACAGAACAAGCTTCTTGAGGCTCAAAGGTTGCGTATGCGCACAACGTACGACCTGGAAATGATGCGCGAGATTGGCACGTGCGCGGGCATTGAGAACTACTCGCGTCACATTGATGGACGCGGGCCGGGCACGCCGCCGCATACGCTGCTGGATTATTTTCCGGATGATTTTGTGCTGATTATCGACGAGTCGCATGTGACTGTGCCGCAGATTGGTGCCATGTACGAGGGGGATATGTCCCGCAAGCGCACGCTTGTTGATCACGGCTTCCGTCTGCCCTCGGCAATGGATAACCGGCCGCTCAAGTGGGATGAGTTTCTCGAGCGGATCGGCCAAACCGTGTACATGTCCGCAACCCCCGGCCCGTATGAGCTCTCCCAAGCTTCGGGTGTTGTTGAGCAGATCATTCGCCCCACCGGCCTCGTGGATCCGAAGATCGTTATTAAACCAACGGAGGGGCAGATTGATGACCTGCTTGGAGAGGTCAATATGCGCATCGATCGGGGCGAGCGCGTGCTTGTTACAACTTTGACCAAGCGGATGGCTGAAGACCTGACGGATTACATGTCGGTTCGCGGTGTACGCGTGGAATACCTACATTCGGATGTGGATACGCTTCGCCGGGTAGAGCTTTTGCGCGAACTACGCCAAGGCAAGTTTGACGTGCTGGTCGGTATTAACCTCTTGCGCGAGGGCTTGGATTTGCCCGAGGTTTCACTGGTTGCGATTTTGGATGCAGACAAGGAAGGATTCTTACGCTCCACTACCTCGCTCATCCAAACGATTGGGCGTGCTGCCCGAAACGTTGCCGGTGAGGTCCACATGTACGCCGACAACATTACAGATTCGATGAAGCGTGCGATTGATGAGACGGAACGACGTCGCGAGAAGCAGATTGCTTACAACCAGGAACACGACATTGATCCGCAGCCACTGCGCAAAAAGATCCAGGATGTCACCGATATGCTTGCGCGTGAGGACATTGATACCGAAGAACTATTGGAGGGCGGCTACCGGAAGGCGGTTGCGGATTCACGTCGAGCAGGCGAGGTGAATCTGTCGGCAAGAGCTCGTTTGGCGGCTGCCGCAGAGGACGATCTGGCCGGTCTGATTGATGAGCTGACTAAGCAGATGCACCTGGCTGCTGAGGATCTCCAGTTTGAGGTTGCTGCCCGGCTGCGCGATGAACTGAAGGAACTTAAGCAGGAGCTTCGCCATATGCGCGATGCAAACTAGCGGTGAGAAGAACCACTGCGGGCATCTCGGCGCGGCGAGCGATTTTGGATAGAATGGGCTTGTCGAGGGGGAGTACTCCCACAATCACAGCATCGTCAGCACGGTGAAAACCCGGTGTTGTGGCCACTAAGGTGGTGGAGAAGACCTTCGGATAAGCCCTGTTTGGACTACCGAAAGTTTTCAATTGCACGTTCATGCTCTTGGCTGGATCATGCTGGCCATTATTATCCTTGCCCTGATTATCGTCGATATTGTCGGGCACGTCCGCACCCCGCATGAGCCCACACTTAAAGAAGCGGCGGTCTGGTCGGTTGCCTACGTCCTTCTTGGCGTAGTTTTTGGGTTTGTAGTCTGGTTCTTCTGGGATTTGCAGTATGCCGGCGAGTATTGGGCCGGTTACATCACTGAAAAGTCGCTGTCTTTGGACAACCTGTTCGTGTTTGTGCTGATCATTTCGGCATTTCGAGTGCCGCGCAAGTATCAGCAAAAGGTCCTGCTTTACGGCATTGTGATGGCACTGGTCTTGCGCCTGGTATTCATATTGATCGGCGCTGCGATCATCGAAAAGTTTGCGTGGATCTTCTACATCTTTGGTATTTGGTTGTTGTACACGGCCTACTCGCAGGTGCGCGAAGGAGTCCAGGGGGACGAGGAAGAGGACGAGTACAAGGAGCCTGGATTCGTGCGTTTGGTGCGCAAGGTGTTCCCAGTTACCGATGGGTTCCTTTCGGATAAGATGCTTCACCGCCACGCGGGACGCACTTATCTGACGCCGATGCTTCTGGTCATCATTGCTCTTGGGTCTACGGACATCATGTTCGCGTTCGACTCGATTCCCGCTATCTTTGGTCTTACTAAAGAGCCGTACCTAGTTTTCGCAGCGAACGCATTCTCGCTACTAGGATTGCGTCAGCTGTACTTCTTGATCGATGGCCTGCTTGAGCGTCTGGTTTACCTGCACTTTGGTCTCGCTGCGATTTTGGGATTCATTGGCGTGAAGCTGGTTTTGCACGCTCTGCACGAGAACAATCTGCCGTTCATCAACTCGGGTATGCCGTTTAACGTGCCAGAGATCGGTATTCCCGCCTCGCTCGGATTTATTGGCGGCACCCTGCTAATAACGGTGGTGGCATCTATGTTGAAGACGCGTGCGGATAATCGTGCGGACTCTTAACTCGCACCCTAAAACCAATGTCGAGGCAATAATCAGGGTTCGCCATTAGGATTTAACCGTGAGTGAAACAGGCGCGACCAAAGACCGCTACTTGGGCCATGTGGGAGTTAGTGCGCAAGATGTTGCCCGGGCTAAGCAACTAGGCAAAACCAACTGGGTTGAGAACACTACTTCCCGGTCCATCAAGGTCATCATTCGGTCTAACCTTTTTACGCTGTTCAACGCGATTTTAACAACGGCCGTAGTGGTCGTGTTACTGGTTGGCAACTGGCGTGACGCGGTGTTTGGCATTGTGATGGTAACCAACGCGGTGATTGGAATTTACTCCGAGATCCGCGCAAAGTACGTGCTGGATAGTTTAGCGATCTTGGAGTCCCCGAGGTCGTGGGTGATCCGCGATGGTGCGCGGGTACAGGTGCCATCGGCCGAGCTGATTTTGGGTGACCTGGTGCTACTGAGCTCCGGTGATCAGGTGCCAACTGACGGTACGGTTTTGGAAAGCTACGGCTTGCGTGTGGATGAGTCAATGCTGACGGGAGAGTCGGTGCCCGTACGTAAGCGCGATGGTGATTCAGTACTTTCAGGTACAGCTGTGGTTGCGGGCGAGGGTTTGTTTGAGACCGCGAAGGTAGGTGAGGATTCCTACGCGAATCGGCTCACTAAAGAGGCTAAGCAGTTCAAGAAGGTTAAGTCTGAGATCGGGCAGAGCATCAACACGATTTTGAAGTGGATTTCGTGGGTGATCCTTCCGGTTGTGCTACTGCTGGTGGCCTCGCAGTTGCGTTCCGACGAGGGTACTACCTGGCAACACGCGGTGGTGCTCGCCGTTGCGGGTGTGGTGGGCATGATCCCGCAAGGATTGGTACTGCTCACGTCTCTTAACTTTGCGCTTGCCGGGGCGGGTTTGGCAAAGCGTAACGTCCTGATTCAAGAACTTGGTGCGGTTGAGGTTTTAGCCCGCGTGGATCGGCTTTGCCTCGATAAGACTGGGACGATCACTACGGGAGAAATCGCGCCGCAGCAGGTGATTTGTCTGGATGAGTCGATAGAAGAGGACGCCCAAAGCGCTCTTGCGGCAATGGTTGCGGGCGGGGAGAACCAGACCGCGAAAGCCACTATGGCCGGCCTCAGCGGTGTTGAACCGGCGAAGCTACTGCAGGATGTCCCGTTTGATTCGTCACGCAAATGGTCGGCGGCAGTCACCGACTCGGGTTCTTGGTATTTTGGTGCGCCCGATATTGTGGCAAGCCACGCGGTGAATGCGGCTCAGACTTTAGAGCAGGTTTCGACCTTCGCAAAGCAGGGTGCCCGCGTTGTTTGCCTAGCCCATTCCCCTTTGGATCATATTGATGAGGATAATCCCAGCCTGCCTAAGCGGTTGCAGGCTGTTTTGATCGTAGTTCTGGCAGAGCAGATTAGAGGGGATGCTGCGGACACAATCTCTTATTTCTTACGCCAAGGTGTTCAGATCAAGGTGATTTCGGGTGACAATCCCAGCACGGTAGCTGCGATTGCTAACCGCGTGGGTGTAAGACGCGGCGAGCCGGTTAAGGTCTTGGACGCGCGCGATTTGCCGCAGGCCGAGGAGGACTTTGTCGAGGCAGTCAACGAGTTTGACGTGTTTGGACGCGTGACTCCAGAAACTAAACGCAAGATGGTAAAAGCATTGCAATCACGTGGACATACGGTTGCGATGACGGGTGACGGGGTGAACGATGTCCTCGCGTTAAAGGATGCGGACCTCGGCATTGCGATGGGTTCAGGAACGCCCGCAACGAGAGCAGTAGCAAAGCTTGTCCTCGTGGACGGTAAATTCTCGAAGTTGCCTCGCGTTGTCGCTGAAGGTCGCCGCATCATTGCGAACATGGAGCGTGTCTCTGCCCTGTTCCTCACCAAAACGGCGATGTCGGCCTTGCTCGCGGTACTGGTTGCGATTTTTGCATGGCGGTACCCGTTCTTACCTCGTCACTTAACTATCATTTCGAGTTTAACAATAGGCATTCCCGCGTTCTTCCTGTCATTAACGCCGAATTACCGCAGGTATCGGCCCGGCTTCCTGGAGCGCACGCTTCATATCGCGATACCCTCGGGCATAGTTTTGGCAGTTACAGCGCTGGTAGCGCAGAGGTTCTATGCAGCGCAGTCACTAGAGGTTGGGTCTACTGTAGCCACGTTGGCCGTGCTCATGGCAGCGCTCTACTTGCTGTCTGTGATGTCCCGTCCGATAGTTGCGTACAGAGCGGTTATCCTGTTCGCAATGCTTGGCGCAGGTGTGGCAATAGTACTTATTGAACCGGTGCGTACGTTCTTTGCCCTCACATGGCCCACGCCAACCCAGTGGTTGGGTGTCCTGGTGTTAGCGGCGGTGTGCTCATTCTTGATTGAGTTGGTATTTCGGAACTACTCACGCAAATTCGGCGATCTTACGCGCATTGTCGGCGACATAGACGAGTAATAAGCGAGCCGTGTTCGCACGTTACCAGGTGTTCTCGCCCGTCTGCTCGGTGCTTGCAGCCAGGCGCTTCGCAATTACCGCGGCGGCCATGAGCTGGAGCTGGTGGAAGACGATGACGGGAACGGTCACGGCCGCCACAATGTGGGGCGGAAAGATGATTGCAGCCATGGGCAGGCCGGTTGCCAGGGATTTTTTCGATCCGCACATGAGCAGGGCGATGTTATCGCCGCGGTTCATCTTGAGCAGGTGACCAGCCTTCCATGAGGCCGTCATCATGATGGCCAGCAAAATGCCAGATGCAATGACGAGGCCAATGGCATCACCCCAGGTGAGCGTGCTCCACAGGCCTCGAGCTGTGGCGCCGGCGACGGAGGAGGCAACGACGATGAGGATGGTGCCACGGTCAACGGTTTTTGTGAGCCACTTGTTGGCTCGTACAACGCCGCCGAGTTTGGGTTGAAGTAGCTGCCCGATGATGAATGGGATGAGTAGTTTGACGAGGACATCTACGATTGATCCCCAGCCAACCCCGGTGGATGCGCCCATGATGATCATGACGAGGAGGGGAGTGATTGCCATGCCGAGGATGTTGGAGATAGTTGCGGCACAGACGGCACCGGCTACGTTGCCTCCGGCGATGGAGGTAAACGAGATTGAGCTTTGCACGGTTGAGGGCAGGAGCGTTAGATAAAGCAGGCCAAGGGCAAAGGTGGCGCCAAGCCAGGGCCGAAATAGGGGTTCGGTTAAAGCTCCTAGAATCGGGAAGACAAGGAAGGTGGAGGCAAGCACACTGGCTTGTAGCTTCAGGTTCTTTAGGCCTTCAATGATCTCACTAGTACGGAGCCGCATGCCGTAGACGAGGAATAGGATCATGACGGCTACGGTGCCCATAATGGTGAGGACATCAATCCATTGCGCGGGAATCGGAACGAGGATGCCGATAACCAGGATGGCAAGGATGCTGACGATAAACGGATCAATGTAGCGCAGTAAGACCTTCACGCAATGATGGTACGCCATTGGACCGCATTCGCAGTATCGTGGGAATATGACGACACTTAGCTATGACGTTTCTGGACCGGCCGACGCGCCGGTCATTTTCCTCGGATCTTCACTGGGATCAGACCGCAACATGTGGAATGAGGTTGTGCCCGGCCTTGGCGAGTACCGTGTGGTTCGCTTCGATTTCCCCGGCCATGGCCGCTCTCAAGTACCGCAGATTCAGGGGGAGTTGACTCCCGCAATACTGGGGGATTGGATCCTGGAGGTTGCAGACGAGCTCCACTTGGATGGCTTCCACATTGCGGGACTTTCGCTAGGCGGCATGATGTCGCTTTGGATGGCGATTAATCATCCCCAGCGGATCCAGAGCGTGATCATGATGTGCTCTGGCCCGGTCCTGCTACCTTCTAACGCTTGGACAGAGCGTGCTGGCGTGGTTCGCGAGCAGGGGACGAAGGCTCTGGTGGAGGCTACGCTCCAGCGCTGGTTCACATCCTCGTTCTACGAGGAGAATGGGCCGGGCGTGCAGCGAACCCGGAAGACCTTCTTGGATTGCGCCGATGAGGGGTATGCCCAGTGTTGTGAGGTAATTGCGAATATGGATAATCGCTCTGGCCTTGGTGGGTTGGAACAGCCGATTACGGTTGTGCGCGCAGAGTTTGATGGGACGCTACCAAAGGACGCCGCGCTTGATCTGGTTGCTTCGCTCCGTGGGGGAGGTAACGAGCAGGTGAACTTGGCCTGCGTTGAGGGCGCGGCTCATCTGGCGGCTGTAGAACAGCCCGAGCAGGTATTGCAATCCGTCCTCGCGCATTTGAATAAGTACGCCTAACGCGCGGCTACAAGGCCTTAGGACAATAAGAAGTGCGGGGTGCGGTGACAACCAACCCCGCACTTCACGTTGGTCTCTACGGATTTGAGATGGGGAAGTCTGAGACGTTAGAGAAGCGTTCAGCCAGATCACCAATGGTTGGCTTCCACTCTCGAACGATGATGTTAGTTACGAGGCCGTGCTCAAAGAACGGGTCTTTTTCGAGAAGGTCGCGAGCCTCTTGGGCGGTTTCAGTACGCATGATTAGAAGTGCGCCTGCGTGGCTGGCCTCGCGTAGGTGGCCAGAGGTGAATAGCTTGCCCTGCCTGTGCAACTTGCGAAGGTATTCGCGGTGCGCAGCGCGCCAGTTGTCGATCAGAGCGAGGAGTTGCGGCTCATATTCATAAATTACGGCGTATGTGTGCATGGCTACATTATCTCTCGTTGTCGAGACTTTTTCAGCTGGACAAGCCGCAAATGTCACATTTTTGAATGATGGAAGCGGGAGCGCGCCCGCCGGAGGTGTAAGCAGTCGGTTAGTTTTGCTGTAATCGAACAAATGTGCGCTTTTAGTCTGGGGTATTTAGGGTAGAGGTGTGAATGATTCGCTAATTGTCCGCGGTGCGCGCCAGCATAATTTGAAAAGTGTTTACCTAGATCTGCCCAGGGGCTCGATGATCGTTTTTACGGGCTTGTCAGGTTCGGGTAAGTCATCGCTGGCTTTCGACACGATTTTCGCGGAGGGCCAGCGCCGCTATGTGGAGTCGCTGTCTTCGTACGCGCGCCAGTTTCTGGGCCAGATGGATAAGCCGGACGTAGATTTCATTGAGGGCCTGTCTCCCGCGGTTTCGATTGATCAGAAGTCAACGTCGCGCAACCCGCGTTCAACGGTTGGTACGATCACGGAGATTCACGACTATTTGCGTCTGTTGTACGCCCGAGCGGGTGTGCAACATTGCCCACAGTGTATGGCTGAGATTACAGCCCAAACTCCGCAGCAGATCGTGGACTCGGTATTGGAGCTTCCCGAGCGCACGCGGTTTCTGGTCCTCGCTCCGCTGGTTAGGGGACGGAAGGGCGAATATCAGGATCTGTTTGATGAGATGCGCCAAAAAGGCTTTGCGCGCGTTCGCGTAGATGGTGAGCAGCTTCGCCTTGATCAAGATATCCAGCTGGATAAGAATCTGAAGCACACCATCGACGTTGTAGTGGACCGTCTGGTGATTAAAGATGGGCTCCGCCAGCGCCTCACGGATTCGGTTGAGACCGCCCTGGAGCTGGCAAACGGCATCGTGGTGATCGAGCGAATCGATTTGAACGATGACGACCCGCACCGCTCGCGCCGTTATTCAGAGGCCCGGGCGTGCCCGAATGGTCACCCGTTGATGCTCGAGGAGATTGAGCCACGCACCTTCTCATTTAACGCTCCTTACGGTGCGTGCCCGGAGTGCTCTGGTATTGGTTCGAAGCTGGAAGTAGATCCGGATCTGCTGGTGCCAGATGAGGACGTTTCGCTAAAAGATGGCGCGATTGCCGTCTGGACGGCTAACAACAAGTACCACGCGAACCTGCTGAAAGCCTTGGCTAAGCAACTCGATTTTTCGATGACTACGCCGTGGAAGGATTTGCCGAAGAAGATCCAAAAGGCGGTTTTATACGGCAATGACTACGAGGTGCACGTTCGGTACAAGAACCGGTGGGGAAGACAGCGTTCTTACACAACTGGGTTTGAAGGCGCAGTTAACTACATTGAGCGCAAGCGTTCAGAAACGGAGTCAGAGAACCAGCTGGAGCGCCTGGATTCATTTATGAGGGAGGTGCCCTGCCCGGTTTGTGAAGGGGCACGTCTTAAGCCTGAGGTTCTGGCTGTCACGATTGGTGATCTTTCGATCGCTGCGCTTTCAAATCTGTCGATCTTGGAAGCTCGCGACTTCTTGAAGAATGTACACCTACAGGGCAGGGCTAAGCAGATTGCAGCCCCGGTGCTGACCGAGATTTTGGTGCGCCTAAACTTCTTGGTGGATGTGGGTCTGAACTATTTGACGCTCTCACGCTCGGCGGGCACGCTCTCGGGTGGTGAGGCGCAGCGCATCAGGCTGGCCACGCAGATCGGCTCGGGCCTGGTAGGCGTACTGTACGTGCTTGATGAGCCCTCCATTGGCTTGCACCAGCGCGACAATAGGCGCCTTATTGACACGTTGATTCGCCTGCGCGACCTCGGAAATACTCTGATTGTTGTCGAGCATGATGAAGAAACAATGGAGGCCGCTGATTGGATTGTTGATATCGGGCCAGGCGCCGGCGAGTACGGTGGCCAGATCGTTCACTCTGGCACTTTGAAGGAACTGAAGGCGAACAAGAAGTCAATTACGGGAGACTATCTTTCGGGGCGTAAGTCGATCGCTACGCCGAAAGAACGACGCGCTGTTGATCCGCAACGCATGTTGACGGTGCGAGGAGCGGTGGAGAACAACCTCCAAAACCTGACGGTTGATTTTCCTCTCGGGCTTTTTGTGGCGGTAACGGGCGTTTCGGGCTCGGGTAAGTCCACTTTGGTCAATACGATTTTGTACCGTTCCCTAGCCTCGAAACTGAACCGCGCTCAGATTGTGCCGGGCCGTCACCGCACTATTTCGGGTGTGGAGGAGCTCGATAAGGTCGTGCACGTAGATCAATCGCCAATTGGGCGAACGCCGCGTTCAAACCCGGCCACGTACACGGGCGTCTGGGATCACGTGCGGACGCTCTTTGCGGAGACGCAGGAGTCGAAGGTGCGTGGCTACAAGCCGGGCCGCTTCTCTTTTAACGTTAAGGGAGGGCGCTGTGAGTCCTGTAAGGGCGATGGCACCATCAAGATTGAGATGAACTTCCTTCCCGACGTATACGTGCCCTGCGAGGTTTGCGGAGGTAAACGCTATAACCGCGAGACTTTGGAAATCGAATACAAGGGCAAGAACGTTTCAGACATTTTGGACATGCCCATTTCAGAGGGAGCGAAGTTTTTTGAGCATATCCCGCGAATAGCGCGGCATTTGAACACGCTAGTTGAGGTAGGTCTGGGGTACGTGCGCCTGGGCCAGTCCGCAACCACACTCTCGGGCGGCGAGGCGCAGCGCGTTAAGTTGGCTGCGGAGCTGCAGAAGCGTTCGCGTGGCCGCACGGTGTACGTCTTGGATGAGCCCACCACGGGTCTTCACAGCGAGGACATCCGCAAGCTACTACTGGTATTGCAGGGCCTGGTTGATAAAGGCAATACGGTGATTGTCATTGAGCACAATCTGGACGTGATTAAGTCTGCTGATTGGGTTATCGATATGGGGCCCGAGGGAGGCTCTGGTGGCGGCAAGGTGATTGCACAGGGAACCCCGGAGCAGGTCTCTGAGGTTAAAGGTTCTTTCACCGGCCAGTATTTGGCGAAGATCCTCGCAAAGTAGCGTTTCTCTTCGCCAAATACCGCGTCTTCTGGTCTGATACCGCTTTGCCCAGCGATGCCAGCAATCGGTGGTGCTTAGATTTGGTGAACCGGTCGCACAGAGATGACTTCAACTGTGGCGTCCTCTGTTGCTTCGAGGGCTAGGCGCACGGCTTTTGCAATCGACTCGGGGCGCACGTGATCGCCCGGATTGTAGTCACGGCCGGCCTGCTCTTGAATCTCCACCTGCATGTCGGTATCTACCCGGCCCGGATGCACAGAACTGACGCGCACTATGCCGCGCTCTTCTTCGCGGAGCGCGTCCGTCATGGCTCGAAGCGCGAATTTGGAGGCGGAGTACAGGCCGCCACCCGCCTTCGAATTGAAGCCGGAGCCAGAGTTGATGGCAACCACCTGGCCGCGCGCTCTGCGTAGCGCGGGAAGCAGGTGCTTGACTAGGCTCGCCTGGGCTATCACGTTCACGTTTAGGATTGTTTCCCAGTCTTCACGCGTAGCTTCGGCAATAGTCTTACCCATGGATATGCCGGCGCTCAGCACCAGTGCATCGAGCTTGTCGATCTTGGCGCATGCTTCGCGCACGGCCTCCTCATCGGTAATATCAACCACCCAGGGTTGTGCCGATTCGAGGGTGGAAGCGACGCTCCCGGCGGCGTCGCCACGTCCTCCCACAAGAACATGCCAATCCTTGGATAGGTCTTCACAAATGGCGCGGCCAATCCCACGGCTTCCACCGGTTACAAGTACGGTTTTTCTACTCATATCTCCAGCCTAGAGGATCGTCCGCGGCCGGGCTCTACTTGGCATAGAGAGCTTCGATCTCATCGGCGAAGTCTCGCGCGACGTCGGCTCGCTTCAGTTTCATAGAGGGCGTTAGGTAGCCGTTATCAACGGTGAACTCCGCGTTAATGATGCGGAACTTACGGATCGATTCTGCTTTCGAGACGGACTTGTTAGCCCGAGCGATTGCTTTATCTAGGGACGCGATGACGCGCGGATGCTGGGCAGCCTGCGTGACATCCATGTTTTCAAGACCGTGGTTGGCCAGCCAGGTAGCAAGCATTTCGCGGTCAAGGGTGATGAGCGCGCCGATGAAGGGCTTTTGATCGCCAACCACGATCACGTGGGAGACGAGCGGGTGAGTAACCAATGATTCCTCGAGGCCCGCAGGCGCTACGTTTTTGCCGCCTGCGGTGACGATGATGTCTTTCTTGCGGCCCGTGATGTAGAGGTTTCCGCGCCGGTCGATGTGGCCGATGTCGCCGGTGTGGAACCAGCCGTCCTCGTCGAATGCTTCGGCGCTGGCTTCTGGGTTATTCATGTAACCGGGGGTGATGGAGACACCTTTGACGAGGATCTCGCCTTCGTCGTTAAGCGTGATGGTATTGCCGAGCAGAACTTGGCCGACGGATCCCATGATCGGGTTGCGTGGGTCGGACAAGCTGATCGGGCCGGTGCTTTCGGATAGGCCCCACCCTTCGTAGACTGTAAGGCCCATGCCGCGGAAGAAGTGTCCGAGTGTGGGGGACAGGGGCGCTCCACCGGAGACCACGTACTTTATGTTAGGGCCCAGCAGGCGGCGGATCTTGCTGAGCACAATCCGGTCTGCCCACGTTCGTTTGCGACGTTGCGCAACGGTTGGACCAAATGTAGTTTCCATCGCTTTGGAGTAGTCGATTGCGGCCTGAGCTGCCCAACGGAACAGTTTGCGTTTGGTTCCCTTGCCGGCCTTAGCTTCGGCGGCGTTGTAGATCTTCTCGAGTACTCGCGGCACGAGAAGCAGCAGTGAAGGCTGGAAGCTTTCGATGTCGGCGAGCAGATTCTTAGTGTCCGGGGAGTGACTGAACACGCCGCGCCCAGAAAGTACTGCAAGCTGAACAAAGCGGGCCAAAACATGGGCAAGGGGAAGGAATAGCAGGAAGCGCGTCTGAGTGGAGTAAAGAATGTGTGGAACCACTTGCGCGATGGCTTTGGTGGTGCCCACGAAGTTTCGGTGGGTGAGGATTACGCCCTTGGGAACGCCCGTGGTGCCGGAGGTGTAGATGACCGTTGCAATGGAATCTACGTCGACTTCTGCCTGCACTGCGTGTAGCGTGTCCTCGTTAATGGAGGTGGCTGCCTCCAGGATGGTTCGGACAGCGCCGGATTCGAACGTCATGATTCGTCCAACGGTTGGCGTGTTTGCGTGTTCGATTAGTTGAGCGCGCGCATGGGTATCACAGATAGCGATGCGCACGTTGGAGTCCTTGCAGATCCATTCGATTTGGCTTACCGAGTCGGACTCGTAGATGGGAACCACGATCACGCCAATGGAGAGGGCTGCGAGGTCGATAAGGGTCCATTCCGGCCTCGTGGATGACATGATTGCTAGCGTATCGCCCTGTTTTAGCCCTAGGCCCAGCAGGCCGCGAGCTATATCGTCAATTTCTGCGACGAAGCGTTTTGCTGATACCGCGTACCATCCGCCTACTTCGCGACGGCGTTCCATGACAACTTCGTTTGGTCGGCGTCTTGCGCGTTCACGCAGCGCGGTGAGGATCGTTTCGTTTTGGTCGATTGTGTATTCCGCCTTTGTGGTGCGGGATTGCGTCATTAGGCGAGTCATCGGCGCTCCTTTGGAAACTTTTGGTTTCGTTAATGATTCCAATAGGTTTTGTAGGCGTCGAATACACAATTGTATGTTTAAGAAACCATATGACGGCCGGCGTGTTTGCTTGCGTCGGTAATCCGTTTGGCACATGCTGATGAGTTTTCATTTGGAGGCGGGAGGGGAACCGGAGTGGTTTTGCGACACACTTTGACGGTAACTCCCGTTGGTGAGCTGAGCCTGGTTGCGCAGGGCGAATTTTTGGTGGGCGTGTATTTCCCGGATCATCATCCGGCGCCGGGCGTGCAGGATGTGGGTGTATGGGTGTCACCGGCAGATAGTGTGCTGAGCGCGGCTGCGGATCAGATACACGAGTATTTGGCAGGGGAGCGGCTGGAGTTTTCTGTGCCGCTCCGGTTACCGGATTCGGGTTTTTACACGGAAGTTTGGCGATGCTTGCAAAGGATCCCTTACGGCGCTGTTTCGACTTATAAGGAAGTTGCGCAGGCCGTGGGGAGGCCGCGCTCGTATCGGGCGGTGGGCACAGCTGTGGGACATAATCCGTTGTCGATTGTTGTGCCGTGTCACCGGGTAATCGCGTCGGATGGCACGCTGTCGGGTTACGCGGGTGGCGTGGAGCGCAAACGCAAGCTTTTGCAGCTGGAGTACCGCGTGGCTCGCGTCCGAGGGCTGGACACGCAAGAGCCGGACTTGTTTTCGGGTATGTAGAAGAAGGCTATCCGCAGGTTTCTGACCTTTGAACCCTATTTGGATCGTTAACTGATGAGGTATCGGTTTTATCAATAATTGATGCAGTTACCGCGTCCAAACCTCCAGATCATGTCGGGAAACCTGTCGAAAGCTTCAGATAGTAGCGCTCATGTGCACTCGCCCCCAGTGTTTAAAGTTCGTAGAATCGAGGCGTGGCTGACCCCGTAACTTATCGTCCGAAGACGTCTGAGATCCCAACTGAACCTGGGGTGTATCGTTTTCGTGATGCTGAGGGGCGCGTCATTTACGTGGGCAAAGCCAAGAACTTGCGCAACCGCCTCACCAATTATTTTCAGGACCCAGCGGGCCTGCATCCGCGCACCCAGCAAATGGTGTTCTCTGCAGCATCAGTGCAGTGGACCGTTGTCGCCACAGAGGTTGAAGCCCTCACCCTCGAATACTCGTGGATCAAGCAGTACGACCCTCGCTTCAACGTCATGTACCGCGACGACAAATCCTACCCCTACCTCGCAGTATCGATGGGGGAGGAGGTCCCCCGCATGCAGATCATGCGAGGAGCCCGGCGTAAAAACACGCGCTACTTTGGGCCCTACTCGCAAGTGTGGGCCATCCGCGAAACCGTTGACCAGCTCCAACGAGTGTTTCCCATTCGCACCTGCTCCAAGGGTGTTTACCGCCGCGCAGAACGCGCCGGAAGGCCTTGCCTACTCGGCTACATCGAACGATGCAGCGCACCCTGCGTAGGAAAAATCTCCCAACAAGACCACTACGAACTAGCCGAACAACTATGCCAATTCATGTCCGGCAAAGTGGGCCCCTACATCCGCGACCTCAAAACCCAAATGAAGCAAGCCGCCGCGGAGCTCGACTTCGAGCGCGCCGCGCGTCTACGTGATTCTCTGGCCGCACTTGAAAAAGTCCTCGAACAAAACGCTGTTGTACTCGGCGACGGCACAGACTCAGACGTATTCGCCCAAGTTGTTGACGAACTCGAAGCCGCAGTCCAAGTGTTCCACGTGCGCGGAGGCCGTATCCGCGGCGTGCGTGGTTGGGTAGTAGACCGCCCGGACAACACCAGCGAAGCCGAACTCATGCAGCGCCTGCTCCAACAAGTTTACGCCGAAGCTACCCGCGAAGACGTGCACGAACGCGTTGCCGCAGTCTCCGTTGACGATGTGGAACATGCCCCAACGTCCGCTGTTCCACGTGAAGTACTCGTATCAGTCCTTCCCACCGACGCCGATGCCGTTGCCGCGTGGCTGACCCAGATTCGTGGCGCCAACGTAGACCTACGTATTCCTCAACGCGGTGAGAAGCGCGCCCTCATGGACACCGTTCAAGCTAACGCCGAGCACGCCCTGCGCCTACACAAGACCAAACGCGCTGGCGACCTCACGCAGCGTAGCCAAGCCCTCGAAGAACTGCGCGACTACCTTGACCTCTCGTCCGCACCGCTACGCATCGAATGCTACGACGTGTCCCACACGATGGGCACAAACCAGGTGGCGTCTATGGTCGTGTTTGAAGACGGAGCACCCCGCAAAACCGACTACCGTCATTTCACTATCCGAGGTGAGGACGGTGAAGGCGTACTGGACGACACAGCTGCCATGCGTGAAACCCTAACTCGCCGCTTTAAGAGGCTCTTGGCCGAGGAAGCGGGGGAGTCCGGCTACGACGAGGACGGCATCGAACTCGCCTCCGGCCCGGTAGATCCACAAACCGGCCTTCCTCGCAGATTTTCCTACCGGCCCGACCTGGTGGTGGTTGATGGGGGCCTGCCACAAGTAAACGCTGCCTCGGCAACGCTAGAAGAACTCGGCATTACCGTACCCGTAGTGGGGCTAGCAAAACGTCTGGAGGAAGTATGGATTCCCGGTGACGACTTCCCGGTCATTTTGCCACGCACCTCACCCGGCCTGTATCTGCTTCAACATTTGCGGGATGAATCGCACCGTTTCGCTATCACCCACCACCGTCAAAGGCGTTCTAAAGCGATGAGACGATCGGTGCTTGATCAAGTGCCCGGCCTTGGCGCCACCCGACAGGCTGAACTACTGAAGAAGTTCAAATCCGTAAAGAAGATTCGCGAGGCTAGTGTGGAAGAACTCCAAACGACTCCAGGTGTGGGGCCCATGTTGGCACAAACCATTGTTGACTTCTTCCACGCCCAGGCGAACGAGCCCGGTAACAAAGAAAGCGAGACGAGCGGCCAAAAGGCTGGCAAACTAGACACATGAGTGAAGACACGAAGTCGGTGACCGAGAACAACCCGCCAACTGTGCCCGCGGGCATCCCGCTACTTGATGAAATGGCGCGGCTTCCTAAAGCGAGCGAACCCGAGCTGATCATCATCTCTGGAATGTCTGGAGCTGGACGTACGCGCGCGTCAATGGCATTGGAAGACCTGGACTGGTACGTGGTAGACAACCTTCCGCCGACGCTTCTGCCGGCGTTGGCCGGCATGATGACCGTGGACGGCTCGGGCGTGCACCGCCTGGGCGCAGTGGTAGACGTTCGCAGCCGCGAGTTCTTTCACGACCTCCAGGACGTCCTCGCCAAACTCAATGAAGACGCGGTTACTTACAGGATTATTTTCCTCGAGGCAGACGAGACCACGCTTGTGCGCCGCTACGAGTCTAACCGGCGTCCGCACCCTCTCCAGGGCGACGGGCGAATCCTCGACGGGATTCGTAAAGAGAAACAGATGCTCGCTCCGCTTCGCGCCCGCGCGGATGAGATCATCGACACCTCAAAAATGTCGGTACATGACCTCACCCGGCACATGCGGGACATCGTTGCAGGTGAAGCAGACAAGCAATTAAAACTCACCGTCATGTCTTTCGGCTTTAAATATGGCCTGCCGCTTGACGCCGACCACGTGTTGGACGTGCGTTTCTTGGCGAACCCCTACTGGGTTAGCGAACTTCGCCACCTAACTGGCCGCGATGAGCCGGTTGCGAAGTACGTGCTGGAGCAACCCGGAGCTCGCGATTTTGCTATTAATTACGCGAAACTGCTTGCGCCCATGATCCGCGGTTATGTGAATGAACTAAAACCCTTCACCACTATCGCGGTAGGATGCACCGGTGGTAAACACAGGTCGGTTGCCATGACTGAACTGATCGCGGCCACGCTGCGTGATGAAGGCTTCCCTGTTCGAGTGCTTCACAGGGACTTGGGTAGGGAGTAACCATGGCAGGTCTACTGGATGCAAACGGCTGGCCGCGCAGGGGAGAGGCCGGCACGCGTGTGGTTGCTTTTGGCGGCGGCCACGGTCTTTCTGCAACCCTGCGGGCCCTCAAACACATAACGCACCAGCTCACGGCAGTGGTAACCGTTGCTGATGACGGTGGTTCCTCGGGTCGGCTACGCGAGGAAATGGACGTGCTACCTCCGGGAGACCTGCGGATGGCGCTCGCTTCGCTGTGTGATGACTCCGAATGGGGCCTAACGTGGCGTGACGTGATGCAACACCGTTTCAACACTGATGGGCCGTTGAATGACCACGCCCTCGGAAATCTTCTGATCGTATCCCTGTGGCAACTTTTGGATGACCAGGTCGACGGCCTGGACTGGATTGCTCGGTTGCTGGGCGCTCATGGCCGCGTTCTGCCAATGGCACAAACCCCACTAGAGATCGAAGCCGACGTGGAGGGCCCCGATGGCATAACACGGGTAGTGCGAGGTCAATGCGCCGTAGCCACTGCCGAAGGGCAAACCCGCGCGGTCCGTCTAAATCCTGCTGACCCACCGGTTGCCCCCGAAGTTCTAGATGCGATTGCCGAGGCCGAGTGGGTAGTGCTGGGCCCAGGCTCGTGGTACACGTCCGTGCTCCCGCACCTGCTGGTGCCAAAACTGCACGATGCGCTCGTTTCAACGAAGGCACGGCGAGCCCTCGTGTTGAACCTCGCGGAACAAGAGGGCGAAACAGAAATGCTCTCTGCTGGTGATCACGTTCGCGTTCTGGCTCAGCATGCGCCTGATTTTGCGCTTGATGTGGTGATTGCCCAGCCCTCTACGGTTGACGATATTGAGGACTTGGAGAACGCTGCTCGCGAGGTAGGCGCTAGACTACTGCTTCGACAGGTGTCGATCGGTGGAGCTCAGCCCTTGCACGACCCGTTGCGTCTGGCGGCAGCGCTACGCGACGCATTTGATGGCTTCTTGGGTGAAGTGGGACGGCGCGAGGCCTGGCTCGCTTAGATTGTGGAGAAAATTTGATGTCGCTGACGCTCGCTCTGAAAGAGGAACTGGTTAAGAAACCCGTTGCCACCCCATCTGAAATGGTGGCGGAGGTAGGCTCAATGCTCCGTTTCGCAGGTGGTTTGCACCTGGTTTCAGGCCGCGTGATTATTGAGGCCGAAGTTGATCTGCCGGCCACGGCTGCCCGCCTGCGCACGTTCATGGCGAAGCTGTTTAAGGTGAACTCTTCGGTGGTTATCGTCTCTGGGGGAGCGCTAAAGAAGGGAGACCGCTACGTTGTGCGCGTGGTGGAACGCGCCGATCACCTGGCTCGCATGACGGGACTAATTGATGCGCAGGGCCGTCCGGTGCGAGGTCTTCCCACCCGGATCGTTGCTTCGGGCGACGCCGAGGCCATCGCGGCGTGGCGCGGGGCGTTCCTAGCGCGTGGCTCACTGATGGAGCCCGGCCGGTCCTCTGCAATGGAAATCACTGCTCCCGGTCCGGAGGCCGCGCTTGCAATGGCTGGTTTTGCGCGCCGAATGGGTGCCCAGGCGAAGGTGCGTGAGATTCGCAGTGCGCAGCGGGTTGTGGTGCGCGAAGCTGATGGGATCGCCTCGATTCTGCAGGCCCTGGAAACTCCTGAGACCCTGCAGGTGTGGCAGGCGCGCCGCAAGCGCCGCGTCGCCCGAGGCAGTGCTAACCGATTGGCTAACTTTGACGACGCTAATCTACGCCGGTCCGCGCGGGCCGCAGTAGTTGCAAGCGCGCGGGTAAAGCGTGCGTTCGACATCTTGGGAGACGAAGTTCCCGAGCACCTGCGTGAGGCAGGTGAACTTCGCGTTAGTCACCCTCAAGCCTCGCTTGAAGAACTCGGCAAGCTCGCTAACCCGCAACTGACGAAGGATGCGATTGCGGGGCGTATTCGCCGCCTTCTTGCCATGGCTGATAAGCGCGCCCACGAGGACGGGCTTCCCGACACTGAGGCAAGTCTCAGCGCCGATTTACTCGAAGGTTAAAGAAAATAGCGGGTTGATAGCTAGCACCGACGCCATATTTGCTTAGCTTTTACCTCTAAAAACCTTTCCAAAACCTGGAATTTTCCTAGTAATAACGTAAATGCCGCCTTCGAGCATGCTAAATCTATCGAAACGGTGTAAATTTAGAAGTGCTGGAACCGCAGAAAACTGCGGACTGCGTGCCCGCGTTTCTGGGCATTCAGTTTCATCAGACGAAAATGCGCCGTAGCGCATTACAGGAGGACATTGTGACTTTCCGCGTCGGTATTAACGGCTTTGGTCGTATTGGCCGTAACTTCTTCCGTGCAGCTCGTGAGCAGGGTGCGGACTTTGAGATTGTTGCCGTCAACGACCTAACTGACAACGAGACCCTCGCACACTTGCTCGAGTGGGATTCCATTCTTGGCAAGCTTGACGCAGACGTAACCTACGATGACGAGTCCATCACCGTTGGTGGCCACCGCATCGCAGCTTTCGCTGAGCGCGACCCCGCCAACATTCCGTGGGGCGACCTCGGTGTTGACATCGTGATTGAGTCCACGGGCTTCTTCACGGATGCAACCAAGGCGAAGGCACACATCGATGGTGGTGCTAAGAAGGTCATCATCTCCGCACCGGCTAAGAATGAAGACGCTACCTTCGTTGTTGGTGTAAACCACACCGACTACGATCCGGCTAAGCACAACATCATTTCGAACGCATCGTGCACCACTAACTGCCTCGCCCCGATGGCTAAGGTCCTTGACGAGGCCTTCGGCATCGAGCGCGGCCTTATGACCACGATCCACGCTTACACTGGCGACCAGCGCATCCACGACGCTCCGCACAAGGATCTTCGCCGTGCACGCGCCGCTGCGGTCAACATTGTTCCGACCACCACCGGTGCTGCTCGCGCTGTTGCTCTCGTGCTCCCGCAGCTCAAGGGCAAGCTGGACGGCTACGCACTTCGTGTTCCGGTAATCACCGGTTCGGTCACCGACCTTACCTTCACCACGAAGTCCGAGGTTTCGATCGAGTCCGTCAACGCCGCCATGAAGGCAGCTGCTGAGGGCCCGCTCAAGGGTGTCCTGGCATACTCCGATGGCTACCTCGTTTCGACCGACATCGTAACCGACCTGCACTCGTCGATTTTCGACGCGCCGCTAACCAAGGTTATTGGCGACCAGGTGAAGGTTGTTTCCTGGTACGACAACGAGTGGGGCTACTCGAACCGCCTCGTAGACCTGACCAAGTACGTTGGTGAGCGTCTCTAATTAGGAGTCGAGCGTAAAAGTTGGACGCCCGCACATGCTGACGCGTGCGCGGGCGTCTTCTTTAGGCCCGAACTATTGAACTTCGAGAGGAAGATTTTATGAGAACGATCGAAAGTCTAGGTGATCTCAAAGGAAAGCGCGTCCTGGTTCGTTCGGACTTCAACGTGCCACTAGATGGCCAGACGATCACCGACGACGGCCGTATCCGCGCGGCACTACCCACTTTGAACAAGCTTGTAGAAAGCGGAGCCAAGGTTATCGTCATGGCACACCTTGGCCGTCCGAAGGGCGAGTTCAAGCCAGAGTTCAGCCTTGCACCGGTTGCAAAGCGTCTTGGCGAACTGGTTGACGCCAACGTATCGCTTGCCAAGGACATCACCGGCGAATCTGCTAAGGAAGAGGCCGGAAAGCTAAACGATGGCGATATTCTTCTGCTCGAGAATGTTCGCTTCGATCCGCGTGAAACCTCAAAGGTTGATGCCGAGCGTGAAGAGTTCGCTTCTGAACTGGCGGAACTTGCTGATGCTTTTGTCTCGGACGGCTTCGGCGTTGTACACCGCAAGCAGGCTTCGGTTTACGACATTGCAAAGAAGCTTCCGTCCGCTGCGGGCCTCCTCGTGTTGAAGGAGATCGAATCGCTGTCGAGGGCTACCGACAATCCGGAACGCCCCTACGCGGTTGTACTTGGCGGTTCCAAGGTTTCGGACAAGCTTGGCGTTATCGCTAACTTGCTGAAGAAGGCCGACATGCTCCTCATTGGTGGAGGCATGGCCTTCACATTCTTGAAGGCAAAGGGCCACGAGGTTGGCAAGTCGCTGCTAGAAGAAGAGCAACTTGCAACGGTTAAGGGCTACATCGATGAGGCAAAGGAGCGCGGCGTTGACCTCGTCCTTCCTGTAGACATTGTGGTTGCTCCCGAGTTTGCAAAGGACGCAACCCCATCCGTAGTTGACGCGGACGCGATTCCTGCCGACCAGATGGGCCTCGATATCGGTCCGAAGTCGCAAGAACTTTACGCTTCGAAGATCGCTTCGGCGAAGACCGTTGCTTGGAATGGCCCGATGGGCGTATTCGAGTTTGAGAACTTTGCTGGTGGCACGAAGGCCGTTGCTCGCGCACTATCCGAAGGCGACTGCTTCTCGGTAGTTGGCGGCGGCGACTCTGCGGCTGCTGTGCGTCTGCTCGGCTTCGATGAATCCACTTTCTCTCACATTTCCACCGGCGGCGGTGCCTCCCTCGAACTTCTTGAGGGTAAGACGCTTCCGGGTATCGCAGTTTTGGAGGACTGATTTACATGGCACGTACGCCACTTATGGCCGGCAACTGGAAGATGAACATGGATCACCTTGAGGCGATCCACCTGGTCCAGGGCCTAAACCAAGAACTGACCGACGCTAACTTCGATTTCTCGGCTGTTGAGGTTGCTGTCATTCCGCCGTTTACCGACATCCGTTCGGTTCAGACGGTTGTTGAGGGCGACGAGATGAAGATCAAGTATGGCGCTCAGGATGTTTCCACCCACGAGAACGGTGCGTACACCGGCGAGATTTCTGCTTCTATGCTGTCCAAGCTTGGTTGCAGCTTCATCGTTGTGGGCCACTCCGAGCGTCGTGAATACCACGGCGAGAGTGACGCGCTGGTGGGCGAGAAGGCACGCGTTGCCCTCGCTGCTGGAATGACGCCAATCATCTGCTGTGGTGAAGGTCTTGACGTTCGCAAGGCTGGAAACCAAGTTTCGCACGTACTAGCGCAGATCGATGGCGCTCTGAAGGGCATGTCCGCTGATGATGTCAAGAAGAGCGTTATTGCGTACGAGCCCATCTGGGCCATTGGCACCGGCGAGGTCGCAACCCCTGAAGATGCGCAGGAAGTATGCGGCGCAATCCGCGTTCGCGTAAGTGAACTGTACGACGCCGAGACCGCTGATGCTGTCCGTATCCTCTACGGCGGCTCCGTGAAGTCCTCGAACGTTGCGGACATCATGGCTAAGGAGGACGTCGATGGCGCTCTCGTTGGCGGCGCTTCGCTGAAGGCTGACGAGTTCGCGAAGATCGCGCGCTTCAACGCCTAACCTCTTTTTGTGCCTCCACCGGAACAAACTCCGGTGGAGGCACATTTTTAGTGAAAGCCACCATGCTTGCGCGCCCGGCTATGAACTTTCGCGATGCCACGCTAGAATCTAATAGGTCAGAAAGTCTGTTTAAGCGCCGAGGCGTGAAGGAAAAGGATTAGCGTGACAGCTGTAAAAATCATCCTGGACGTGTTGCTCGTGATCTCGAGCCTGTTCCTCATCCTCACCATTTTGATGCACAAGGGTCGCGGCGGCGGCCTATCGGACATGTTCGGTGGAGGATTCTCGTCCACTGCAGGCTCGTCTGGTGTTGCCGAGCGCAACCTAAATCGCATCACGATTGGCACCCTAGTTGTGTGGGTAACCGTAATCGTCCTGATCGGTATTTTGACGAAGTTCGCCTAGCTTGGATGCGATAGCAAACATAGAATACTTCTGCGCGCGTGGCCATGTCACGCGCGTTTCTTTTTCTGCAACCGCATTGTTTGACGTTCCAAATTCGTATCCTTGTCAAACGTGCCATGAGGATGCCTGCCGTAATCGCCCCCGAGTAGGGGAAAGTGCGGCGTCGCAACGCCAGGAATCCTCGCTTACAACTAGACACTTGGCAGAGGTCGAGGCGCGGCGAAGCTCCGCTGAGAGAGACGCGATCCTCGAAGATGCACTCAGGCGTCTACGAGAAGGCGAGCACTAGAAGATCCTGTCGATCCTGCTGGCTGCAGCTTTGTCCACCCACCACTGCGTTCCCACCTGGTTCATTGCGCCTGCGGGTACCTCTCTAAAATTCGCGCCCTGCAGCGCCTGCGCAAAAACCGTAGCCTTTTCTTTACCCGCAACCACAAACCAGGACGCCCGTGAACGCCGCAATAGAGGAATAGTCATTGAGATTCGCTGCGCTGGAAGCTTGGGGGACTGCGGTTCTGCAACATACAAGCCAGCCGCATCCAAGGTTTGGTGAGAGGGAAACAGGGACGCAAAGTGGCCGTCCTGGCCAATTCCTAAAATACTCATATCAAGAGCTATTGAACGAGGATCCAGCAGGGCGTGCAACGAATATACCGACACCATTTCTTCCTCATACCGGCGTGCCGCCGCCTCCAAACTCTTGCTATTCGAGGGGGTGGGCGGCCGGTGGAGCTGAAAAATAGGGAACTGGGATGAGAGCGCCTCATCAACATGCGTGTCGGCGCGGTCTGCATCTTCATATTCCACGTAGCACTCGTCAGCCATCCAAATATGAACGGGTGACCACTGCTCCACAAGATCAGGGTGGTGGCGCATGATGTCGGCAATCTTCTGTAAAAGCGTGGTGCTGATATCACTGGCAATGCCTACGTGGATCCGGCTGCGCTGCTGTGAAAGCTCAGTGATCTTGCGAACCAGGGAGAGCGCCACCTTCGCGTGGAGTTCCTCTACCGTTCGGTGAACTTTCAAATCTGTTTCAAGCATTGCTCCGCCTTGCAATCGACTGTGCTCAGTTTACGAGATTAGGGGTAAAAAAATCTGGAGGCCAGCTTAGCTGACCTCCAGATTAGTTGAACGTTAGGTTAGGACCTCACGGGCAACCTTAGCCACGTTTTCCGTGGTGAATCCGAACATCTCCATGAGATCATCGCCCGAGCCAACCTCACCGAAACGCTCCAGCGAAACCGCGCGGCCCTTAATACCGAGGTACTTGTACCACGGTGCAGCCAAACCGGCCTCGACACTAACACGTGCGGTAACGGCCGAGGGGAGTACCGATTCCTTGTACTCCTCAGACTGCTCGTCAAACCACTCCATACAAGGAACGGACACAACGCGCGCCTTCACGCCCTCACCCGCGAGGACCTCCGCGGCGCCAAGCGCATGCTGGACCTCCGAACCGGAAGCCATCAGAATAATGTCCGGCGTGCCCTCCGTGTCACGTAGCACGTAGGCTCCGCGGGCCAGGCCGCTTGCGGGAGCCAGGTCGCCTCCACGCTTCGGGTTAGGCAGGTTCTGACGGGAAAGAATCAGGCCGGCCGTGGCGTCACGCTTCAAGATTTCCTTCCATGCCTCCGCCGTCTCAGCGGCATCCGCCGGGCGGACGATCGAGAGGTTTGGAATAGCGCGGTAAGCGGTCAGGTGCTCCACAGGCTGGTGCGTGGGGCCATCCTCGCCAACACCAATCGAATCGTGGGTCCACACGAAGGTCGTAGGCAACCCCATCAGAGAGGCCAGACGCACTGCGCCACGCATGTAGTCAGCGAACACGAAGAACGTGCCACCGTAAACGCGGGTGAGTCCCTCAAGTGCGATACCGTTCATGATGGCACCCATCGCGTGTTCACGAACACCAAAGTGGAGGTTGCGACCGTACTTGTTGCCCGAGAACATTGCAGAGCTGCGCTCTTCCGGAAGGAAGGAGGGCTCGCTGTCCATGAAGGTGTTGTTCGAGCCAGCGAGGTCAGCCGAACCACCCCAAAGCTCAGGAAGAGCCGGAGCCAGAGCATTCAGCACCTTGCCCGACGCGGCGCGGGTAGCAACGGCCTTGCCCTCTTCGAACTTCGGTAGCGCATCCTCCCAGCCCTCGGGTAGCTCGCGCTTTGCAAGACGATCGTAAAGTTTTGCAAGTTCGGGGTTAGCCTCGCGCCACTTAGCGAACTTCGCGTCCCATTCGGAGCGGGCGGCCTGGCCGCGCTGCTTCATATTCGCCTGTGCGTGTGCAACGGCCTCCTCATCCACATCAAACATCTTCTGTGGATCAAGGCCAAGTGCTTCCTTCAGGCCTGCAAGAGCATCGGAGCCAAGCTTCGAGCCATGTATAGCGCCCGTGTTCTGCTTGCCCGGGGTAGGCCAGCCGATGATGGTGCGCAGTCCGATGATCGACGGGCGGTCGGTCTCAGCCAGCGCGTTCTGGATCGCCTCTTCAACGGCCTCAACGTCTTCCTTGTATTCGCCGCCCTTGGTCCAATCCACGTGCTGGGTGTGCCAGCCGTAAGACTCGTAGCGCTTCATTACATCTTCAGTGAACGCAATCGACGTGTCATCTTCAATGGAGATGTGGTTGTCATCCCAGAACACAATCAAGTTGCCAAGCTTTTGCGTGCCAGCCAGCGAGGAAGCCTCGGAAGAAATGCCTTCCTGCAAGCAGCCATCGCCCGCGATTACCCAGATATTGTGATCGAACGGAGACTCGCCAGGAGCGGCATCCGGGTCGAACATGCCACGAACACGGCGCTGCGCCATTGCCATGCCCACAGCGGACGAAAGGCCAGAGCCAAGTGGGCCCGTGGTGATCTCAACAAAGTCAGTGTGCTTGTACTCGGGGTGGCCGGGCGTCTTTGACTTCAGGCTACGGAACTTCTTCAGATCCTCAAGGTCAAGGCCGGCGTCAGCCAGGTACAGAGAAATGTACTGGGTCAACGACGAGTGACCCGCAGACATCACAAACCGGTCCCGACCAAGCCACAGGCTATCTTGCGGGTCCATCTTTAGGTGCTTCTGGAAGATTAGGTACGCGAGCGGTGCGAGAGAAATCGCGGTGCCCGGGTGGCCGGATCCAGCGTTTTCGACGGCGTCTGCGGCAAGCATCTTTGCTGTTTTAACCGCGCGATCGTCAAGTTCGTTCCATGAAAATGTCATGAAAATAGCCTTCCCTTGTCGTTAATTTAGAAATCGGTCACAATTGTATCTGTTTGGTCGTTTTAACGCGTTCCGTGTTTATTTTAACACGAAAAGAGAGAACATTTAAGATTATGATACCTTCACGCAACAGTGTTTTACAGCAGTATCTGGTCGATTTTTTAGACTACTTGAGTGTTGATAGCGGCGCGTCAAAGCACACCATCTCGGCATACCGTTCAGATATCTCCAGGTTTCTCGATGACACGCACCTAGAGTCGGCCAATGAACTAAACGCCAAGGTCATTAACGACCACCTAACTAAACTTTCAACGGGGGAGCTTGGACGAGCTTTTGCACGGTCCTCGATTGCGCGCGCTCGTTCCTCAATCTCGGGCTTCATAAAGTTCTTGATCGATCGCGACGTGATTGCAACTGATCACATGGACGACGTCGAGTCGATGGGGACGCCTATGCGACTGCCGAAGGCGCTCACGCTCGACCAGGTCAAGCAACTACTCGACGCCGTATCTGAAACGCCTGGCCCAATCGGCCTGCGCGATACCGCCGTGATGGAGATGCTTTATGGAACAGGGGCTCGCATTTCTGAAATAACCGGCCTGTATCCGGAAGACCTTTTGCTGGATGGGGATGTGCCTGTGGTTCGCCTTTTTGGCAAGGGCCGTAAAGAGCGCCTCGTTCCCCTGGGCAGTTACGCCCGCGATGCGGTAATGAAGTATATGAGGCAGGGCCGTCCCGAACTCGCAGCTAAGAAAGGCAACGACAAGCACCTGTTCTTGAATACGCGCGGGGGAGCGCTATCGCGTCAGTCAGCGTGGGAAATCATCAAGAGTGCGGCAAAGAAGGCAGAGATTGAGGATGTCTCTCCCCACACTCTTCGCCACTCATTTGCCACCCACCTGTTAGAAGGTGGCGCTTCGATCCGCGATGTCCAAGAGCTCCTCGGGCACTCATCGGTGGTAACCACCCAGATTTACACGAAGGTTTCGATCTCAACGCTGCGTGAGGTTCATGCAACCACGCACCCACGAGCCACCTCTGACTAGCGTCGGGGGGCGCTATTTTGGCCCGGCGGCGCAAGAGCAGGCCAGATGACATATTCTAGGGGAGTGAGTGAGATGCAACCAGGATTAGTTCCCGTACCCCCAGAAGGCGGACGCGACAACGACTTCCCCGTACCGCCCCCGCTATCATCGCACGGCCCTGCCCGCGTTATTGCCATGTGTAACCAGAAGGGTGGAGTTGGTAAAACTACCACCACCATCAACCTGGCCGCAGCGTTGGCGGAATACGGCAGGCGGGTTCTCATCGTGGATTTCGACCCGCAAGGCGCCGCATCTGCAGGACTTGGCATCAACTCGCAAGACCTTGACTTCACAATCTACAACCTGCTGATGTCCTCCAAGGTCTCTATCCGAGACGCCATCGAGCACACCAAGATCGAAAACCTAGACCTAGTGCCGGCCAACATCGACCTGTCAGCAGCTGAAGTCCAGTTGGTAAATGAGGTCGCGCGCGAGCAAGCATTGACCAGGGCCTTGCGCCCCGTCATTGATGAGTACGACGTTATCCTCATCGACTGCCAGCCCTCGCTAGGACTTCTTACCGTCAACGCTCTGACGGCAGCCCATGGAGTTATGGTTCCCCTGGAGGCCGAGTTTTTTGCGTTGCGCGGTGTTGCCCTCCTCATTGACACGATCGACATGGTGCACGACAGGCTAAACCCCCGCCTAAAGATTGATGGCATCTTGGTCACGATGGTTGACCTGCGCACGTTGCATGCGCGTGAAGTCCTCGAGCGCCTTCAAGAAGCCTTTGGGGACAAGGTTTACGACACGATCATCAGGCGTACCGTGAAGTTCCCGGACGCTTCCGTTGCCACCGAACCCATCACTACCTATGCGCCCTCTCACAAGGGAGCGCAGGCTTACCGCCGTCTAGCGCGCGAAGTGATCTCTCGCGGAGACGTAGCGTAGTGACCACAACCGAGGGCGGCGGGTTCACCGTTTCGTTAGAGAACTTCGAAGGGCCGTTCGACCTTTTGCTCGGCCTTATCTCTAAGCGAGAAATGGACATTACTGAGGTTGCCCTCGCCGCTGTGACAGACGAGTTCATCGCCTACATGCGCGTAGACCCCGATCTTTCGCGCACCTCTGAGTTCCTGGTTGTAGCGGCAACCTTGCTGGACATGAAAGCCCGTTCCCTCCTGCCCGTCGAGGATGAACAGCTTGAAGCAGACCTCGAATATCTAGAGGCTCGCGACCTCCTATTCTCCCGGCTTTTGCAATACCGCGCCTTCAAGCAGGTGGCGAATATTTTTGGCCAGTTGTGGGAGGTAAACAGCGGCGCGCATCCAAGGCAAGCGGAGATGGAACCCAAGTTCGCTGCTCTTTTGCCGCAACTACGCTGGTCCACAACCCCGCTTGACCTGGCCAAGATCGCGGCAGAGGTAATCTTTGCCGCGCCGCCGGAAGTTACAACCACCCATTTGCATGACCCGCTGGTGCCCGTACGCCCGCAAGCTGAATACATTTTGAAACAACTGAAAGTGCTTGGCGACGCTAGCTTTGAGCAGCTCTGTGCAGACGCGCCGGATGTCAACACAATAGTTTCTCGTTTCCTCGCCATCTTGGATCTGTACCGTGAAGGCGCAGTGTCATTCAAACAAGAAGCACCCCTCGCGAAGCTCTCAATCCATTGGACGGGTTCGGACACCAACGTCGCCGACATGCGAATGGAAGACGAGGAAGGCACAGTGGTAGCACCACTTTAGGTACAATGACTTCAGTATTGACGGGAGGTCGACATGCAAGAGGCAATACCCCAAATCTTTAGCGATAAAGAACTAGCCAAAATAATCGAAGCAATCCTCATGGTTGTGCCCGAACCTGTAGCATCGGTAGACATTGCGAATGCACTTAATATCGCGGACGACCAGGTGGAGGCAGCACTTACTCAACTTCGCGCCGAGTATGACCGTGACGAACGCGGATTTGAACTCCGCGAAGTCGGTGGGGGATGGCGCTACTATTCGCGTTCTGCATATGACCCCTTCGTGTCTCAGTTTGTCAGTGGTAGCCGCATGCAAAAGCTTTCCCAAGCCGCCCTAGAAACTCTTGCCGTCATTGCTTATCGCCAGCCTGTCACCCGGCAAAAAGTCAGTTCCATTCGGGGAGTCAACGTGGATTCAGTTGTCCGCTCCCTGCAAGCCCGAGGCCTCATTGAAAGTGCTGGTGAAACCGCAAGTGGAGCGACACTCTTTCAAACTACAACTGAGTTCCTTGAACGAATGGGGCTACGCTCACTCGATGAGTTAAGTCCTCTTGCACCCCACCTTCCGCACCGAGACGAACTTTCTGAACTAGCGCAATCTTTGGAGAAATAATGAAGAACGATCCTCACGTAGATTCGGGAATCCGCCTGCAAAAAGTTATCTCGCAAGCCGGCGTGGCATCTCGCCGTCACGCGGAAATCCTCATCACCTCGGGTCGCGTTCGCGTGGACGACAAAGTGGTGCGGAAGCTCGGCACCAGGGTTGACCCCAGCCGGCAAGTGGTCCACGTCGACGGCGAACGCCTTCTATTAGATACCGAGTCTCTAACCATTGCCCTCAACAAACCTGTTGGTGTTGTGTCCACAATGGACGATCCAGAAGGACGTGCGTGCCTAGCGGACTACACCCAGGACTACAACCAGCGCCTATTCCATGTGGGACGTCTTGATACCGACACGGCTGGTCTGATCCTACTGACTAATGACGGGGAGCTTGCACACCGACTCATGCACCCCTCGTTTGAAATTCCAAAAACATACGTCGCCACCGTTCCAGGCGAGGTGCCGCGCGGCCTGCGCAAGAAAATGCTACGCGGTATCGAACTTGAGGACGGACCCGTTCAGGTTCAAGATTTTCGCATCAAAGACCAGTATGGCGACCTCACCCTAGTGGAGCTGACGTTGCACGAGGGGCGCAATCGCATTGTCCGCCGGCTGCTCGAGAGTGTGGGTTTCCCCGTGGTTGAACTGGTTCGCACGCAGTTCGGGCCGGTTAAGATCGGGCGACTACACCCAGGCGTCACTCGCAAGGTTGATGGCGCCGTGCTTCAAGAGCTGTACAAAGCCGTAAACCTGTAGGAATCACCGTGCAGATTTCAACCAACCCGGACGGCCGGCCCATCCAAACGACGGGGCCGGTGCTTGTGATTGGCTCCGGCCTGCTGGGAGGATCCGCAGCGCTGGCTCTAAAAGCTGCGGGTGTACAAGTATTCCTCCAAGATATTTCTCCCGTGTCACTAGCCTTGGCCCGCGATATTGGTGCAGGCGAGGAATACACGCCATCTAGCCCACAACCTGCACTGGTTATTGTTGCAGTACCCCCCGATGTAACTGCAGATTGTGTTGTGAAGGCACTGAAGACACACCCAGATGCGGTAGTGACTGACGTGGCTTCGGTGAAGTCGATTATTTTGGAGGAAGTTGAAGCCGCTGGTGTTGATGCATCGCGTTACGTCCCATCGCACCCCATGGCAGGTCGGGAAAGATCCGGCGTTGCAGCTGCGGACCGGGACCTGTTTGTGGGGCGTCCGTGGGCAGTGATTCACCACCCAACCTGCTCTCCTCAGGCGCGCGTAGTTGTCCGCAACCTTGCGGTGGACCTTGGCGCCACCGTGTTGGAAATGAACGCGCAAGAGCATGATCGGGGAGTGGCTATTGTTTCGCACGTGCCACAGCTAGTCTCGTCCTTACTCGCCTCCCGGCTTCGCAATGCCACAGAGGATGAGCTCAGCCTAGTTGGCCAGGGCCTGCGTGATACCACTCGCATCGCGGCTTCCGAGCCGCGTCTGTGGACGTCGATCGTGTCAGGTAACTGCGGCCCCGTGGTGGATGTATTGCGCGAGTACCAGCGGGAACTAGATGACCTCGTTCGCGGACTTGAATCGGGTGCTGCCGCAGGCTTTGGCGCTACCGGATCCGTTGCCGCTATAAACACTGCCATATCGCAGGGTAACGAGGGCGTTTCGCGAATTCCTGGAAAGCACGGGGGAGTGCAGCGGCGCTGGGCTATCGTGGAAGTACTTATTCCTGACAAGCCGGGTGAGCTCGGCCGACTTTTCACCGAACTGGGTGCGGCCGGAATCAACATTGAAGACCTCACCATGGATCATTCCGCACACCAGCGCGTTGGTCTGGCCCAAATTTTTGTAAACCCGACTGTAGCTAAAGAAGCCGAAAAAGAACTTGAAATGCGCGGCTGGCGCATCGTTAACCAGTGAGCTGGGAGGAAACGTGGAGGAAACAGCAAACATGAGCGTAGAGCAAATGAAGGCGCTGATTAGCGAGTTTGGGCTGTCTGTTGCTATCGATGGACCCTCCGGATCGGGCAAATCAACCGTTGCTCGTGCATTGGCGCGCGCGCTTGGCATTGGTTACCTCGATACCGGAGCGATGTACCGTGCGCTCACGTGGTACTGTCTGGACGCCGGTCTACCCCTGGACGATCGCGCCGCTGTAGCTGGTGCGGCAGACTCGTTCCCCTTGTCCATCACCACCTCGCCCGATGATTTCCGTGTAACCGTGGGGGATACTGACGTCACGGAACAAATCCGCGAGTCCCGTATTTCCAAGGAAGTCTCAAAAGCTGCCACAAATCTGGACGTGCGTGAGTCGCTTGTGCGCCAGCAGCGCGAAATTATCAATGCGGCCCGCCAATCCGGCAATGGCATGGTTACCGAAGGCCGGGATATCACCACTGTGGTGGCACCCGATGCGGATGTGCGCCTGCTACTTACTGCTTCGGCTGAGGCCCGGATGAAACGTCGCGCAGTGCAGTTGCTAGGTGAGGGTGTGGACGAGGCCGCCATTGAATCCATGCGCACCGAGGTTGTTGGACGAGACGCTAAAGATTCTACGGTGGTAAACTTTCAGGAGGCCACTGAAGGCCAGATCCTGGTTGATTCGTCCGCTCTTGATGCCCAGCAGACTCTTCAGCTTGTGCTTGACTACGTGGGGCAGAATCTTGCGCAACGAGCCGAGCAAGCTGAAGCTGACAATGCCCGCGTTCGCGCTATGCGCGTTGCCCTCTCAAACTATGAGCTTTACGACGAAGACCAGAATGTGCTGGAAGGTGAGCTTCCCTTTGAAGAGTTAGAAACCTCGACCTCCGGCAATCCTGTTTTAGCCATTGTGGGACGCCCAAATGTTGGTAAATCAACACTTGTGAACCGGATTTTGCAACGCCGTGCTGCGGTTGTTCAAGACACTCCTGGAGTCACGCGTGACCGTGTTTCTTACCCCGCAAACTGGAACGGACGCGACTTTACACTGGTGGACACCGGCGGCTGGGAAATTGACGTGCGCGGCCTGGATCGTTCCGTTGCGCAGCAGGCTGAAATCGCAATCGAGATGTCGGACGCGGTGCTGTTTGTTGTAGACGCAAATGTTGGCATCACGGATACGGACGAGCGGATCGTGAAGATCCTTCGTCGTTCTGGCAAACCCGTGGTACTCGCTGCCAATAAGGTTGATTCGGCTGCACAAGAGCCGGATGCCTACGCACTTTGGAACCTTGGGCTCGGCGAACCTTTCCCTGTATCAGCGTTGCATGGCCGGGGAGCCGGTGACGTGCTCGATGCAGTTATGAAGATTCTTCCCGAAGAATCCGCTGTCGCGCAAAAACTACCCGAAGGTGGCCCGCGCCGCGTGGCACTAATTGGGCGCCCAAATGTGGGTAAATCTTCTTTGTTGAACCAGTTGGCCGGGGAAAACCGCGTGGTTGTTGATAACACCGCAGGCACAACCAGAGACCCGGTTGACGAACTTATCGAGATGGCCGGACGCCAATGGTGGTTTGTTGACACTGCTGGCATCCGTCGCAAGATGCACCGCACGTCGGGCGCTGACTACTACGCCTCCATTCGTACCCAGGCCGCGATTGAAAAGGCCGAGGTAGCCATGGTTCTACTGGATGCCACCGAGCCGCTATCCGAGCAGGACGTGCGAATCGTGCAAGCAGCGCTTGATTCGGGTCGCGCCCTCGTAATCGTTAACAACAAGTGGGATTTGGTTGATGAGGATCGCCGGCTTGACCTTCAACATGAGCAAGAACGCGACCTTGCACACGTTGCGTGGGCTCCGCGCATAAATCTGTCCGCGCTCACCGGATGGCACACGAACCGAATCGTGCGGGCACTGGACACGTCGCTACGCTCTTGGGACATGCGCATTTCTACGGCAAAGCTGAACTCGTTCCTGGGAGAGCTCGTTGCGGCCACGCCCCACCCGGTGCGCGGTGGAAAGCAGCCGCGCATCCTATTTGCAACGCAGGTATCTGCCCGTCCGCCCAGGTTCGTGATCTTCACAACCGGGTTCCTTGATCCTGGCTACCGCCGCTTCATTGAACGCCGTCTGCGTGAAACCTTTGGCTTCGAGGGCACCCCAATCAAAATCAGTGTGCGGGTGCGCGAAAAGAAGCGCCGGTAGGGCTCCAGCTAGTCTGTTTGGGCCGCGCCATTCTCGTTCCACTCATTCGGAATGGGAATGGCGGTTGCATCAGGCGCGCCCGGATCCACCAGCGTGTTCGCTGAAGTTTTGCGGAACCTGCGCCAAGAATGCGCCTCATTCTTGGATTTTCGAGGCCGCCGGCGTCGCCATGGCCGCGCCGCGGGCACAGCCCAGGATTTCCTGCGTATAATGGCGCGCACGCCATCTAGGCCAAGGATTACCACAGCGAGCCAAATCCCGATGTAGGTAACCCATTCGAGGCCCTCAATGCGCTCGCCCAGCAGGGTTGCAACGACGGTGACCAAGATCGGTTCAACGTAAGACAGTAAACCGAATACCGCGTACGGCAAAAGTTTTGCGGCCATCACCTAAGAGATGAGGGCAAATACGGATAATCCGCCCAGTGTCAAAAGTAGGATTGCGGCAGGAAGGTGCGAAAATGCAACGCTCACGCCGTTTTGTCGTGATGCTGCATAAATCGCGAGGGGCATCGCCAGTGCCATTTCCCAGGTGAGGGCGCCCACGCCATCAGTTTCAAAAATACGGCGAAGCACAAAGTAGATTGGGTATCCCACCGCAACATAAACCGTGACCCAGCCTAATCCGCCTCCTCGGATCACTTCGAACACCACCGCGGCGCACGCGACGAGGGTTGCAATAAACGTGATGGGAGAGAGGCGTTCTTTAAAAATCACTCTGCCAAACAGAACCACTACCAGGGGCATCAAGAAGTAGCCCATTGATAGAGCTAACGTGTTACCGGTTTGGGGTGCCCATCCGAAAAGGAACATTTGGGATGCCAACATTGGCGCATTAAATGCGTATGCCAGTAGTTTTTTGGGGGCCGAGATTACGCGCTTGAGCTCGCCAGAAAACCAAAACCAACGGCCGCTTACCGCAAGTAAGAAGAGAATTCCTGGAACCGTGAACACTATGCGCCAGGCCCATACCTGTGTGCCTGACAAAGCTGGTAGTTGTCCAGCCACAAATGGATAGCTGCAAACATGACCGAGGAGAGAAGCGAAACTACTACGCCGCGACCAGCCATTTAACACCAATCTAAAAGGACGCTGTGGGAGGGGATAGGTATTAAAAACCCCGAGACATTACTGCATTGTCGCGGGATTTACATCGTCGGGCTGGCGGGATTTGAACCCACGACCCCTTGACCCCCAGTCAAGTGCGCTACCAAGCTGCGCCACAGCCCGTGCTTTTCAGCAACAACGATTCTAACCGAATGATTACTCACATGCCTAATCGGCCAGGCGGATGTGGGCTACTCCCCACATTGTCAGTCCCACGCATGTTTTACTGGGATGTCGATTCATGCCAGTAACGGTTTGGTGGCCGCCTTCGATACACTGAGGCAGTGGAGACTTTGACCCGTGAAGAAGCGCTGGAACGAAGCGCCAACGTAATACCGGACGAGATTGATGTTTACATCGACCTTTCAAATGCAAAATCTGGTGAAGAGGCATTTTTCTCGAAATCAACGATTCGATTTGAGACGAAATCCTCATCCGTTTTTGTCGATCTTGTTGCGAAGAGTGTTGAGGAAGTGCGCGTTAATGGTGCGCCTGCAAACTACGAGGTGACGGATACGCGGGTCTTGGTGAAAGACCTTCCAACGGATAGCCCAGTGAGTTTAGAAATTGAGTCGCATTGCTACTACTCGACAACCGGGGAAGGCCTGCATCGCTACATCGATCCAGAGGATGGCGCTACCTACCTCTACACGCAGTTTGAGCCCACGGATGCGCGCCGCGCATGGGCCTGCTTTGACCAACCCGATCTGAAGCTCCGCTGGCAGTTCAGTGTTAAGGCTCCCTCGGATTGGATAATTCTATCTAACCAGCCCGAACAGTCCCGTAATGCGGTTGGCGAGCTGGCGGAGGTAACGTTCAAACGCACGCCACCGCTCTCGTCCTACATCACTGCGGTGGTTGCCGGCCCATACGCTCGCGTTGATGGAGGCACCTGGAGTGGGGGAGCCGCCGACGGTGGCCACGCCAACATTAGTTTGGGTGTTTACTGCCGTGCGTCTCTTGCGCAGTACTTGGATGCCGAAGACGTCTTGACTGTGACGCGCCAGGGTCTTGATTTCTATCACGAGCATTACGGCTTCACATATCCGTGGGGCAAGTACGACCAGGTTTTTGTACCCGAATATAATCTTGGGGCTATGGAGAACCCGGGTTGTGTGACCTTCAACGAGAAGATGATTTCTCGCGACACGCCCACGAGAGCCGCACGCCAATCTCGCGCCAACGTCATTTTCCACGAGATGTGCCACATGTGGTTTGGAGACCTCGTAACCCCAAGGTGGTGGGATGATCTATGGCTGAAGGAGTCCTTTGCGGACAACCAGGGGTCAATGGGATTAACAGAGAATACCCAGTTCGACACCGAGTGGGCCACATTCGCTTCCGGCCGGAAAGAATGGGCATACAAGCAGGATCAGCTACCCACCACCCACCCAATCGCAGCCGACATTCCTGACGTTGAAGCGGCAAAGAACAACTTCGATGGAATTACCTACGCTAAGGGTGCGGCTGTGCTTAAACAGCTGGTTGCCTATGTAGGGAAAGAAGCTTTCTTTACCGGCGCCCGTGAATACTTTAAGAAACACGCGTTCGGAGCAACCCGGATGCAAGACTTTTTAGAGGCGCTCGAGGAAGCCTCCGGTCGCGATAATCTCCAGGGTTGGGCAAAGGCATGGCTAGAGACCACCGGCCCTTCAACTCTGCGTATTCGCCGAGGTAAAGACGGTTTCATACTGGAGCAGCATTCCATGGACGCGATCACTGGGCAGGAGGCGCTGCGCCCTCACCGGGTAAATGTCGGCTTCTATGAGCTGACGGGCGATAATTTGGTGCGCGTGGGGATCGAGGAGGTCACGCTCACTGGATCATCCCTCCCGCTCGAAACTGCCGGGAACTATGACCTCGTCCTCGCAAATGATGATGATCTAACGTACGCGCTTGTTGAACTGGATGAGAACGAGGTAACAACCGCGCTTCGCTTCGTCTCTACGATTGCAAATCCAACCTCACGCGCAGTGCTTTGGTCAGCGCTGTGGGCGGGCGTGCGGGCAGCAAAGATAAATCCACGCGACTACGTGAATGCGGTGGCGAGTCAGGTGCCGTTCGAAGAAGATGACGCGGTTGCCGGTGACCTAATCGGCAACGCTCTCGAAGCTCTCCTGTACTACATGGCCACGCCAGAGCGAAAACTGGAGGCAAATAGTTTTGCCAACTACGCGATCAACGCTATTGGACGGTCGGACGCCGAAGATCGCAAGCGCGAATGGGCACTTGCCGCAACTCGTGCTTTGAATATCGCCGGTTCGCCGGGTGAGGATCAGATGCAGTTCTTGCATGACCTTGCGGCCGCTAATTCACCCCTCCTAACAGTTGGTCCAAATCTTGCGTGGCGGGCCCGAATTACCCTCGCTGCTCTAGGGGCAATTACTAGAGAAGATGTGAAGGCGTATCTGAAAACTGATCCTTCCGGTGAAGCTGAAGTGTTTGCGCTACAAGCAATCTCAGCGCTTCCGGGTCGCATCGAGCGCCAGAAGACCTGGACGCGGATTCTTGAAGAAGATCTCGCCAACGAAAAGATGAGCGCTATGCTGGCCGGTCTAAATGCAGGATCGCTAGGTCACGGTGCAACCGGTTTCGCAGGCGACTTTTTTGATCTTGCAGCGCATTATTGGGACTCTCACACGATCGGTATGGGAAGGCGCTTCATTGCGGGTGCTTACCCTTCCGTGATCGATGCGGGCAGTCCCGAGGAGGCGGCAGCGCTACGGTACATGGCTTCGTGGTGGGTGAGCGCAAACGAGAACGCGCCGGTAGCTCTTGTGCGTCTCATGCGCGAGGCAGCCGATAATTTGGAACGCAGTTTCAGGATCCAAACCAAATGGCTGACGAAGTAGAATCCGTAGATCACGCGGCCGAGGATAATCGGGCATTAACGCAGCCGTCGTCCCAGCTAGGCGGCCTCCTTTTTGACCCGCTCAACTATGGCGTGGGCGGATCATCTGAGTCTCGCAAAACGCCGCGCCGCCCATTTGAGACGGTCATCGCCCTCTTGCTCGCAATGGTGCTTGCCTTCTGCGTGACCATCGCGGTGAAGAACCTAATCGGCCATAAAACTACACAGGAGAAAACGCGCAGCAACCTCAGTGAGCAGGTTGCTCGCCAGCAAGACATTGTCAATCAACTAGAGGTTGCCAACGCGGAGGACGCGGCTCGAATAGCTCTCTTATCCGCTGACTTAAAGGACACGGTTACTGCAGATCAACCAGCGGCACAAAGCGCACAGCTGGAAGAGATCGAAGGCAGTGGCATCCAAGTCACGGTTAGTGAACGCGAGGGGGCAGAATCTGTCGAGAGAGTTTTGGATACCGACCTGCGCTACATCATCAACGCCCTTTGGGCAGGTGGCGCAGAAGGCGTGGAGATAAATGGGGTTCGAGTGGGACCGACCACTGCTGTGCGCACCGCGGGTGGCGCCATCTTGGTTAATTTCCAACCCGTAGTGGCGCCATACAGTATTCGCGCCATCGGAGACCGTGAGGCACTTGAACTCCAGCTAAAATCCGGTGGGGTAGCGGCCTATCTGTCTACACTGGACTCAAAATACGGCATTAAAACATCAATTCAGGCGGAGGAAAAAATCGCCTTGCGCCCAGCTAGCGTTCGGGGCGCGAGCCTTACCGAGATCGTTCAACAGGAGCAGCAATGATCGCAATACTTGGCCTAGTCCTCGGAATTATCCTTGGTATTCTTCTTGACCCGACCATTCCGTACGCGCTCCAACCGTACCTTCCCATCGCCGTCGTGGCAGCGATGGACGCGCTCCTCGGCGGTGCGCGCGCCTGGTTTGAGGGCAAGTTCTCTGATCGCGTGTTCATCACCTCGTTCTTTTGGAACGTGCTCATCGCCGCCCTGCTGGTGCTGGTAGGCGCGCAACTGGGTGTGGGAGCCGCAATGACAACGGCAATCGTGGTTGTTCTAGGTATCCGAATTTTCTCTAACGCAGCTGCGATACGTCGCCACATTTTTGGGGCTTAACCGTGAGAGAAAGAGACTTATCAAAGCGCCGCCTACGCGACCTCCTAACAGTGAGGTTTCGTCCCATTCACCTGCTTATCGGCTTGCTACTGTTCAGTTTGGGATTTGCGTTTGTGGCACAAATTAAGATCCAACGATCGGATCCACTTGACGGCCTGAATGAAGACGAGCTGGTGTTACTGCTTGACCAACTAACCGCTGCCGAAAGCCAGCTACGCGACGAAAAGGCTGAGTTGACCGACCAAATCTACAAGTTACAATCGGCCCATTCCCAAGGACAAGCAGCCGTGGAAGCCGCCGAGAAGGAGCGTGAACTTGCTCGCATCCTTGGCGGAACCACACCCGTGCACGGGCCCGGGCTCGAGATCGTTGTGAACCAGGGGAGCAGTCCGATTCCTGCCCAAAAGTTCGTCACTATGCTGGGCGAACTTCGCAACTCGGGGGCGGAAGCTATCGAATTGAACGGGAATCGGATTGTGGCCACATCCTTCATTACGTCGGACGATGACGGCGTCTTGAGTCTTTCTGGGACTGAGCTGAAGGCTCCATACACGTGGAGGGTGATTGGCGATGCGGACACTATACAGCCGGCCCTAGACATCGCCCGCGGCGCCACCTCGCAACTTCGCGCGTCAGATGCAACCGTAGAAATCACGCGTGTAGATGACATCGAGATAGATTCGACGGTTGCCCCCAAGACATACCGCTACGCTAAGCCCGTCGAGTAGCGCTGCCGTGTGGTGGATAACTTGTTCCAACGGAACTAAACTTGAAGGATAGATATTCGATCCCCGTCGACGAAGGAGAAGGCGATGTCCCTAAACAACACGCCAGATCCCAATGAAACCGCCATTTTTGGCGCATTGGACACGCCAAGTGAACCCACAGAACCGTTTACTCGCCGTCCGCTTTCGGCAGCCGATCAAGCCGCGGTAGACGCGCTACCGTACGGTTCGGCTCTCCTCATCGTTCAACGTGGTCCAAACTCCGGTGCTCGTTTCCTCCTCGACAAAGAGGTAACTACTGCAGGACGAAGCCCAAAGGCTGATATTTTCCTTGACGACGTCACCGTCTCGCGCCGTCACTGTGAATTCCGCGCCGTTGACGAGGGCTTCTTTGTGCGCGATTCCGGCTCTTTGAACGGCACCTATGTTAACCGCGAACGCACTGAGAGTGCCGAGTTACACACGGGCGACGAAGTACAAGTTGGCAAGTACCGCCTTACGTACCACCCATCGAACAAAGCTTCATGAGCGCAAAACGACTCCGTTTAGAAAATGAGACACCAATATCTTGGCCTCGTGATGTTTCTCATGAGGCAAGGTTTTCTATTGGTCAGGTAACCGAACAGGTTAAGCCCGAGTTTCCTGCACTCACGGTGTCTAAAATCCGGTATCTAGAATCGGAAGGCCTGCTTGAGCCTGAACGTACTGATTCCGGGTACCGGAAATACTCCAGCGCAGACATAAAACGGCTGCGTTTCATTCTGACGGAGCAACGTGACTCTTACCGCCCGCTTCGCGTTATACGCGAGCAACTTGCCGCGCTCGACGCGGGTCACGAGATCGACCGGATGCCTACCGCAAGGGTTGTGTCCGACAAGGGCGTAACTAAGGTACCCTCGCGCGAGCATGTTTCGGTTCGTGAACTTTGTGACCTTACGGGCGCCTCAAAGGCAGAGATCGAGGAATTCACCACGCTTGGCTTGCTCTCTCCGGACCTGAGTGGGTACTTCCGCGCAAAATCTGTAAAGGTAGTTGAACTTCTGCTGCAGATCCGCAACGAGGGGATCAGCCCGCGCAACCTTCGCACGGTGCGCCAAGCTGCCGAGAGACATGCGGATATCATCGACACTACGGTGCAGCCACTTCGAGCACGAGGTCGCGCCTCAGATATTGAACGGGCACGAGCCAGGAGTGCTGAGATTGCAGAACTGACAGCCGATCTGCATCGCGAGTTTTTGCGCATGGCAATCGATAAACTTTCAGATAGTTAGACGAATTCGATAACAAAATAGTCTCAAGTTAAACTTGAAGGTAAGGCGCGCCGCGCGTTTTATTGACGCCGCGCTTATTCCGTTCTAGCGTTGATCTCAGTTTGACCATCAACCTAATAGTCGCGAGGAGATATTCAGTTGGTACCAGATAATGGAGCCGCTACGGCCCGGCAGGGCATGCTGTTTGGCGACGTCCTCGCGCACCTCACGCCCGAAACCGGATACCGCGGTCGCATCGCCTGTCAGGCGGCTGGCATAACTTACCGCCAGTTGGATTACTGGGCGCGCACTGGCCTTGTGGAACCGTCTATTCGCACGGCACAGGGCTCGGGTTCACAAAGGCTTTATTCGTTCCGCGACATCCTCGTGCTGAAAGTGGTGAAGCGCCTTTTGGACACCGGCGTCTCGCTGCAGCAGATTCGTACTGCTGTAACGCACTTGAAAGACAGAGGGGTGGACGACCTCGCTTCAATCACTCTTATGAGCGATGGGGCTTCGGTTTACGAGTGCCGCTCACGTGACGAGATGATTGACCTAATCGAGGGCGGTCAGGGCGTGTTTGGTATCGCAGTTGGTCACGTTTGGCGCGAGATCGAGGGCTCGCTAGCTGAGCTTCCTAGTGAGGAGGCCGAGCCGGTTCTTCCGGTTGAAGATGAGCTTGCCAAGGCAAGGCGCGCTCGCCGTAACGCTTCTTAAAATATCTTCGAAGTTTTGGGGTGGAACAGATCAAACTGTTCCACCCCAAAACTTTATTCTGTGCCGGCTAAGCTTCTGCATACTGCCGGCGCAGTTGGGCTACGTCTAGCCTGCGCGCCTTCCTAGCAGCAATCGCGCTAAACAGGAATGACACCAGGCCCCAGAGCAGGAGGGGGATGGCCGTTGCCACGATACTGGTTAGGTTACCGCCAACTACGGTGTGGGTTAGACCGTTCATGAGGGCGGATAGCGGCAGCAATCCAGAAATCATTTGGAACGCACTAGGTGCGGTCTGGATCGGAATGAGTCCTCCAAGCGAGACCACCTGTACCACTAGGAACAGTAACGCCACTATGCGCCCCACGCGCGCTCCAAAAACAGCGAGGAGTGCCTGATTGATTGCGGTGAAAGAAACTACTCCAATGGCCATAATGATTGAGGTTAAAGCGAAGCTCTTTGGAGAAACACCGAACAAACCAGCAATAATCGCAACACCAATGGCTTGTACCAATGCGAACACTAACGCCGGGCGAAGCGAATTCCAGGCCACCCGCACGGGCGCGACTGAAGAAGCTAGTTCCCGACGGCGCAAACCGGGCATTGCTAAATACGTAGCAAACGCTCCCAACCACAACACTATCGCTGCGTCCCATGGGAATAGCGTGTTGGCTTCACTCGTCTTGTAAAGGGCAGCATTTTCAGACCGGATCGGAATCGCCCCCACATTCACAATGCGCGTGCGCTCAGCATCTGTGTAGCTAGGTACCTGATTGACGCCGCCCTCAAGCTCGGTGGCGAAGCGCGAGGTACCCTCTATCAGCTGCCCGATACCTGCGTAAAGCTCGCTAGTGCCCCCGGCAAGTTGATCGGTTCCTCCTGCCAGCTGGCCCGCTCCGCTTGAGCTTTGCCCCGCGCCCCGCGCCAGTTGCCACGTTCCGTCTTCGAGCTGAATAAGGCCGGGATTTAAGAGCCTCAGGCCGGCGGCAAGCTGGCTGGCACCATCCACGAGGCCGAGCTGGCCTGGCGTTCCATCGAGGCCACTTTGAAGTTTTGCCGCGCCATCGGAGAGCTGACTAAGCGCCTGCGACATTCCGAGGCTACCGGGCGTACCGTTCACCCCGTCGCGCAGCTGGGCAATACCTGCAGCAAGCTGGCTCGAACCTTCGCGTAGCCTCTCCAGATCTGCGCTAATGCCAGCAAAACCTCCGGCATCTTGGAGTTGTTTCACTAACTCTTCTATGCGAGTACTGATCTGTACGATCTGATCGACGAGCTCATTAATTCCGGACCGGGTGAGTAGCTCATTCAGCTGGGCAAGCGCCTGATCCAAGTTGGGATCGTTCTGAGGAAGATTTGCAAGGGCCTGCTCGAGGTCACTCACAGTCTGGTTAAGCGCTGCGCAATACTCCGCAGTTTGCGTGGCATCGCATTGGGCAGCCAGCTGCCTAAGGCGGGGGAGAGCGCCTATATTCTGGTCCGTACCGTAGATGAGGCCGCGTACGTAATCGAGCAGGTTCTGTGAGTCTTTGATGACGTCACGGATCTTTTCCACCTCAGCGGTAATCTCTGCGGATGAAGGCAGGTTATCCAAGGTTCCATCCGGAATCGCGTTCTCGATCCGCGCGAGGGGTTCGAGCACCTGGTTTAGACCATCTACCAGCTGATCTATGCCTTCGCTTAGCTCTTTGGATCCGTCGGCGAGTTGCCTGGTTCCTTCGGCAAGCCCGCCTGGCTCGTTGACGCTTCGCTCCAACTGGTCGATACCGGATTTCAGCCCGGGAGTTGCGTTCGTCCCCACGAACCCATCCCGCAGCTGTTTCGTGCCCGAAGCCAGTTGATCAGCGCCATCGGCAAGCTGACCCACACCGCCGCGCAGTTCGCTTACCCCGCCTGCAAGCTCGTTCGCGCCGCCGTACAGCTGGTTCAATCCGGCCGCCAGCTGTGCGGTTCCATCGGCAAGTTCGCGCGCGCCCGAGGAGAGCTGGCCGGCTCCCTCGCCAAGCTTGTTTACACCATCATCTAGCTGTTTGGCACCGTCTGCGGCCTGGCCTAATTGATCCTTCATGTCGCCAAAGCCAAGGAAGATCTCATCCAGCATCGTCTCGGTTAGGGTGTGCCCCATTGTGGTGGCAGCGACTGCCGCAATCTGGGCAGAGATGCGTCCCATGAGCTCAGATGACGCGTCATTAGACGTCACGGTAATAAGTGCGGGAGTAGCTGCGGTAGTCCCAATGGACGTAACGTTCTTTGAAAAGTTTTTTGGGATGGTGATGACCGCTTGGTACTGCCCAGATTCAAGCCCGCTTCTCGCAGTTTCTTCCGTGACAAGTTGCCAATCAAGGTTAAGATCGACCGGCTCATCGGGATACATGAGGCCCCCGGCCAGCTCGCGCCCGATGGGCACCGTAATCCATTCGCCATCAACCACCATTTTGGCGCCCTCGTCCAAGTTGACGATCGCGGCGGGAATCTTGTTGAAGTTGTTCGGGCGGTCTGGAAGCGACCAAAGAGTAAGCGCCGTTGCCAGGATGGGCAGTAGCACTACGGCCACGAGGGCCCGTATATCTCGTCCGGTAAGTTTCATTACCCATTCACCTCCAACTTAACGCGTACTTCATATGAGTCTTCATTTGCGAATTCATCCGTGTTTTCCGGCCCGAGCAGCAAAGCGCCGCCCGCCTCGAGGATCTCTTGGACCCTGGCCTTCTCCACCTCGCGAAGAGGCCTGTTGACAAGGAACAACATGGGTTTAGAAACCTGCGGGATCTGGGTAGCCAGGTCATCAAGGAAAACGCTGCGTGCAATAACTCGGCTGGCCTCGTCGCGGCTTGAAATATCGAACACGTAGATCGATCCGGTGTGGGGGAGGAGCCTGGCTCCAAATGCGGCAAGCATCGCAGTACAAGCCGCCGGATCGCCGGTGAAGCGGATAATGTCGCCCGGGCGCACGGCTAGTTCTACGCCGCTTACAAGGTCACCACGCCGGTCTCCAATGCTCACATTCTCAGCTCTGGCGACAACCTCGCCGTATTGGCGTTGCCAGTCCACGTGTTTGAAGTGCAGGTCCATGCCGGTTCCTTCAACATCGAGATGGGGGAGCATCCGATCCAGCCACTTCGGCAAGTACCACGCCTTGTCACCCAGAAGTTGAAGGACGGCGGGCACCAGCGTCATTCGTACCAGGAATGCATCCACGCCAACGCCAACCAACAGGCCGAATGCGATTGGTTGCACGTAGAATGACCCGTCGGGGATAAAGCCGGAGAACACAGACATCATGATGAGGGCTGCGGCCACAACCACCGGGGACGAGCCCACGAATCCCGTGCGAATGGACTCTCGCGCGTTACCACTGTGCGCGTAGTCTTCCGCCATTCGCGAGACCAAGAACAGCTCGTAGTCCATTGCCAAGCCAAAAAGGACACCCATGAGCATGATTGGCATGAAGGAAATGACAGGGCCTACCTGGCCTATTCGCAGCAGGTCGTTACCAACTCCATCGATGAATACCCACGTGGTCATGCCAAATGCCGCGGCCACAGAGAACACGTATCCAAGCGTGGCTTTGATCGGCACCCAAATCGAGCGGAACACAATCAGCAAAATGATGAGGGAGAGCCCCACAACGACTGCTCCAAATGGCAGTAGCGCAGAGTACAGCTTCTCTGATACATCGATCGCTACGGCCGCAGAACCGGTGACCATCACGTTAGAGATGTCGTATTTAGCTTCCCAATCAGGCGCTGCATCCCTAAGAGCATGCACTAGCTGTTCGGTTTCTACGCTATCTGCTCCGGTCTTGGGGATCACCACAACAACACCCAAATCAGCGCTGCGGTTAGGTGTAGAAAGCTGTACCTGATCAACGCCGGGCATCTGCTCGATTTCGGACTTCATGCTCGCCATTAGGCCCAGCGGATCCCTCGAAGTAACGATGTCACCAATCACAACCAGCGGCCCGTTAGCTCCCGGCCCAAACTCCTCGGCTACGAGGTCAAAAGTTTGCCTGGCCATCGTGGATTCATCTTCAACGCCATTATCTGGCAGAGCTAGGCGCAGATTTAGCGCGGGAATAGTCATGACTGCAACCAAGGCAGTAACGCTCAAAATGGTGAGCCAGGGGTGCGAGGTTACGGTTTTCACCCACCATGCAGACAGGTGTCGTTTACGCCCCGAATCGGCCTCGTCCTCGCCATTCTTTAGCTTTCGCCGCTTAGGTCGTAGGCGATCTCCAAGTACGGCAAGGAGCGCGGGCAGGCCAGTTACTGCCATCACCGCCGCGATAGCAACAGCCAGGGCCGCTGCTAGACCCATAATTGTGAGGAAGGGAATGCCCGCTACAAACAGCGCCGTCAGCGCAATAACCACTGTCATCCCCGCAAAAAGCACGGCGGCACCCGAGGTGGCGATGGCACGCGGAATCGACTCTTCGACGGTGTAGCCCTCAGCCAGCTGATCTAAATGTCGCGAGACAATAAATAGGGCGTAATCGATTCCCACAGCCAAACCCAGCATGATAGCAAGCGTTGGGGTAGTGGTAGAGATTGGCACAAAGGCGGCCACTATCATCGTGATTCCCATGGAAATACCAACGCCGAAAAGAGCTGTAATGATCGGCACCATACCCGTCTTAAACGAACGGAATGCCACCGATAAAACCATAAGGGCCAGGGCTACACCCACTGCTTCAAGAGGGGAGAGGGGGATCTCAGTGAGCGACATAATCTGGCCGCCAACGTGCACACTCAACCCGGCTTGCTCTGCCTGTTTCGCGATGCTCACCAGCTCGGATACGGAGTTATCATCAATCGAGTCGAGGCCAAATGAGAACTGTACCTGCGACATCGCATAACGATTATCATCTGACACCAAGGGAGCCATTATTGAGTCATCGAACGGGTCCGCTACAGCGGTCGCGTACTTAATGCTCTTTGCCTGGTTGAGCACAGCGGTAATCTCATCCCGATAATCCCAGATGTTACCGCCCTCCGGAGCCCCGAAAATGACCTGGCCTGCGGTTCCAGACAGTTCTGGGAAACGCTCAGCCATTACATTCAGGCCATCTTGCCCCTCGGTGCCGGGGATAGTGAAGTCGTTCGTTAGCTTACCGCCCAAACCGAACATCGCAGCTATAACCGCGGCCAGGATCAATATCCAGGCAAGAAGCACCGTTTTTGCATGCTTAACCGTGGAGGTGGCTAGCCGAAACAGAATCGATGACACTATGGTTCCTAAACACGCGATACGTTGTTTCTTCGATTCTATTATTTATTCGCCACGCTTGAAGACCTAGAATGCTCCGAGCGCCACCGCGAAGTGGTTTCGTAGTGGGCACGGGTCAAGGCAAGCTCCACGCGCTCGCACTACGCGAGAACCAAAGGGGTAGAGGTACCTTATTCAGGTTCGTAAAACGATATTTAATAATGACATAATGTACATTATCGGATTAGTGTATTAGATTGAGACCTTTACGGTCGAGGGTCTTTTGCCCTAACGCCGCTCGATTCGCGCACGCAGTTGAAATATTTACCAAAGCGGTGGCGTTTATGCGTTTAGACTACGAGCAAGTTTGAAGAAAGGAAGACAGATGGCAGATCGCGCACTACGCGGAATGCAGATTGGCGCTAAGTCGCTAGAGACCGAAGATGGCATCGTTTTTGCTGATCGCCAGCAGCGTCGCTACCAGTGCGAAAATGGGCACGTTTTTGCGGTGACGATGTCGATCGATTCTGAGCCGCCAGCAAACTGGGAATGCCGCTGCGGTTCTCCCGCCGAATACCTTGGCGATGCGGAACCTGAAGAAGAAAAGCCAGCAAAGCCACAGCGCACGCACTGGGACATGCTTCTTGAGCGTCGCACTGAAGAAGAACTCGAAGTGTTGCTGCAGGAACAACTTGAGGTGCTTCGCCGCGGCGAGTTACGCAACGGCGTGGCCTACAGGCGCTAAGCGAAGGTAAAGATTAAGTAAAGCGCATATCAGGCTTTGTGGCCAAGCAACGGGGCGCCTCACAGAGCCCCTCTTGACCCCAAAACGCGCAGATTTGATCTTGCCCACTCCTCCCCCGCGATCATATAGGATCGCGGGGTTTTGCTTGCACTTCGGGTTTGTTTACACGGAGTAGTCGAAGCCGCTGATATCTTTCTTCGAGGCCACGTCGTCCTCGCGAAGGAAGTCCATCTGCTTGATTCCTCGAATTGCTGCCACGATCGAGATTGGGAAGGTAACCACCATCTGGTTCAGCAAACTGATGTTCGAGTTCACGATCCGTTTCGAAGCAGCGAGCTGGTCGTTTTCCTTTGCAATCTCACTTTGGAGATTCAGGAACTGCTGCGAAGAGAGCATCTGCGGGTAGCTCTCCCCCACTGCAAAAATATTTCTTAGCGCATTGTCTTGAGAAGCCATTGCATCGTTCATCTCTGCAACCGACGCACCGCGGCGCAGTTTCACAAGGTTCACAAAGAGTTTCTCTTCATGCTGCGCGTAAGACTTCGCTACCTTCAGCATCTCCAAGATCGTGTCATACCGCTTAGCGAGAGCAATATCGACGTTCTTCTTCGATTCTTCGATAATGACTATGTAGCGCGACATCTGGTTACTTTTTGCAATAAACCAAAAGACGATCAGCATTAAGAGGACCGCAACAGCGATCCAAATATACAAGTCAGAATTCATTGATTCTCCATTCACAACTGCGAATTAACTTTGTCTAACAACGTGTAAAACTGGCCAAGTTGATTTTGGACCTTCTTGTATTCACCGCTAAGAGAAAGGCTTTCAATCTCTTTTCGGTTAGAGGGACGCTTCAGAATATGGGAATTCGTGTAGAACGAGACTGCAACCCGTTGCCCATCCATAGTCACGGTAACTGGGCAGCCTTCCCTATACTCCACAAGAGTTCTAAGCAGGTATGGATTCAAGAGCATGCGGCTGGAGACCTCGTCAGTGCAATAGACATTGAAGGTCTCATTGAACCGAATGTCTTCCGTCTCGATCTTCAGTTCGCCGTCCTGGGCTTTGGCATAGCCTTTTTGTTTTTCTCTGCCAAACAGTCCGCGAGTTGTGGGTACGATGCGGATGTGGCCGCGCAGTCCCGTGGGATACTCGGCGGTCAGCACCTGCCCATTAAAGTCCTCCACGGTACGCGTGTTACCGTCGGAGTCCTCGTACGTGTGATAGGCCCACAGATTACAAAACTCCGTGCGCTTTTCATCATTGAACATAATGTGGCAGTTTGGCGAGTAGCTCTCCGCTCTTGGAGTAACTACTTTCAAAATACGCTTCTCAATGCCGCCGTTGTAATCAACTTCCGCGTTTGGAATAACCTCGTGAAGCACTGGGAGTAAAAAGTTTTCCACATACGACGCCGTAGTTTTATTTCGGGTTGCCGTGCGCTGCTTATTCCAAAAATAGATGAGGGCTGCAAGTGCCACCATTATGACGGTTTCATTTCGGAGCCAGAACACCAGAATAACCAGCGTAGGAATCCCGATCCACAGCATCTTGTACTGCTCTGACACGCTGGAAACCATGCCCGCCTTGATCTCATTCAACACGGCTTGTTTCTCTGGTGAACTTTCGATTTGTTCGATCCGTGCAAGCACCGTGGAGTCCGCGAAGAATGGATGTTGCTCAGCCATATTGCGACTCCCCCTTAGTTTCAGGCGTACTAGATCATCATGATTGCTCCGTTGGCCTAAGTAAACATGGCGCCAGAGTTACACCGCAACTGCAAGCGGGTTACGATTTGTTGAACTTAACGAGCGTACCTTATTTCCCCACGTCTGGAAACAGTTCGCACAAACCCCGCAATTATCAAGAGTCCACCCAGTGTCATAACCGCATAATTCAGGTACTCGCCCCACCTTGCACTGAATGTGAGGCTGGTACGTAGGGGCACGTCCTGGGCAATCCAATCGGCGTGGTAAAGGTCAGTAACTTTGAGCACGGTTCCGTTGGGTCGCACGATAGCCGATACTCCGTTAGTGGAAACCTGCATGGCGGTGCGGGACATGGACATAGCACGCAATCTAACCATCTGGAGTTGTTGCGTGGACTCTGGGGTATAACCAAAAGATGAGTTGTTTGTAGGAACAAACAGCAGCTGCGCGCCGAGCTGCGTGGCCTCACTGAAAATGCGTTCATAAGCGGCCTCGAAACATATTCCAACGCCCATCGTGAGCTGGCGGTCCGCCAAATCAACGTTCATGATGCCTGGGTCCGTGCCCGGGAGCATGTCGGTAGATACCTTCGCGGTCTCCTTTGACAAGATCGACAGGTATTCGCGCATCGGAATGTATTCCCCAAAAGGTACGGGCAGCTGCTTTGTATAAATGTCGCCTACAGAACCATCGGGATACCAAACCATGGCTTCGTTCCAGCGAGCCTCGTCTTCATAGCGCACCACACCAACAACGAGGGGTACGCCGGCACGCTTTGCCAGCCGGTCCAGCATCGCCTTCGCTTTAGCATCGCTGCGCGGGTCGCGGTCCATCGAGTTCTCGCCCCACAAGATCACGTCCGTATTCATACCGGAAGACAGAGCCTCCTCGGTGGTCTGCACGTGATTCTTCGTGACCTTCAAATACTGCTTGAATGTAGCATCCACGGGCAACTCAATATTGCCTTGGATCACGCCTGCACGCAGAGTACCCGCCTCCGCACTTCCATCAAGGGAGAGCGCAAAGGGTGATGCCAGTAGCAACGCAGCAACAATTATCGCGCCCACGCGTTGAAGCGGCCTGGCGTCTAGTGCCGGCACCAAAGAGATGGAGCGACGAATCAACACTGACGAGGTCACTATAACGAGACCGATTGTGACCTCCGAGCCCCAAGGGGCAAGCGTTTGCATAGGCCCATCAACCTGCGAATACGCGAGGTAGCCCCAGGGGAAACCGCCAAATGGCACACGGCCACGTAACTGTTCGACTGCCACCCAGAGCACGCCTACGCCTAGTGCATACAGCAGGGCAGATCGTTGCAACACGCTAATCTGACGTATACACGCCACCGCGAGACCGAATACGGCCAGAAACAGAGCCTGCACTGTTGCCAGAGCAAACCAAGGCAAATAGCTTCCTACCGAGACCGTAGCCCACCAAATATGGGGTAAGAAAAATCCCAGCCCAAACACAAAGCCGTACCAGGCGGCTCGGCCTGCCCTCGACCTATCCAGCGCCGAAACTAGGAGAATTATGGACGGGAATACCAAGAACCAATACGAAAGATCTGGAAATGCCGCCCACATTAGTCCAGCCGCGGCCACGATTTGTGTGTAGTCGAGGAAGCGGCGACGTTTGGGAAGATATCCGCTCATGCAGAGCCCTCAGCCAACGCAACTACCGAACGCCGGATGGAGTCGGCGGCCGTATGCGCATTAGTTCGCAATGGTTCGCTAGCACTCGAAGCAATCTGCCCAAGCGCATCGATCACCTGGCGGCACCAGCGCACCCAGTCCCCGGGCGGCAAATCCGCGCTGCGCACAGCAGATGCGAGGTCATCCCCCATCACCCACCAGTAGATTGCCGGCATGATGCCGTACTCCAGCGGTCCCGTGGTGGGCGCGTGCGCGTCGTTTTCCGCCCTGTTCACATCTTTCAAAATCCGCTCCAAGTCGCGTAGCGCCCGGGCCAAAGCGCTGGACGGGCCACCGGGAATATCCGACTCCGGATCGTGGTCTTTCCGCGGCTCAAAAACGCACGTTGAGACAGCTGCGGCCAACTCCGCCGGAGTTAGCTCATCCCATATCCCGGCGCGAATCGCCAAAGCCGTAACCAGATCGTGTTCGCCATAAATACCACGCAGAATCTGCCCAGCTTCAGTAATCTCTTCCCCGTGCAATGCGCCTACTCGATCCAGAACATCCACGATCCGATCAAACCTATCCGACAGTGAGGAGGTATCTGCCTCGATCTTGTCTGCCAGACGCAGGTAATCTCGGCGCGCGCTCAGCCAAGCCCTCGCTACGCGGGCATGTTCATCACGATCCGGGCAAGAGTGCACCGGATGGTTGCGCACTTTACTCTCCAGGCGGTCAATCTCAGCTTGCACCGCTCGCGGGATAGGCATCTTCTTACGTTTGGGCTCGGCGAGACGGCCCGCTTTACGCATGGCCCTAAGCTCGGAAGAAATTGCCGCCTTGAAACGTGAAGGCCGGCGAATATGATTCTTCTTAATCCGCATGTGGCCAAGGACCGACACGCCATGCGGAAAAGAATCCGCAGTCACGATCTGAACGCGCCCATCCGCGCCGATGACCTGTACGGACGGCCCGTTTCGTCCGGGCCGCGGGTCATGCACAACGATTGCGTCAATATTTCGCTTGCGCCCCGGTAGCGCTACCACTTCACCCACGCGCAGTTTTGCGATTGCGCGAGCCGTGTCGGCCGACTGGTTTGCCACCCGCAGTTTCGCCGAGTCCTTCTGCAACCGGGTCAGATCATCGCGCGCAATAAAGTAGGAGTGCGCATCGCCCAGCTCGCACTCAAATCCATGGTCAAGCTCTTTCATGCGTTCTTTTGCTAGGCGCGTGTCACGTGCTACCCCAACCAGTTTGCGGTCCGCTTGGAATTGCGCGAAGGATTCGTCCATAACTTCGCGAGCCTGCACCAAAGTCCCCGCAGCCGCCAGGTTAACCACCATGTTGTAAGTGGGACGGAAGGCAGAAATCAGAGGGAACGAGCGCTTAGATGAAAGGGATGCGACCTCCTCGGGCACAATATCGGAGCCGTACACCACCACCGCGTGGCCCTCAACATCGATACCTCGCCTACCCGCACGGCCAGTCAGTTGCGTGTACTCCCCCGGCGAAAGATCTACGTGTGCAATGCCGTTGAACTTACGGAGCGAATCAAGAACCACGGTTCGCGCCGGCATGTTTATGCCCAACGCCAACGTTTCCGTTGCAAAAACAACCTTTATCAGACCAGCGGCAAATAGTTTTTCAACCGTTTCCTTCATCACGGGAAGCATTCCAGCATGATGGGCAGCAATACCCGCCTCCAGCGCGGCAGACCATCGCGCAATACCCAAAACGCCGAGGTCCTCAGCCGACAGTGAGGAAACAGCCTCATCCACCACTGCCGCGATTTCCTGCGCCTCCTGCCGGCTGGTCAAACTAACCCCAGCGCTGTAAACCGCGTCCAGAGCGTCTTCGCATCCCGCGCGCGAAAAAATAAAGAAAATCGCGGGAAGCAGATGGGCCTGCTCAAGAGAAATCACGATCTGTGGCTTGGAAACGCGGCTGGCTCTGCGACCGGCTCTACGCATTCGCCGCCCGCCAGCGAGGCCACGGGCAGCCTCATGTGGTGAACGCGACTGAATGCCCTGCGACCTTGCGATGGCGTGACGTAATTGCGGGTTGATCTTGCCGCGCAACGCATGCCCACCTTCACGGGTGGGCTGATACAAGTCGTAAAGCTTACGCTCTACCATCATGTGCTGGTATAGCGGGACGGGGCGCACCTCAGACACGATCACACTACAACCACCGCGCACCTGATCTATCCACGCGCCAAACTCCTCCGCATTCGACACGGTTGCCGAAAGAGCGACGATTTGGACATGGCTCGGCATATGAATGATTACTTCTTCCCACACCGGTCCGCGGAAACGATCAGCCAGATAGTGGACCTCATCGAGCACTACCGCACCAAGATCGGTCAGGTCTGTGCCCGAATAGATCATGTTGCGCGCAACCTCGGTGGTCATAACCACCACGGGAGCATCTGCATTAAGCGAAGTGTCGCCAGTTAGTAATCCAACATTTTCACTGCCAAGCTCGGCCACCAACTCGAGATACTTCTGGTTAGACAGAGCCTTAATAGGCGTTGTGTAGAACGCGCGCTGTTGCCGCCGCAGTGCCATGTGCAGGGCGAACTCCCCCACCACGGTCTTGCCTGAACCCGTTGGAGCCGCAACAAGAACGCTACGCCCCTCCTCTACAACTTCTAGAGCGGCGCGTTGAAAATCGTCCAACTCAAAATCAAACTGACTGGCAAACTGGGCGCGCGCAGTTCGCGCATACTCGTTTCGTTTTTTCGCCGCCCGATAGCGTTCGGCAGCGGAGGGTTCCTGATTCATTCCGCGCTATCATCCTTCGCGCCTAGCCGCGCCAGAGCGGCATCAAGTTCAGCCTCTTCCTTCGCCATCTTCCTATCATGGCGCCGATCATGAATATAGGAGATACCCACAGCTACAAAGTACAGAGCCAGCATGGCCAGCGCCTGGAACGTCATGTTCCACGGGTCCGGTAGCGGGTTAGCAAGCGCGGTAAACACGAATGCAGACACTACCGCCCAGCGCCATGCCTTCAACATTGAAGAGGCACGTAGCACGTTCATCTGGTTCAAACCAACCATCGCAAGGGGCACCAGGAACGATATGCCGAACACAATCACGAGCCGCATGTAGAAGCTGAAATACATCGAGGAGCGCATAAGCATAACCGCAGAGTTTGGCGCAAACGATGTGAGGATATTAACCGCATGCGGCATGATCCAGATGCCAAAACCTGCGCCCGCAGCGAACAGGATGGCGCCCGCGATCGTGAATATCACCGCGTAAATCTTTTCCCGTCTCTTCAATGCGGGTGCGATGTAGGCCCAGATCTGGTAAACCCACCACGGCGTTGTGAGTACGAAGCCCGCAAACAGCGATATTTTCAGCTTCAAATCAAAAGCGGCCGAGACCGTCTCGAAGTTGAGATCCGCGCTCACACCACGGGCACGCAGATCACGCAAGGGCTGCGACATATAGTCAAAAATGTAGGGGTAGAGGAACCAGCCGGCCACCGCCCCCACCGAAATACCCAGAAGGATGTATATAAGGCGGCGCCGAGCTTCCCTTAAATGATCAACGAGGGGCATTCGCCCCTCGGGATCACGTTTCATCAGCTTGGCCATAACCTGTAGTGCTATTTGCCTTCTTCATCCGAGTCGGAAGGCTTTGTTGAAGGTTGCTCTTCGTCCGTGAGCTCTTTCATTTCCTTCTTCAAAACCTTCGCGGACTTACCGAGGTTCTTTGCAATCTCCGGTAGCTTTGACGCACCAAAAACGATGATCAAAATAATCAGGAGCACAATGATGTGCGAGGGTTTAAATGCGCCCATGTTTCCTCCAAAATGCGAAATACCAATTTCATTCTACTTTACTGATTCCATTCACCGCGAAAGAAGTCCCGGTTCGCCCGCGCCTTTCGAGCCCGCTCTTTCGCCGCCTCCAAAATGTCAGGACGGTTCGTATCTTGTATCCACGGGCCCGCCATCAGCATCTGAGTTGCCATCCACTGCTCGTCAAACACTTCGAACACTGCGCGCATCAACCGGTTGTAACGCTTAATCGTCGCATTCGCCTCTACAGCAGACTTGCCCCGCGGCTCGATGAACATCCAAACCTTCTTACCCCGATCCTGCCCGCCCGCATCTGCAGGAGCTACCTTCGTGCCCGTCCGAATGTTTTCCATCCGGTCTAAGCGAAACGCCCGCTTTTCTCCCTTATCTAAATCGATAGCTTCCACAATCCAGTGAGGCCCAGCCTGGCGCAAACCCAGCGGGTAAACACTGCGCTCACTAACATGATTAGCGTTGCTCACATACTTAAACTGCACTGAAGTGTTTTGCCCAATCGCGAACTGGACCACCTGACGATGCTGCGCAACCTGCTCGTCCTCAAACGAAACAAGCTTAGAAAAGTCCAGTTTAAGGCCGCGCGGGGCCAAAAGCTTAAGCGCTGCACTAAACGCAGTCTCTCGCATGTCCACGGGAAGCAAATAAGACAAGAAAATGAGGCCGGTTACCAAACCAATTGTTTCATCATCGGACAGCCCAATTTTTTCACTCACCCGGTTCATGTCTTGGAAAGTGACGTAGTTGTTCTCTTCAAACATAAACCAATCCAAGCCGAGGTCTTGATCCGGCGCTCCATCGCCAAACCAGGCCTCTCCCAGGGTCACTACCGCAGCGCGGACTGAACTTTCGCTCACTCCAAAGCGAGCCGCAATTTCACTTACCTCTGCGCCACCGACCTCTTGTAACCAGGCAAGGATCGTAAATATGAGCGTGTCTTTGTTTGGATTAGCCATTACTCCCCCAATGCGTCGATCCTGCAGTCCACGGCGCTCACCAATGCTGGCGGCCCAAGCACCACGATATTGTCGATCTCGCCCAATAGACGCTCTAACCAGACCCCGAGGGAACCGGCTCTGCCCTCATGAATCTCCCAGCCCTGCGGAGCCTGCACATCGGTAAGACTAGTGTGCTGCCTAGTCAGTAAAGCCTCCCCCTCTTTAATCGCAAGTTGTGGCGTAATAAGGAACAGGCCGCGGTCGTCATCTGGTGAAGGGGCAGTAGTGATGGGTTCATCCAGAATCTCAATGTTTTCCTCGTCGACACGAGAGAGCCTAAAAGTGCGCTTTTCCTGCCGCTCGCGATCAAATCCGCACATGTACAGGTTGCCGTCCTGGAGGAACAAGTACCACGGCTCAACCGTTCGTCTTAGCGACTCGCTATATGCCTTGTTGTAGGTGAAAACCACCGGTTTTCCCTCGGTCACTGCCCGCGCGAAGGCAGCCACAGCCCGCAGTCCACTTAAACTGGTTTGCGGCATGGTTCCCGGATTATTCAAGATCGCGTGCAGCCGAGCGTAGAAGTCTGGCTCTCTATCTTTTGACCAAAGTCCCCCGGCTGCGTGGACCAGAAGCTCTTCTGCAGGCGTCAAATCAGCTTCTATACCCGTGCCCTTTTCAAGAATATAGATCTCATCACCCTCGTGATTCACAACGGTTTTGAGGTTGAAACCCATATCCTTCAAATCAGCCTTGTCACGAGTAAACCGGCGTTCACGAGCCGGGCCCTGCACCTCATAGCCCGGAACGAGATCGAAAATCTGGGTTGCGGTCAGCCCGAGCTCACGCTTAGCCAAAGCCAAAACTAAGCCCAAAAGGCGCTGTCCTCGCGACGTATCAACAATCATGCTCTCACCCTAACCGCTATGCTAGGCGTGTGTTGCAACGAAATGCCAAGGTCTTGAAACTCGCGCGATCCTGGGGCCGCGCAACCGAACTCGACGCACGAATCACGGCTGCGCCCGAAGGCGCTACATGCTTTATGCCTGGCAAAACCGTCCGCGCCATCGCCCTTACTGAGCTGGTTGGACAAATCGGTGTAGGCGATAACATTCGGATCGACTGCTCCGCACTGGCAAAGAACCTTGGCACGGGAGGCTATGCCACTGTCTTATCTGGCTCTCGGCTGCCCGCTGACTCCTTGCCGGCGGCCGGTCACATCGTGAAGGCCCGCTACATGCCCCACCAACACGTCGTGCAAAGTGTTGAAGAACCGGACTCCCCGCACCACCAGATCATGGCTGAGGCCACCTGCCTTGAAGGAGCTGCGGTACTTGTAGCGGACCTGCATTCGGCTGTTCCTGCCGTAGTGGCTGGAATTCGCAGCCAAGATCCTACCGCGCGCATCGCATACGTCTGGGATGACACAGCCGCTCTCCCCCTCGCTTTCTCCATGAGCATCGCAAAAATGAGGGAATGCGCAGACCTAGACTGCACTATCACCAGCGGCCAAAGCTTTGGAGGCGACCTAGAGGCTGCCTCCATGCCATCGGCACTCCTAGCCGCCCGCCACGTCGCGAAGGCCGACTACATAGTGGTGGCGCAAGGCCCCGGCAATCTCGGCACTGCGACCCGCTGGGGCTTTTCTGGCACGGCCACCGCCCAAGCCCTCCACGTGGCTCACGCTCTTGGCGGCAAACCCATTCCCGTTGTGCGCGCCTCGCAGGCAGATCCGCGCCCAAAACACCTGGGTATCTCCCACCACACGCTCTCAGTACTGAACCAGCTCGTGCTCATTCAACTTGACGTGCCCATCGTGGATAGCAACTCTCTAAGTCTAGCCGAGGCCGCGAAAACCGCACTCGAGAATGGGGCCCTAGCGCTCGCGCAGCGTCACACCGTGCACCGCGTGAGCAGCAAGAGCGCCCTCGCCTGTCTCAAACACGCAACTGTTCCACTTCGAACGATGGGTCGAGGACTGAGCGAGGACGCGCTCGCATTCGCGGCAGCCAGCGCCGCCGGAATCTACGCGGCTACTCTGCGCGGCAACCGGGACAACTAGGTTCGCTACCCTTACAGCCGCGAGGCCGAAAGCTCTGTAACCAGGATGCCGCGGGCACCCGCATCATAGAGCTCATCCATCACGCGGTTAATGTCGCCGCGTGGAACCACCACGCGAACCGCCAACCAGCTCGAGTTAGCAAGTGGCGAGATCGTAGGCGATTCAAAACCTGGCGCCACCGCAACTGCCGCAGCCATGTCCCGCTCATGCACGTTGTAATCGACCAGCACGTTTGCGTGGGCACGCATCACGCCATCCAGGCGGCGCTGAAGGACCTTTACCTGCGCATCGTCGCGGTATTCCTCACGCCCGATCAAGATGGCCTCGGACTGCAGCAGGATTGGACCAAACACTTCCAATCCCGCGGCTCTCAGCGTTGAGCCCGTTTCTACAACATCGGCAATCACGTCCGCAACGCCCAGCTGAATGGAGGATTCTACTGCTCCATCTAAGTGCACGACCTCGGCGTCAACGCCCTCTTTTTCCAAGAACCGCTTCACAAGATGGTCATACGAGGACGCCACGCGTTTACCCTCGATGTCACGCAGCTCGCTCATTTTGCCCGCAGGAGCCGCAAAACGGAACTTTGACTTGGCAAAACCAAGCTGTTGGAACTCGACTGCAGGCGCACCGGAGTCAAGCAGGAGGTCACGTCCGGTAATACCAACCTGAATCGTGCCTTTACCCACGTAAACAGCAATATCACGCGGACGTAGCAGGAACAGTTCGACGTCGTTGAGATTATCAACGAGCACCAGTTCCTTGCCTCTGCGATTTACCTTGTAGCCAGATTCGCGCAGCATCTCTACTGCCGCTTCGTGAAGTGAGCCCTTATTGGGAACAGCAATTCTTAGCATTAGAGCTTCCTATAAATATCTTCTAGGGAAATACCTTTTTTAACCATCATCACCTGCGTGTGGTAGAGCAGTTGCGAAATCTCAAGCGCGGCGTCGTCATCCGACTCGTACTCGCAGGCCATCCACACCTCGGCTGCCTCCTCAACTATCTTCTTCCCGATCGCATGGACACCCGCATCAAGCTCCGCAACCGTTCCCGAGCCTTCCGGCCTCGTTACCGCTTTGGTTGATAGTTCGTTGAAAAGTTCCTCAAATGTCTTCATGAAATTGATGATAACGAAAAGTGGGCGCGGAACGAGTCCGCGCCCACCAGTAGAACACTGAGCCAATTACTTAACGAAGTCGTTAGTCACCGTTTCATCGAGTTTAACGTCAGATGCTAGCAAGCCATCCTGCGTTGCCAAGAAGTCCAGCATGGCCGCCCACGTGTCCAGATCCTGACGCATCGTCACTTCGCCGTCCTTTTCGAACAACTTATTGGTAGCGACGAGGGTTGCCTTCGCTGCGTCCGTTGCACCGGGAGCAGACAGATTCGGATCGTACCCCTTGGTCACTTCAACAGCTTTATCCGGATCATCAACACACAGCTGCTTAGCGTGGCGAAGGCCTTCCAGAACCGCCTTCACTAAGTCGGGATTCTCACTAGCAAACTTCGAGGTCGTGACAACGTTCGCACCGATAAGCGGTAGCCCGCCTTCTGGCGACATCTCAAGCTCACGCACACCCACATTCGCAAGCCCAAACTGGACCGTATCGTTATTAGTGAAGCCCACAACAGCCTCTACCTCTCCTGCCTGGAGAGCAGCGAGCTGGGTGAAACCAATCGAGGTCAGCTCAATATCGTTCACACTCATGTTGTGCGCGGCCAGGGCAGACAGCAGGCCGTACCAGTTGGAACCGAACTCTCCCGGCAGGCCAACCTTACGCCCGCGCAGGTCCTCGAAGGTCTTAATATCCGAGTCTTCCTTGACGATCACTACAACCGGGTACTTCGCGTAATACTGGCCCACAGATACCAGGTCCATACCCTGTGACCTCGCAATAGCCATCTCATCACCAGTGGCCACTACCATGTCCTCTTCACCTGCAAAGAGGGCGGTGAACAAGCCCTCGTCAGATCCGTGGTGGCGGATCGTCACATCGGCGCCCTCGCCGGCAAAATATCCTTCTTCAACGCCTACGTATGCGGGAGCGAATTGGACGTTTGGGATGTAGGTAAGGCCCAACGTGACGGGGCTGGCGGTATTCTCACTGCCCTCAATTGGAGCCTGCGCCGGACCTTCAGCGGGCGACGAACACCCGGCAAGAACGAGCGCACTAAGTGCCAACGCTGGTAGTGCAAGCCGCTTCAAAAACATTATTTTCCTCTCCAAGACTATCGACGAGATGTATTAACGAGCTTCGATTTGCGCTCCACCGTGTAAATCAAGGAATAAACCGTCATCGCCATTACGCACAGAAGTGAGATAGTCACAAACATTCCGCTGGTATCTAAACTGTTACGTTGCACGGTGAGGACCGTTCCAAGTCCGGCCCCTCCCATAACCATCTCTCCAACGACAGCGCCGGTCACCGACAGGGTGAAACCATTGCGCAGACCAGCCAGGATTGAAGGTAGGGCGAGGGGGATTTCCATGTAGAGCAGTAGAGTAAGCCCGGATGCTCCGTCAAGTCTGGCGGCCTCCATGACTTCCACGTCAAGGTGGCGCAGTCCGACCGTGGTCGAGACCAAAATGGGGAAGAAAACCATCAGCGTGCACAGTGCAACGATGGCGCTCGTGCCGTAACCGACCCAGAGGACGAGTAGCGGAGCTAGCGCGATCGCGGGGATCGCCTGCGTAGCGCCGAGGAATGGTTCCACCGCAGCTGAAAACACCTGGGACCTGTAAATCAGGTAAGCCATGGGAAGCGCAATGAGGGCGCCGAAAAATGAGCCGAGTGCGGCTTCTTTCAACGTGACCCAAAGCGCCTGCCACAAGGCGGTGCTAGACAGTGATGAGATAAGACGCGTAGCGAACTCGGCCGGGCTGGGAAGCATCCAGCTCGGGGTGCCCTCTTGAATGGTGATCAGCCACCAGCAAAGGAGCAAGAAGAGCCCAAACACCAGGGGAGCTCCAAAAGTGAGCACCGCTGGGCGTCTGCGGGCTGGCCGGGTTGACACGCTATCTTGTCCGTTCCTTGATTAACTCGTCCGGGCAGACAAGGCACAAGCCAGCTTAAAATAAGCGAGCTCCTCCCATCCGGACTTTAACCGTCGGTGCTGGAGTTTCACCAGCTCAACCGCCGAAGCGGCTCGCGGACTTTAACCGCCGGCTCGGAATTACACCGACCCCGGAGCACACCCCAATACTACACGGCAAGCACAAAAAATACTTGCCCAGCACATTTTCTCAGTGAGCGTGCATAGCCTCGGACGCAATCCGGCGAAGCTGCTCGACCTCCTGGTACGCATCTTCCGCGCGGAATACTGCCGAGCCTGCAACGAAAACGTCAGCTCCAGCCTCGGCGGCAATCTGAATGGTCTCGCGGTTCACGCCGCCGTCCACCTGGATCGCGATTTCTACGCCAGCCTGCTTCGCAGCTTCGCGTACACGGCCGATCTTCTTCATCTGCGAATGCAAGAACGGTTGCCCGCCGAAACCAGGCTCTACCGTCATAACTAGAATCATGTCGAATGAAGGCAAGAGATCCACGTAGTCGTGGATGTCCGTGGTTGGTTTTAAACCCAATCCGACTTTGGCACCCTGCTTGTGGATCTCATTTGCCAGGCGCAGCGGTGCTTTGGCGGCTTCGGCGTGGAAGGTCACTGAGGCCGCACCTGCCTCGGCATATGCGGGCGCCCAACGGTCCGGGTCTTCAATCATCAGGTGGCAGTCCACCGGCATGATGTCCTTAGCAATCACGGCCTCCACAACGGGCAGACCCCACGTAAGGTTTGGCACGAAGTGGTTGTCCATGATGTCCACGTGCGCGAAGTCTGCGTTGCGAATCTTGTGCAACTCTCCGGCAAGGTCTGCAATATCGCAGTTAAGGATCGAGGGGCTGATAGTTGGTTTCATTCTTCTCACCTAATTCTCTTGATAAGGGCAAGGAACATGGCGTCCGTGCCATGCACGTGCGGCCATAGCTGCACGACGTCTCCCTCACCCATTTTCACGGGGGTTAGTTCAATTTCAGTCATTGAGATTTGGTCAATTGCCGAGGCAGCGGAAAGGAATTCAAACTCGTCTCGGCCTTTAATGCGTTCCATCTGGTCAATAGTTTCTTGTTTGTGAGGCGAGCAGGTGATATATGCGAGCACGCCGCCAACATTCAACGCGTCAAGACCAGAATCGATTAGCTCGGCCTGAAGTTTAACGAGGTCTGCAACGTCGGTAATCTGCTTGCGCCAACGCGATTCTGCACGCCGGCGAAGAGCGCCCAGGCCCGTGCACGGAGCGTCCAAGATAATGCGATCAAACTTCTCACCGCCCAGGTCTCGCCCGTCGCCCACCTGTACAGTAATCCCAGTGAGCTGACGCGTTGTAGCTTCAACAAGCTTCGCGCGATGTTCTGACACCTCGTTGGCTACAAGGTGTGCTCCCCTGGCATCCGCGATTGCGCCAACTAGGCCTGCCTTCCCTCCGGGGCCAGCACACATGTCGAGCCATCGCACGTCGTCGTTTTGCACCTCGGTTTCGGCGAAAGCCGTAGCCACAAGCTGTGAGCCCTCGTCCTGCACCGCTGCGCGCCCATCGCGAATCTCTGGCAGACGCCCCGGGTCCCCTCCCCCAATGACCACCGCCCATTCGGAGTAGTCACCCGGGCGCGCGCTGGTCTTTAAGAAATATTCCACGTCCTCGGCCAGATCGATCGGCAGAATCAAGCCCGGGCGGGCACACAGCGTGACGGAAGGATTCACGTTATCTACCGCCAGTAGGTCTTCGAGTTCACGCGGGTCGCGTCCGTGCGCTTGCAAAGCACTGGCCAGGGCGCGAATAATCCACTGGGGGTGCGAGTAGATGATAGAGAGGCGCTCGGCGTCGTTCTCGATGCGCTGCATCCGCTTCTCCCACTCGGCTGGTGAATGTTCCGCCACGGAGCGCGCCACACCGTTTACAAACTTCTCGCTGCCCCTCTCGCTTACCTGTTTTGCAAGTTCTACCGCCTGGGCAACCGAAGCGTGGTCAGGTACGCGCATATGTAGGATCTGGTGGGCTGTCATCCGCAAAATAGCGCGGACCTCTGGATCAACATCCGCGATCTTGCGGTTCATACATTGGCTTAGCACCCAGTCAATGCGATCACGGTATCGAAGCGTGCCGTAAACCAGCTCGGTTGTCATACCCGCGTCACGCGGCGATAGCCGAGCTTTGGTGAGCATGGGCGGCAACACCAGGTTTGCGTAAGCACCTTCAGTTTCAATTTTGAGCAGCGCCTCGTAGGCAACTCGGCGCGAATCTTCTACGCCGCGGGGGCGACGCGCCCGAGGAGGTCTGTTGTCTCGGCGATATTCCATCAGTTCTCCTTGCCCTTCAAGATCGCGGCTGGCTCTAACCTGGCTCCCCTGGCCCAATCAGCTGCTGCCATGTGCGATTTACCAGCCGGCGCCACGGCAATCAGTTCCAGCCATACATCTGCCGCGGCGACAAATACAGCGTTCTTTTCTATACGTAGCTCGCCTGGTTTTCCACCTGGCTGATCCGTCACTTTCGTTGCTAGAATTTTTAGTCGCTTCCCGTCAGGAAGCATCGCGTAGGCACCGGGAGCGGGCGCGAATGCGCGCACCTGATTGTGTACCTGCAGTGCAGGCTTAGTGAAGTCGATTGGCAAATCGTCACGGGTAATACGGTGGGCGTAGGTTTCTCCGCTCTCGTTTTGCAGCCGCGGGTTCGCAACGCCCATTTCGATGGAATCAACCACGTCCACAACGTCTTTAGCCCCAATCTGGGCTAGTTCGGCAAGTAGCTCGCCGCCACTAATATCGGGGTCAATTTCTACCGGTCGAGTTGAGTACACCGGTCCGGTATCCAGCCCTTCTTCCAGCTGGAAGACGTCAACGGCAGTAACCGTATCGCCCGCCTCGATAGCGCGTTGAACCGGCGCGGCCCCACGCCAGCGTGGCAAAGCCGAAAAGTGCAGGTTAATCCAACCGTGGTCGAGGCCTTCCAAAGCGGTTTTGGGAATAATCGCTCCGTAGGCCACAACAACGCCGAGCTGAGCTCCGGTTTTTTGCACTTGCTCCAAAACCTGCGGGTCTTTGAACGAATCCGCCTCAATGACGTGGAGGCCATTCTCACTGGCCCACTCTCCCACTTCTGACGGGTAGAGAGTTCGGCCACGACCTCGCCGAGCGGGCGAACGAGTTAGTACACCCACAACCTCATGATTGGACTTGGTCAAGGCCGCAAGCGTTGGGATTGCAACTTCTGGAGTGCCAGCAAAAAGGATCTTCACTCTAATAGTCTATCTTGATTGGTCTTTGAATCTGTCTGGCGCATATTAAAGAAGGCTCGCGGGGTTCACATGAACGCTTACCGCGCCTTTACGGCCCATGCTTCTTGCAACTTGAGTAGCTTTCACCGACTCAATGAAGGTTGGCGTTGCATCCCACGGGCACCTGTAAATGGCGCGGCTTTGATCGCGGCCGTATGTTTTTTGCAGGTCACGTCCCTCCCTGGCCGCCACTCCAACGAGCTGGCACCTACCGGGCACGTTTACTTCCTCAATAAAAGAAGCAACGTTCTTCCTGTCTCCATCGATTGCAACCATGCATACAGCGGGGAAAAAACCGAGCAGTTCACGTTCATCCAGCAACTGCATTGCGAATCCAAGAGGATCGCGGCGCACGAGCGAGCCACGAATCATCGGATCACGAACGCCCACCACGATCATTTTGCCACCTGGCCTAGCCAGTGAATGAATGTTCATCCACCTGCGCATCGCTTCAGCGGGGGCCCAAAGTTCCGGGCGTCCCAGGATTGCCCAAGCGTCTAGCGCAACCACGGCCGCATACCCTCCGGGCGTAACGGGCTCCATGCCCGGTGTGGCGATTACTATTCCGCTCGGCTTCGCAAACTCGGTAACGGGCGTATCTGCACTGGACATTTCGATAATGGTCCGAGGGAAAGCACGCCCGAATTCCTCGGCAGTTCGCACTGATCCCACCCGGGCCGATCGCCAACTTGAGCTACCGCACTTGACGCATCTCCAACCCACCTGCGGACGGTTACACCACATGCAGGACAGTCCCCCGTTTGCGAACGCCCGTAGCGGCCCATGGCAAGCATTACACCGTGCGCTTTGATCGCAACGGCTACAGGCGATGACCGACACGTATCCGCCGGTTGGAACGTGCACCAGCACGGGACCTACGTCCAATGAGGTGCGAATGAAACTTTGTACCGAGGGAGGAATCCGCGAGTGGCCGGCAGGACCTTCTCGTTCCATATCAAACTCGTCTGGTACCTCAATGATTGCCGTTTTAGAGCGGGTAACTTCTCGGTCTGCAACTAGCGGAGCTGCCCAACCGGAGCGCACCAGTTGTGCTTCTGGTACAGAAATCGACGGACCTGCACTCACCAGGGCGCATCCTTGCAAGTGCGCTCTGCGCATCGCGATCTCGAGAGCCGACAAGTACGGCGCCTGTTGGTCAGTCAGCCTGTCATCGCCCGCGTCCCATACACTAATCAAACCCAGATTAGGCACGGGCGCATAAACGGTGGACCTCGTGCCGATCACCACGTCGGCCTCGCCCGCTCTAATCTCCAGATAGGAACGGTACTTCTTATACTGTGAATCAGATGCCCGCTGGTAGACAACCCTCCAGTGCGTCTGCGCAAAAACGGCTTCCATCGCATCCACGTCCCGAGCCGTAGGCACCACAATCAGCGTGCGCCGCCCAGACCTCGCGGTTGCCTCCACAAGATCTAACAGCGGGTGATGCTCCATTCGCGCAGGGAACACCCTCGGCAACGTAAGCCACACAGCGCGTGGAGATTCGCCCTTGCCAATATGCTCAAGAAACGCATGGCCTCCCGCATAGTAGCTCCACGACGAGGAAAACTCGCCTCCCGTGGGCTCACTGACATCAGCTACTTCATTGCTCCAGCCGGAAATAAACGCCTTCTCCGCCCCCGCGTGCCTGCTTGGCACCATGGCTGTCAGAACCTTAGAGACAGCAGTAGCATTGCGTTTTGCGAGGTCTTGAGCAAGTGTAATCATCTGCTGATCCACTAGCGGTATTGCGGAAACCACGCGCTCTACAGGCGCAAGTTTGCCCTTAAAGTCAGAATCTTCGCCGACTTCAAGGACGAAACCATTCATTCTTCGCCCTGCGAGCTTCACCCGCACGAGTGAGCCTACCTGGACCGGCTGGCCTGTAGCCTCGTAGTCGAAGAGCCTGTCTAGGTGAGGCACCGCGGTATCGACGAGCACACGGGCCACTCGTCTTCCCAGTAGTGCTTCAGGCTGATTCGACATGGCTTAATCGTATCGTGCACCGCAGACATTTATTTTGCTCAAAGTAATAGGACCCCATTCAAGGGGTCCTATTACCTGGCTTGAGAATTAATCAGCCGAGAACGCCGCGTAGTTCGTCTGCCTTAGAAGTGTCCTCCCAAGTAACGCCCTCGCGCCCGAAGTGACCGTACGCCGATACGGCCGTAAAGCCCGGCTCGTTTAGTCGTAGCGTCTCGATGATTGCCGCAGGGCGCAAATCAAAAACTCGACCTACTGCGCTCAGCAACTGGTCATCAGAAACGCAGCCCGTACCGAACGTGTTGATGTGTAGCCCAACTGGTTCCGCACGGCCAATCGCGTAGGAAACTTGCACCTCACAGCGGCGAGCCAAGCCGGCTGCAACAATGTTCTTCGCAATCCAACGCGTTGCGTATGCGCCAGACCTATCCACCTTAGAAGCATCTTTGCCCGAGAACGCGCCGCCTCCGTGGCGCGCAAATCCACCGTACGTATCAACGATGAGCTTGCGTCCTGTAACTCCCGTGTCACCCGCGGGGCCTCCAACCACAAAGCGGCCTGATGGGTTAATCAGCAGCTTCGCTTCCGAAGTGTCAAAGCGCTGGCCAACCTGTTCCAGCACCGGATCCACAACGAGGGTTTTCACGCCTTCTCGGATGTCCTCAAGAGACAAAGCGTCATCATGCTGAGTAGATACAACAATCGTGTCTAGGCTGACGGGACGCTCGTTTTCCATGCGGACCGTAACTTGAGTTTTACCGTCCGGGCGCAGCCCGCTCATCTCAGTGCGGCGAACCTGTTCAAGTTGACTAGCGAGCCGGTGGGCCGCGTAAATCGGCAATGGCATGAGCACTGGCGTGTCGTCGCAGGCATAGCCAAACATGAGGCCCTGGTCTCCCGCTCCCTGGAGAGAGAGCAGATCACCGGAGGACTCTTCTCGAGCTTCTATTGAGCGATCCACCGACTGCGCGATGTCGGGAGACTGCTGATCGAGAATATCCATCACCTGCAAGGTGCGTGCATCAAAACCCATGCCTTCTTGCGTGTACCCGATCCGTTCAACCGTTCTGCGCACGATCTGCTCGACATCCAGCTCGGTAGTTGTTGAAAGTTCTCCCGCAACAATCACGCGGTTAGTGGTTGCCATTACCTCAACGGCTGAGCGCGTTTTGGGATCATACTCCAAAGCGGCATCCAAGATGCCATCGGCAATCTGATCGCAAACCTTATCCGGGTGTCCGCTAGTGACGGACTCAGAAGAAAATAGTGGAGCGGCTTTCATTTGTACCTCAGTTGTTCTTAACTAGCTGCGTGGCTGCAAGTTCTACCAGTTCTCGAGCCACTTGAAGCTTAGTTCCAGCCACGGACAAAACTTTTGTCCCCGCAGCATCCACCACGGTCACACGATTGTTTTCGGTGCCAAATCCTTGCCCATTGCCTACCTGGTTGATCGCGATAAAACGGGCGCCCTTACGCCCGGCTTTAGCACGGCCAAACTCTAAAACTTGCGCCTCATCACCGGTCTCTGCGGCAAAACCGAAGCACAGCAGATGCGGATACTTGCTTGCAGTTTCGCGCAAAATATCTGGATTTTTAACCAGCTGCAAGGACCATCCGTCCTCATTATCACTGGTCTTCTTAACCTTTTGTTCCCAGCTTTGTTGCGGGCGGAAATCAGCAACCGCAGCCACAAAAAACCCGATGTCGAAGTTTGCGGCAGCGCCTTGGACAGCCTCATACATTTCACTTGCCGAGGGAGTATCTACAACCGTCACGCCGTCAGGTATCACACCGGGAGCAATATTTGCGGCGAACACGGTGACGTCAGCGCCGCGTTCCACAAGAGCACGCGCAATCGCGGCACCTTGTTTACCACTGGAGTGGTTACCAATAAAACGCACGGGGTCAATGGCCTCGCGCGTGCCTCCGGCAGTCACGAAGGCCCGCACCCCGGCTAAGTCCTTTTCTTGAAGGGGGGTTTCTTCTGCTAATACGGCTTCAGCAAACTTGCAAATAGCTTCTGGTTCGGGCATGCGGCCCGCTCCTTCGTCTCCCGAGGACAGATCACCAACCGCAGGTGCCATTACATGCAACCCGCGTTCCTTCAGAGCACAAATGTTGTCCTGCGTTGCAGCGTTTTCCCACATGGCGGTATGCATCGCCGGAACTACAACTATCGGACATGTAGCGGCAAGCACCGTAGTGGTGAGCAAGTCGCTGGCTATACCGGCGCGAATCTTCGCGATCAGATCAGCCGTTGCTGGCGCAATCACAATCAGGTCTGCACCTCGGGCGCCCTCCACGTGGTCTACCCCGGCTTCGCCATCGAAAACATCGGTGTGGGCGGGAGAACCAGAAAGTGCCTGCCACGTGGTTTTCCCAACGAAGTGTAGGCTAGCCGCAGTGGGAATAACCCGCACGTCGTCACCCGCCTTCGCGAAATGACGTACGACGCCAGCCACCTTATACGCGGCAATGCCGGCCCCCACCCCAACGATGATCCGCCGGGGCGGCGTGCCGGCATTGTTAAGAGCTGTCAATCTGTTACTCGGCGTCCGGGGCCTCTTCCATAATCAACAGGCCCTCGTTGATCTCGCGAAGCGCGGTGCTAAGCGGCTTGTCATCAGCCTCAACCGGGACAACCGGGCCCACAAACTGAACCATGTTCGACTCAAGTTGCAGGTTGTAAGAGTTAATCTGCCTTGCGCGGCGGGCAGCAAATACAACCAGCGCGTACTTCGAATCGACCTTCTCCATCAGATCGTCGATCGGTGGGTACGTAATACCTTCAGGATGGGCAACGATTCCCGTCATGAATCCTCCTAGCTTCGTAACGCAACAATCCTACGCTAAGCCCATAAGACTAGCCAGTTTCCGCGCTGTGTGATCCACCTCGTCATTAACCACAATATGGTCAAATTCGCTCGCGGCAGCCATTTCCACGCGAGCAGTTTCAAGGCGACGCGCCATCTGCTCTTCCGTCTCAGAGCCGCGGCCACGTAACCGTGCCTCCAATTCCTCCCACGAAGGAGGGGCGAGGAAAATGAACTGGGCATCGGGCATCTGCTCGCGCACCTGCCTTGCCCCTGCAAGGTCGATCTCTAATAGCGCCGGGCGTCCCGCAGCAATAGCCTCTTCAATCGGAGCCTTTAAAGTCCCGTAATAGTTCATGCCGTGAACCTCGGCCCACTCCAAGAAAGCATCTTCTGCAACAAGCTCGAGGAAGCGCTCGCGAGAGAGGAAGCGATAGTGCTGTCCATCAACCTCACCGGGGCGCGGATCTCGAGTTGTTGCCGAGATTGACAAGAAAATCTGCGGGTGCAACTCCATTAAGCGAGCCACCACTGTCCCCTTGCCAACCGCGCTAGGACCTAATAAAACCGTAAGATGCTGGTGATTCATGGCATCCATTATGAGACGCCTTCGAGCGCGTTCATAATCTCGGCATTCGTAGCCTTCAATGCGGCGGCCAGATCCACCGGGTTAGGACCGGCCTTTAGGACCGCACGCGAAGAAGACACCACAATGTTCAAACCGGCGTCTTCAGGGTTAACGCTACCGCCTTGCGCACCAAATCCAGGCATCAGAATCGGCCCGGTATAACCGGCTAGTGCCTCACCTACCACCTGTGCTCGGTCCGCGATGGTTGCCCCAATCACCACGCCAAAAGAACCGACCTTTTGACCCGCATCAAACTGCTCGTTCTTTGCTCGCGTCCACTCGATCACTTGCCGAGCGACCGTCTTTCCCTGCCCTACCGAACGCTGCAGAGTAGCGCCCTGCGGGTTCGACGTCAGTGCGAGCGCGAACAGGCCCTTGCCGTGCTCGGCCGCCAGTTGCGCGGTTTCATCGAAAGCTGCTGGCCCCATGTAGGGCGCAACCGTAATCGCGTCGGCCTCCAGTGGAGCGCCCTGCGGTAGGTATGCGGCTGCGTAACCAGCCATCGTCGAACCGATGTCTCCGCGCTTCACGTCCAAAATCGTGATTACGTCGCGTTCACGAGCGCTTTGCAATAGCTCCTCTAAAACCGCTACTCCCGCCGCGCCAAAGCGTTCAAAGAAGGCCGATTGCGGTTTGATAGCCGCCGCCTCGCTCAACCCGTCAAGGGCGCGCTTCGAAAACTCTGACAAGCCATGCACGTTTACCGGTAATCCCCAAGCTTCAAGCAAACCAGCGTGCGGATCGATCCCCGCACAAACCGGCCCGCGCGTAGCCAGCGCCCTGCCTAGCCGCGTACCAAAACTCTCAGGCATTTACCTGCCTCCGTTGCTCGCGTTCGCGGTCCCATTCTTGAAGAGACTTTACGTGTAGTTCTTCCGTCTGAGCCGCCTTGATAGCGCGCACAGCCGAGTTAAACGCCTGCAGCGTCGTAATGATCGCTTTCCCAGCCGACGTTGCAGCCGCGCGAATCTTGTAGCCGTCGCGGCGTTCAGACTCGCCCTGCGGCGTGTTCACGATCATGTCAACCTTGCCCGAATGAATGAGGTCAGTGATTGCAACGCCTCCCTCGCCGCGTTCAGACTCCTTGGCCACGACTTCCACATCAATTCCATTTCGACGCAAAACCGATGCCGTACCCGTGGTAGCCATGATCTTGAAGCCCAGCTCAACCAGCTTTGAAGCCGGTAGAACGATACCGCGCTTATCCGCATCCGCAATCGAAATAAACACCGTACCGGAAGCAGGCAGACCACCATAGGCAGAAATCTGCGATTTCGCGTACGAGGCGGGGAAAGACTCATCAAGACCCATGACCTCGCCGGTTGAGCGCATCTCCGGTCCCAGCAGGGTGTCAACAACCTCGCCGTTGCAATCGCGGAAGCGGTCGAACGGGAGGACAGCCTCCTTAACGGAAATTGGCTCATCAAGGTCTTGAACCGATTGATCGCAGTGAGGTAGGTCACCTGCCTCGCGCAGCTGCGAGATGGTTTGCCCCATCTGGATCTTCGCAGCAGCCCGCGCAAGTGCCACACCGGACGCCTTCGAAGCAAACGGCACTGTCCTCGAAGCACGCGGATTTGCCTCGATCACGTAGAGCACATCGGAGGCCAGTGCGAACTGGATGTTCAACAGGCCGCGTACGCCAACGCCCTTCGCGATAGCCTCGGTCGATTTCACAATACGATCGATCTGCCGTTCAGACAGCGACATCGGGGGCATAACGCACGCAGAATCACCCGAGTGAATACCGGCCTCTTCAATGTGTTCCATAATGCCGCCCATGAACAGCTCGTTACCGTCGTAGAGCGCATCCACGTCGATTTCAACGGCATCATCGAGGAACTTATCGATTAGCAACGGGCCGGTAGAAAATACTGCGGCACCCGCGTTGCGCAGGTACTCTGCCAGACCTTCCTCTTCGTAAATGATGGCCATTCCGCGCCCCCCTAAAACGAACGAGGGGCGTACGAGTACGGGATACCCCACCTCGCGTGCCGCCGCCAGCGCCGCGCTGGCCGTGGTAGCCGTCTTATGCGCGGGAGCAGGCAGCCCCGCCTCATCTAGAACACGGCCAAATGCTTCGCGATCCTCAGCCAGGTTGATCGAGGCCGGAGTGGTACCCACAATCGGCATGCCTGCCCGCTCAAGCGCGTCTGCAAGTGACAGTGGGGTTTGCCCACCCAGCTGTACCAACACGCCCGCAATGGGCCCGGCCGCCTGCTCGGTTTCGAATATTTCGAGCACGTCTTCAAGCGTCAGCGGCTCAAAGTAGAGACGATCCGAGATGTCATAGTCCGTGGATACCGTTTCGGGATTGCAGTTCACCATGATGGTGTCAAAGTCCTCGCGCAACGCCATCGTGGCATGCACACAGGAGTAGTCAAACTCAATGCCCTGACCAATACGGTTCGGGCCCGAACCCAGGATCATCACTGCGGGCCGCTCACGCTGCTCGATCTCCGAGACTTCCTCGTACGTTGAGTAATAGTACGGGGTTGCCGCGTCATACAGGCCCGCGCACGTGTCCACTGCCTTGTACACCGGGTGAATGTTGTAAGCGCGGCGGATTTCGCGCACCACTTCTTCTGGCATTGACCGCAAGGACGCGATCTGCGCATCGGAAAAACCGTGACGCTTTGCAACGCGTAGCACGCCTGCAGAAAGAGCCTCGGCGTCCATGATCTGGCGCGCCACCTCTTCTACCTGCTGGATTTGAGCAATAAACCACGGGTCAATAGCCGTTGCGCGATTAATCTGTTCCAATGTGGCGCCGCCGCGAATCGCCTGCTGTAGCTGAACCAGGCGGGCCTCCGTAGGCGTTGTGATCTGCTCCAGCAGCGCCTCCACCTCGGTCTCATCCGGGGCCGGTCCGTCCCAGTGGAACGAAACCCCGGCTTTGTCGATGGAACGCTGCGCCTTAAGAAGAGCCTCCGTGAAAGTGCGACCAATCGCCATGGCCTCACCCACCGACTTCATGGAGGTGGTCAGCGTCTTGTCGGATGCCGGGAACTTCTCAAACGCGAAGCGCGGCACCTTCACCACCACATAATCAATCAAAGGCGCCTGCGCTGCCGTGCGCTCAGGAGCAATATCTGACTGAATTTCCGCGAGGTCGTAACCAATCGCTAGACGCGCTGCGATCTTTGCGATCGGAATCCCCGTTACCTTCGACGCGAGGGCCGATGAGCGCGAAACACGCGGATTCATCTCAATCACAACGATGCGGCCATCTGCAGGGTTAATCGCAAACTGGATGTTACAACCACCCTGGTTCACGCCCACCCCCTCAATGATGTCGGCGCCGATACGCACAAGCTCATCGATTTCGCTCTGCGTGAGGGTGAGAGCGGGAGCCACCGTAATGGAGTCACCTGTGTGTACGCCCACGGGATCCACGTTCTCGATGGTTGTAACCAGCATCGTCTCGCCGGTACGATCGCGAATCATCTCAAGTTCGAGCTCTTTCCAGCCCAGGATCGATTCTTCGAGCAAAACCTCGTTAGTGAGCGAATCGCGCAAGCCGTGCTCAACGAAACGCGTCAGCTCCTCTTGGGTGTGCGCAAACCCAGAACCGAGGCCGCCCATCGTGAACGACGGGCGAACCACCAACGGGTATCCAAGCTCCTCGGCCGCATCAAGAGCGTCCTGTAGCGAATGGGCAATACGCGACCTTGCCACCTCTGCGCCGCAACGCTCCACGATTTCTTTGAACTCGTCGCGGTCCTCACCCGCGCGAATCGTTTCCACACTGGACCCGATGATTTCAACGCCATACTTTTCCAAGATCCCCGCCTCGGCAAGGTTCATCGCTGCGTTTAGAGCCGTCTGTCCGCCCAGGGTGGGTAGAAGGGCATCGGGGCGTTCCTTCGCAATGATTCGCTCAATAGAGCTGGTAGTGATCGGCTCCACGTAGGTGGCATCAGCCATGTTTGGATCCGTCATGATCGTAGCGGGATTCGAATTCACGAGGATCACGCGCACGCCCTCTTCACGAAGCACGCGGCAAGCCTGCGAACCCGAGTAGTCAAACTCGCATGCCTGGCCAATAACGATCGGGCCAGAACCAATTACTAGAACGGACTTCAAATCATTTCTGCGTGGCATTAGTTGGCCCCCTTGACGCGGCTTTGCAAACAGTTCACGAGGTCGCGCGGGATGCGCGCGCCCTCTTCTAAATCATGGGAATCAATCACCGTGCCAGAGAAAATCCCCACGCGCAGATCTGGACTTTTCACCAAAAGCTTGACGAGGGCCCGCGTATCGATCCCCTCGATACCAACCACACCTGCAGCCCGCAATGACGGTTCCAGCTCAGCCTTTGACTGCCAGTTCGACGCGACCTTCGAAACCTCGCGAACCACAACCCCCACTGCTTTCGGTTCAAATGGGGCGGGTATCCCAACATTCCCGATATGCGGGGAGGCAAACAAAACGATCTTCCCCCCATTATCGGCGCTGGCGAGCACACGTGGATAATCCGCAACGGAAGCATCGATCACAGCCGGAGCAACGACCTCGCCAATCGCGCCGAATGCGCGGCCACTAAACACGTGACCATCTGATGTAACCAGAACCGCAATGCTCATCGTTCCTCCTCTACCGGCATGCCTTCACGCACCGTGATCTTGCCGCGGTAAACCGTGTACTTAACCTGACCTTTCAGCGTGTGGCCAAGGTAGGGGTTATTGGTTGAGCGCGACCAGCCGTGTTCTACCACGCGCTCCACACTTGGGTCCACGAATGCAAGGTTCGCGAACGAACCGGCCTCGATCGGCTGGCCCTGCTCGGTTGCAAGACCAATCTGCGCGGGCTTTTCAGACATGACGCGCGCAATATCGCGCCAGTTCATCCGCCCTGTGTCCACCATTGTGGTGATGAGGACGGGTAGCGCGGTCTCAATTCCGATCATGCCGAACGCTCCGGCCTGCCACTCGCAGTCCTTCATCTCCAAAGGATGCGGCGCGTGATCGGTACCGATCGTGTCGATCGTGCCATCTTCAAGAGCGTCGCGTAGCGCCTCTACGTCCTCCTGCGTGCGCAGGGGCGGGTTTACCTTAAAGCGCGGATCGTACGAGCGCGCTTCTTCTTCGGTGAGGAAAATGTGGTGCGGCGTGGCTTCGGCCGTCACGTTGATTCCGCGGCGCTTGGCCTCGCGGATTTGTTCCACCGAGCCCTTTGTAGACGCGTGCAGCACGTGGTAGCGCGAACCAACGTGATTCGTTAGGGCAACGTCGCGGGCAATAATCGCCTCTTCAGCAACGGCGGGCCAACCGGCCAGACCAAGCTCAGCGGAAAGCGGCGATTCGTTCATTTGTGCACCCTCGGTGAGCGCTGGATCCTGCGCGTGCTGGGCAATCACTCCGCCAAAAGTCTTTACATATTCGAGGGCGCGGCGCATTAGCACGGGGTCGGCAACGCACTTGCCATCATCGGAGAATACTCGCACTGCAGCCTCGGACTTAGCCATAGCACTCATCGAGGACAGCGTCTTGCCCTCCAAGCCAACGGTGACCGCACCAATCGGGTGAACCTCTACCCAACCGGCCTTGTCGCCAAGCATCTTCACCTGTTCTACTACCGAGGCGGTATCAGCAACCGGATTCGTGTTCGCCATTGCAAACACGCAGGTGTACCCACCTACTGCGGCGGCCCTCGTGCCCGTGAATACCGTTTCGGCGTCCTCCTGACCGGGCTCGCGAAGATGCGTATGTAGATCGACTAGGCCCGGCAGTGCCACAAGTCCTGTCACATCAACTACTTCAGCCTCGGGAACCGCACTGCGCGCATCCTTCCCAACAGCTACTATCTTGTTTCCACGAACGGCAATGTCCGCGCTCTTTTCCCCGTACGGGCGCGCACCCACAAACAGAATCTCTTTAGACATTCAAACTCTCCTTAGCTGCCAGAAGCAGGTACAGCGCCGCCATTCGAACGCTCACCCCGTTACTTACCTGTTCCACGATTACCGACTGGGCCGAATCTGCCGCTTGCGCACAAATCTCCAAACCCCGATTCAGCGGGCCCGGGTGCATGATCGCAGTGTGCTTGCCAAGCCTTTCAAACCGTTCGCTGTCCAAACCATACGAGTGGTGGTATTCCTCCGCCGAGGGGAAGAACCCTCCGCCCGCGGCGCTCATCCTCTCGTGCTGGATTCGCAGCATGATTACCGCGTCGGGATGAGTAGCAAGGGCCTCGTCAAAATCATAGGTGACCTCGCACGGCCAGTTTTCAACGCCAACCGGAAGGAGGGTAGGTGGAGCAACCAGGGTTACACGCGCCCCGAGCATTGATATGAGGCCCACGTTGGAGCGCGCCACTCGCGAGTGCAGGATGTCACCCACGATTGCCACATGCGCTCCTTCCAAAGTGGTTCCGGGCGCGGCGGGGCGGCCGTCGTTAGTGAAGTGACGGCGTAGCGTCATTGCGTCAAGCAGCGCCTGCGTTGGGTGCTGGTGGGTACCATCGCCCGCGTTGAGTACCGGCAGGTCAATCCAACCGGCATGGGCCAGACGGTGAGCGGCCCCAGACGATCGGTGACGTACCACAACCGCATCCGCGCCCATCGCCTGCAGTGTCAACGCAGTATCTTTGAGCGACTCACCTTTAGAAACCGAAGAACCTTTTGCGGAAAAACTGATCACATCAGCGGATAAGCGCTTCGCCGCAGCCTCAAACGACAGCCTAGTGCGCGTTGAGTCCTCGAAAAACAGGTTGATAACCGTCTTGCCGCGCAACGTTGGGAGCTTCTTAATCGCTCGCGACTGGGTAGCCGCCATGGCCTCGGCAACATCTAGAATGCGGATCGCTTCATCCAGGCTCAGATCAGATATAGAAATGAGATGTTTCATCACGCCTCCCGGATTACTACACGGTCAATGCCATCGATCTCAACAAGTTCAATATCGACGGATTCTTTTCGCGAGGTCGGCAGATTCTTGCCCACAAAATCAGGGCGGATAGGAAGCTCGCGGTGGCCGCGGTCAACCAGCGTGGCCAGCTTCACCGCATTTGGGCGACCCAAATCAAACAGCGCATCAAGGGCGGCTTTTACCGTGCGTCCCGTGTACAAAACATCATCAACCAAGATGACGATCTTGCCGTCAATGCCCGATTCGGGAATAGACATCGGGTGGGGCGTTCTAATCGGATTACCCGCCAAATCATCCCGATACATCGTGATATCGAGCGAGCCCACTTCAACCGGCGCGTTGCTAACCTCTCTTAGCCTTTTCGCTAACCGATTTGCCAGGGGAACTCCCCTGGTTGGGATTCCGAGAATAACGAGATCTTCAGCGCCATCTGTACGCTCAAGGATCTCGTAACAAATGCGCGAAACAGCGCGCGAAATCTGCCCCTCATCCAGGACAGTTTTCACCTGTGGCATGTGCCCCACCTTTCCCGCCTCACTGGACGGCTTTAAAGGATGAACTATAAAAACAATGCCCGAACCGTTACCGGCCCGAGCATCATTTTTACGGATTATTTAGTTGTTCACTCGCTTCATCGAGCGGATTGGCAACGGGTTCTTCCCCCGCACCAAAGTCTTCAAGGTCGATGTCCTCACGTGGCGCCAAAGCCGCCGCAAGAGCATCATCCGTTTCTCGAACCCTGGCAGCGTCTTTCAATACGGCATCCAAGATTGCGTTAACCACGGCTGGAGATTCGTCCGTAGAAATGTCCTTTGCCAGCGTTACGGCCTCATCAATAGCCGTAACGGAAGGCACGTCTTCATTCCACACGATTTCCCATGCGCCCACCCGCAGGATCGCACGATCCGTGGAAGGCAAACGATCAAAGTCACGCGTAGTGGTGTGCAGAACCAAAAGTTCATCAAGTTCGTAAAGACGATCAGCTACGCCCTCAACGACCTCAATAGCGTATTCCGGAAGTGGCGTTTGCGCCGCCGTTACCTGCAGGCGCTCAGAAAGAATCTGGCGCAGGCCCTCCGGCGTTAGCTCGCCCTTTTGGTCGGCTTCAAAAATTGTGTCCACCGCACGCTTACGAGCGCGCGTACGTGACGTGATCCTACGAGACATTAGTCGTTGACGCGCCCTGCGTACTCGCCGGTGCGGGTATCAATCTTAATGCGAGTGCCCTGATCGATGAACAGCGGCACCTGCACCTCGTAACCCGTCTCCACCGTTGCCGGCTTCGTGCCAGCATTCGAACGATCGCCCTGAACACCCGGCTCGGTGTAAGTAATCTCCAGCACCACGTTCGGAGGAAGCTCAACCGAAAGAACCTGGCCCTCATACATCGACACAATGGCCGGCTGATTCTCAATCATGTAGTTCTTGGCGTCGCCAACAACCTCGCCGGTTACGAGAATCTGATCGTAAGTCGCGGCATCCATGAACACGTAGTCGTTGCCGTCCTGGTACAGGTAGGTCATATCGCGGCGATCCACTGTGGCGGTATCAACCTTCACGCCAGCATTGAACGTCTTGTCAACGATCTTGCCCGACAGAACGTTCTTGATCTTCGTGCGCACAAACGCGGGGCCCTTACCCGGCTTCACGTGCTGGAATTCAACAACCGACCATAGCTGGTTGTCGAGTTTAAGAACCATGCCGTTCTTCAAGTCATTAGTCGTTGCCACAACTGTTCCTTACGTCTAGTTTAAGTTCCGATATAGGATAACCCGTTTTAGCCGTTAAATGCGAGTACCCGCGCGGCCACATGCTCTGGTTTAGACAATGAGGTATCGATCACGAGGTCAGCGAGCCCCGCAAAATCAGCTCGGTAGGCTGCCACCATGTCCGTAAAAATCTTGCGTGTTGGCCCCAGCGCGACCGATCGTGGAGCGTTCAGCCCCGTCCGTCGCATCAGCGTAGAGATATCAGCGAATACCTCAACTACAAGCGCCCCCTCCGCGCGAAGCACGCGCAGCTTCTCCCCCACCTTCTGCGTACACGCCACACCCGGAGCCAAAGTTATGACGCCCTCGCGATCGAGCAGATCCATCGCCACGCGCAAAGCCGCCTCCTCATACTGTGCTTCACCACGGCGAACCAAGAACTGCGAGTCGTCCTCTCCCATCACGTTTTCAAAAGACTCCTCAAATTCGTGGAGCTCAAGACCCGACTGCGCAGCGATGGCCCGGGCGATATCGCTTTTGCCTGCACCCGAAACGCCAATCAGAATAATCGTGCTAGTCATCAACAACTCCCATTGTCAGTGCTGCCGCATGTAGCGTTGCAGGCTCAACTACCCGCACCAGCGTATGACCACTTTGCGTAGTAAGCACCATGCGGACCTGCCTGGAACGCACTTTCTTATCCGAGCTCATCACATCCAATATCGTGTCCATCCTGTCGCAGTGCCAACTCGTGGGAAGCCCCTGCGTGGCCAGTAATCGACGCTGCTTACATAGCCAATCCTCATCGGCTAGCCCCAGCTCCACCGCCACGTGGGCGGCAAACATAATGCCAATCGACACTGCCTCGCCATGCCGAATCTGATAGCCAGAAACCTTTTCAATCACGTGCGCAAGCGTGTGACCGTAGTTCAAGATCTCCCGCTCACCAGATTCCTTCAGGTCAACCCCCACCACGTCAGCTTTAACCCGCACCGACTTTTCAACCAGATCAACAACTTGAGCGGAAGACTTTGTGACCGGCTTCGATGCCAGGTCGAGGATGGATTCATCGCGAATGAACCCGCACTTGATGATTTCGCCTAAACCCGCTCGAAACTCCGCTTGGGGCAGCGTTGCCAGACAGTCCGTATCAGCGATGACCGCAATCGGCGAGTGGAACGCGCCCGCCAGGTTTTTGCCATGCCGCGTATTGATTCCCGTTTTACCCCCTACCGCAGCGTCAACCATGGCGAGGAGGGACGTGGGCACCTGGAGCACTGAAACACCGCGCAACCAAGTGGCCGCAACGAATCCTGCTAGATCCGTTGTGGCGCCACCACCCACCCCAACGATGAGGTCGCGCCTACCGATGTGGCTATCTCCCGCAGCTTCCCACGCGGCAGACAGCTGCTCAACCGTCTTGCCTAACTCCCCATCTTCATGCACAAAATAAGAAGTCGTAATACCGGCCTTTTCCAGTTGTGCACCTACCTCGCGCGCGATCTGGCCAACCGCCACCGGATGGATGACCAGCGCCCGCGCATAATCGCGATCAAGACTGCCAGCCACCTGGTTAATGGCACCGGAACCAACAACTACGGGATATTTGTGCTCACCGCGAACTTCAACCACTCGCATTACTTCACCAACTCGTCAATAGCGCGCAACAATACTCGCGTATTTTCTTCTTTCGACGCTTGCCCAAGCTTTACCGACACGGAGGCCACCTGCTCATAAAGCGGACGTCGCCGATTAGATAGCGCCCGCATTCTTTGCTTCACATTGCCTTGCAACAGGGGGCGCGATTCGCTCCTGCTTGCACGTGCAATCGCCTCATCTAGATCAATATCGAGAAACACAACATGCCGGTTCTTCAAGAGGGCGCGGTTGTCTTCGCGCTCCACGATTCCCCCACCCGTTGCAATGAGAGCTTCAGGACCTGCCAACGCATCCTTCAACGCTTGTGTTTCCAAGGAACGGAACACGTCCTCACCCTCGCGAAACAGGTCCGGAATTGTTCGACCGCTCGCAGCCTCGACCGCCTCGTCCAAGTCAATAAACGGCAGACTCAAATGCTTGGCCGCGAGCCTTCCCAGCCGAGATTTTCCACTTCCGGGAAGACCAACCAAAACTATGCTCATGGATTCAGACGCTCACTAACCCTACCGTTGTAGGCCTCAATCGCGGCGCGAATACGCTCAACGGAACCGGTGCCGAACATTTTTAGGATCTCGTTTGCGAGCGTTAGAGCCACCATGGACTCGCAGATCACTGCAGCCGGAACAATCTGGCTCGCATCAGAACGCTGGTGCAGCGCCGGAGCCTGCTGGCCGGTAGCCAGATCAATCGTGGAACGCGCACGCGGCACAGTAGAAATTGGTTTGAAACCCACGCGAGCTAAGATTGGCTCGCCATTAGACATGCCGCCCTCGATACCCCCGGCTCGGTTAGAAAGCCGGCGCGGTTCGTCTTCTACAACGATTTCGTCGTGCGCCGTCGAGCCGGGCTGGTCCACCTGGTCGTGCCCAATCTCCACTGACTTCGCCGATTGGATAGACATGAGAGCAGCGGCAAGGGCGGCGTCGAGCCGCTCATCCCACTGCGTGTAGCTTCCCAGCCCCACAGGCACGCCGTAAGCGGCTACCTCCACAACGCCGCCGATTGTGTCCCCGCTCTTCTTCGCATGGTCTATCGCGGCAATGAACCGTGCCTGTGCGTCCTCATCCAAGGTTCTTACCGGGCTGGCATGCAAACGATCTGCGTCCTGTGGGAGCGGAACGGGAATATCCGCTGTTTGTGAGCCTGCCGCCACCACGTGCGAGACGATCTCAATGCCCGCTACCTGACGCAAAAACTGGCGCGCTACCAAGCCGAGTGCAACTCGCGTTGCGGTCTCGCGCGCTGAAGCTCTCTCTAACACGGGGCGCGCATCCTCGTGGTCAAACTTCATCATGCCCGCGAGATCCGCATGACCCGGGCGCGGCCTAGTAAGCGGGCGGTTGCGAGCCACCTCGCGCTCGTCGCCAGTGCCGGCGTCGATAAGAAGATCCTTCGGATCGACCGGGTCTGAGCTCATCACAACCCGCCATTTAGGCCATTCCGAGTTCGCGATTTCGATAGCTACTGGAGATCCAATGGTGACGCCATGCCGAACTCCCCCAAGAATGCGTACGCGATCCTGTTCGAACTTCTGCCTAGCGCCGCGACCATGCCCCGACCGCCTGCGCGCGAGCTCGTCGGCCAGCTTTTGGGTGCTTAGTACAACGCCCTTGGGTACGCCATCAATAATGCCCACCAGGGCTTCGCCATGCGATTCGCCCGCACTCATCCACCTAATCATGGTTCCAGTGTTACACACCGGCGAAAATACCGGCGGTTAAAACTACCAGGGTGAGACGGCACCACCCGTCACAAACCAAGCGATCAGACCTCCAACAACCAGTGCTGGTCCGAACGGAACAGTTGCACTCCACGAGACCTTACGAATCAGCAGCAGTGCAAAAGCGTAGACGCCGCCAACAATAACTGCAGTGAGCAGTCCTCCAAACGCCACGCCAGCTCCATACAGGCCAAGCCAGGCGCCGATTATTGGTGCCAGTTTCACATCTGCGCGGCCGATCCCGCCTCCGAACATATAAAGCAGCCAAAATGGCCCCAGCCAGATCAATGCGCCCGCCACTATGCCCACAATCGAGGTTGTTTCATGCAACGCGAAGAATCTAATGAGAATACCAACCACGCCGCCAACAACTAATGAAATCATCGTGAGGAAGGTCAGCACGTTCGGTATCTTCTTCGTCCTTCCATCAACGACCGCTATAAGGCCAAAGAGTCCCACTAACGGAACCGTAGCCATCAAGAACGGATCTTTTGTGCCAACCAGTGCGACAACAACCTGAGGAACAGCCGAGTAGAGCACCAGTTCGGTGCGCGTAAGCGGGCGCTTATTAGCTTTTTGGAAATACGAGTCAAGATAGGTAGGGCCGCTGAATGCCGCCCACAATACAACCGCCACACCCATAGCAGCAGCAAGAACCCAGGTAATAATTTGCGTTGTCATAGGTTAAATAGCTTAGTCGCTTCCTGAAGCGCATCACGCATTTCTTCCACAGGCGCGCCGCGTCCGGTCATGAGCTCAACCTGCTGGCATGCCTGGTAAAGCAACATCGAATAGCCGGACACTACCACCGCTCCCCCGGCCTCACCCGCCTGCGCAAGTTTTGAAGGCCAAGGATTGTAGGCGACATCGAGGAGGACGCTACCCGGCTTAGGACGGAACTGCCCAGCCCAATAGTCACCTACTCCGGCCGGTAAGGTCGATACCACGATATCTGCTCCCGATAGTGCGGCCTGTGCGCTCTCACTATCGCGCCATGGAATATGCTGCGTAGATACACCCATCCGAGTTTCAGCCAAGCTGATAGACCCTGGCCAGCTAAAGGAACGGGCGACTGTCTGGACTTGGCTAGCTCCTAGTTGACCCAGTGCGGCCAACGCCGACGAGGCTGTGGCGCGCGCACCCAAGATCACCGCCTTAGCGCCCTTTTCTACCCGTCTAGCCCGCGAAATCGCCTGCACAATCCCATACACGTCGGTGTTAAAACCCGACAGTACACGCGCCGCGGGCACTACCGTGTTCACGGCGCCAACGGCCGCAGCAAGAGGCTCAATAGCGTCCAAATGCTGCATCACTGCTTGTTTCAGCGGCATCGTAACCGCCAAGCCAGCAACGTCCTCGCCAATCGAACCCAGGAAGGCAGGTAGATCATCAGATCCAACTTCGCGGCGCTCGAACGTCCACGGCAGTTCGAGTGCTTCGTATGCCGCACGGTGCAGGACGGGAGACAAGCTATGCTGGATCGGCTGTCCAATTACAAAAGCACGCACGTTAGCACTTCCCCGGATTGTCCGTGCACCACTGGTCAAAGAGGGCCCGGTTCTTCTCCTGCTCTTCAAGAGTTGCGGCGAACTTCGTCTCACCCGTATCCAAGTTGACTGTTACAAAGTACAGCCAGTCACCATCTGCGGGATTCAGCATCGATTCGAGCGCCAAGTCCGATGGGCTCGAGATCGGGCCAGGTGGCAACCCCTTGTGCTTGTATGTGTTGTATGGGTTCGACTCATCGGCAACTTCATTGGCAGTGGGAACACCGCCCACCTTGCCAACGCCGTAGAGCACCGTCGAATCCATGTTCAAATAACCAACAGTTTCAGCCTGAGGCTGGGTAAGCCGGTTCTCAATTACGCGCGCGACCATCGGGTAGTACTGCTCGATGTTCACCTCGCGCTCAAGGATAGAAGCTTTAATGAGCAGCTCTTGACGCTGATCCTCCGGCACACCCAAACCGTCGAGTTTCGCCTTCATCGCTGTAACCATCGCGGCGATTACGTCCTGCGGCTTATCGTCACTGTGCACCTCGTAGCTACCGGGCGCCAGCCAACCTTCCGCGTCACCATTTGCCTCTGCTGGCAAGCCTATGCCCGCAGCGTCCGACATTGCGGCCTCGACCTCATCCGCACTGAAGTTACCGAAACTTGAGAGACGTTCTACAACCTGCGCCTTGGTAAAACCTGGAGGAACAGTGACTGCATTTGAAGATCTGTTAGATGGGTCGAGTAGCGCAGCCAACGCATCCACTGCGCGCATTTCCTTCTTGAGCGTATAGGTGCCGGGCTGTAAAGAGTTCGCGGCCGCATTGTCCACCCACGCCTGCAAGAAAGCGTCCTCAGACTTTACAACTCCAAGCTTGACAAGGTTTGCGCCGATAGCGCCGCCCGAATCACCCGGGTTCACAACCACTTCAACCTCACCAGTGCCAGGACCCGGATAGTCCAATGCGCCGGTCTGAGAACGAGAACTCGAGATTGCACCTACCGCAATGTAAACACACAGCGCGATAAGAGCTAGCACAGCGGTGATGACTAGCGCTGTGCGGATTTTAGCGTTACGTCTGCGCTTCAAAACGCGAGCGCGTTCAGCAGCAACGCGGCGTGACCTCGTGCCAGTTGTTAGCGGATCATGGAGCATCTGCTCGTCGTGAGTGCGTTGCGCTCCCCTTGTGGATCTTGGTCCGGGCGCATTGAGAGACTGAGGGGACGCCGCACCCTCCTCGGCCAGACGGCGCTTTTCACGAGCCCACCGGCGTTCTTCTTTACGCGCTTCTTCTGCTGCCCGCAGCTGACGTTCTCGAAGAATGTCACGACGACTAGGGAACTTTTGGGCTTCACCATCGCCGTGCGGTTGGGGAATTTGATCACTCACTGCCTTGCTTCTCCTAGAACTTTCCGCGACTTACAGTCTCACCGGGAAGCTTTCCCGTATTTTCTTCAAAGTCTATGGACGTTTCTAAAATAATAGCCGCTGCGAGCTGATCTACCTTGTCACCCCGCAGCCGATTTTCAATTCCTTGCGCTGCAAGGTCAGCGTGAGCCAAGTTTGTTGTTAGCCGCTCGTCAAAAAGACAAATGCGAGGGCGGTCCAAATCTGCCTTTAGCTCATGTGCTAATGCGCGGGCCGCTTTGGCCGACGCTCCAGATTTTCCTTTGAGATGCTTGGGGTAACCGATAACAATCTCAATCGGATCAAGCTCTTCGGCTATCTCAATTAGCTCGATGATGTGCCCACCGTACTTATCGACCTGCACATTAGTTTTGGGGAAAACAATCTGGCCCGAAGGATCGGTGACTGCGACTCCGATTCGAACGGAGCCGTAGTCGATGCCCATCCTCGGGCCAGGTCGTTTCACCAAAGTTAACGCAGTTCCGACTCGATGGCTTCCTTGGCAAGCCCAGTTGCCTCCGGATCTTGGCCCCCGCCCTGAGCCAGATCATCACGGCCTCCGCCGCCGCCCTTTAGAGCCTTCGCACCAATGCGCACGAGGTTGCCAGCCTTGACTCCCAAAGTCCTCGCTGAATCATTAGTTGCAACAACCACCTGAGGCCGGCCATTCACCACGCCGATACCCGCGACCACAGCTGGTTTAGATTCACCAAGGCGAGCGCGGATGTCAGTTACGAGGGAGCGTAGAGCATCCGTAGATGGCAGTTCGCCCAGGTCCTCAACCACTGCCTGAACCGAACCGCGCTCATGGACACGGGCTGCAATTTCGCCCGCGCGAGCCAGAAGTTGCTGCTCACCGAGCTTTGCGGCGGTTTTCTCAGCCTCCTTCAGCCTCTTCATTAGCGACTCGATGCGGCCGGGGAGTTCGTCGACGTTTGCCCCCATCATTGCTGACAGTTGTGAAACAATCGCGTGTTCCTTGGCTTGGAAACCATACGCTCCATCACCTACGAGAGCGTCAATACGACGCACGCCCGAACCGATGGACGACTCTCCAAGCACCGCGATACGACCGATGTGGCCCGTACTCGGCACGTGCGTACCCGCACACAGCTCCAGAGACCAGCCGTCACCAATGTCCACCACGCGCACTTCGTTGCCGTACTTCTCACCAAACAATGCCATAGCGCCGAGGCCGCGAGCCTCATCTAGCGACATTATGGTGTCAGTAACGGTTAGGTCTTCAGCTAGGCGCTGGTTGACGCGTTCCTCAATGCCATCCATAACGTCGCTGGGAACCTGCGACGGGTGGTGGAAGTCAAACCTCATTCGCGAAGGAGAGTTCTCAGAACCGGCCTGCGTGGCCTGTTCCCCGAGGAACTCATGCAGGCCCTTGTGCACCATGTGCGTTGCGGTGTGTGCCCGTGCAATTGCCAGACGACGCGCAGCGTCAATCTCCGCAATTGCGAGTTCGTCAAGCGCAACCGTTCCCTCCAGCAGTCGACCGCGGTGAACCGCAAGTCCCTTCACTGGCTCCTGCACGTCGTGTACGTCAATCAGAGCGCCAGAGGCCGTACGAATCGTGCCGTGGTCGGCCAGCTGACCACCCTTCTCGGCATAGAACGGAGTGGTATCCAAAACGATCTCAACGTCGGCAGGAGCTGACGCAGCCGGAACGCCATTGCCGTCCACAACGATGCCCGCGATCTTCGACTCGATCTTGGAGTCCGTGTACCCCACAAAACGAGAGTTGCCACCGAGGTTGTGCTGAATGTCGTGGTAAATACGCGAATCCACATGCCCGCTCTTCTTCGCCAGTGCATCGGCGCGGGCACGGGTCTTCTGCTCCTCCATTAGCTCGTGGAAACGCACCTCATCAACATCGACGCCCTGTTCACGCGCCATCTCGAGGGTGAGGTCGATCGGGAAGCCGTAGGTGTCGTGCAAACGGAATGCGTCCTCACCAGAAAGCTTCGAGGCGCCCTTCTTAGCCTTGTCCACAGCTGTGTCTAGAATGGTGGTACCCGAAGACAGCGTGCGCCTAAACGACTCTTCCTCGCTGTAAGCAACGTCGGCGATCCGGCTCCAGTTTGTCTCTAGCTCTGGATACGAGCTCTTCATAACGTCGCGAGAAACCGGCATGAGGGTCGGCATGGTCGCCTCGTCCACGCCCAGCAGGCGCATCGAGCGAATTGCGCGGCGCATGATACGACGAAGCACGTACCCGCGGCCATCATTTCCGGGAATAACACCATCGTTGATAAGCATCATTGCCGAACGCACGTGGTCCGCCACGATGCGCATATGCACGTCGTGTTCTGGATTACCTCCAGCATCGTACTTGTGGCCAGACATCTCCTCAGTTGCAGTAATGACCGGGCGTACCTGGTCAATCTCGAACATATTTGGCTTGTCCTGAAGCACGAACGCGAGGCGTTCCAAACCAGCACCGGTATCGATAGCCTTCTCATCCAGCTCACCAAGGAGTGGGAAATCAGACCCAGTGCCTTCACCGCGCAAGTACTGGTCAAACACGAGGTTCCAAACCTCCAGGTAGCGATCACCACCCGGGTCTACAGTTCCGCCAACGGCCTCAGGTCCATAGGCTGGGCCGCGATCGTAGTGGAACTCCGCGCAAGGTCCGGCCGGGCCGGGCTGACCGGTGTGCCAGAAAATATCTTCACGAGGTAGCTGGACAATATGCTTTGGGTCCATCCCAATGTGCTTGGTTAGGTGATCGTAAGACACGTCATCCTGATCCCATATCGTCACCCACATGCGGTCACCATCGAGACCATACAGACCATCTTCGACACGGCCGGTTAGAAGCTCCCACGCGAAGTCAATGGCGCCCTCTTTGAAGTAGTCACCGAACGAGAAGTTGCCATTCATCTGGAAGAACGTGCCGTGACGAGTGGTACGACCAACGTTCTCAATGTCATTGGTGCGAATACACTTTTGCACGGACGCAGCTCGCGGCCACGGGGCTTTCTCGGTACCAATAATGTACGGAATAAACGGCACCATGCCCGCGATCGTGAACAGGATCGACGGGTCTGGAGATACCAGTGGAACCGACGGGCGGATAACATGGTCGTTCTTCTCAAAATACTGAAGCCAACGCTTCGCAATCTCAGAAGTTTGCATTCTGATCCTCGTGGGGCTCGAAGTTTAAATCAATGCCAATAATACGCAGTTTTGAAGCGCGGTCGGAAACTGAAATCGCGGGGCGCTAACTGGTGCGTACGTACTGCAAGTGCCCCGGCAAAACCGGGGCACTTGAAAAGTTAAAGATTAACGCGAGTAGTATTCAACGACCAGCTGGTCTTCACAAACTACCGGAATCTCTTCGCGCTGCGGCAGACGAACAAGAGTTGAACGCAGACGCTCAAGGTCAACCTCAAGGTAGCCCGGTACTGCCGGAAGCACGTCGCGGTGAATACCCTGCGCAGCAATCTCAAACGGCGTGGTGGTCTGCGACTTTGGCTTAACCTGGATGGTCTGCCCCGGCTTCACGCGGAACGACGGGCGGTCAACGATCTTTCCATCAACGAGGATGTGGCGGTGCACCACGAACTGGCGGGCCTGCGCAATGGTACGAGCAAAACCGGAACGTAGTACGAGCGCATCGAGGCGCTGCTCGAGGTGCTGCACCAGGTTCGAACCGGTGATGCCTTCCATACGGAGGGCCTCTTCGAATGCGCGACGCATCTGCGCCTCACGCAGACCGTACTGTGCGCGTAGACGCTGCTTTTCCTTCAGACGAACCGCGTAGTCAGAATCTTGACGACGGCGGGCGCGACCGTGCTGGCCGGGGCCGTACGGACGCTTTTCGAAGTAGCGGGCTGCCTTCGGAGTTAGTGCAACGCCAAGGGAGCGCGATAGACGCACCTGGCGGCGTGAGCTCTGTGCCATGTGGAATTCCTTCCTGTTTCTTCAAAACGAATCGCGTAGTCACCTACGCGGGGCCACCTCTGCGCAATGCGTGGGCTAAGACCCCAGGGTGTTGCTTTTTGCAACCTTCGCAGTCTACCGCATTTTTAAGCGTTTACGCACGTTCTCAAGCCGTTTAGTGATGCTTGCCTCAAAGCCATTGGACGTGGGCTCGTAGTACTGCGTGCCTTCCAGTTGATCCGGCAAGTATTGTTGAGCCGCGATCGCGTAGGGCTCGTCGTGCGCGTACACGTACCCATTTCCATGACCGAGCTTCTTCGCACCGGCGTAATGCGCGTCCCGCAGATGTTTTGGCACCGGCCCACTCTTACCCGCGCGAATATCAGCAATAGCACGATCAACAGCAAGATATGAGGCGTTTGACTTCGGCGCTGTAGCGATTGCAATAACCGCCTGCGATAGCAGTATTCGCGCCTCCGGCATGCCAATCATTTGCACCGCCTGAGCGGCCGAAACAGCGGTTTGTAGTGCCGTTGGATCAGCCATGCCAACATCTTCAGATGCACAAATCATGATTCGCCGGGCAATAAATCGCGGATCCTCACCCGCCTCGAGCATGCGCGCCAGGTAATGAATAGCTGCATCGACGTCAGAACCTCGCATAGATTTAATGAAGGCGGATGTCACATCGTAGTGCTCGTCTTCCCCGTAGCGTACGAGGGCGGCGTCAGCGGCACGCGATACGTGATCGAGCTCAATCGCCCGGCTTTCACTATCGATAGCGTTCGCAGCCGCGGCCTCCAATATCGTAAGCGAGCGGCGAGCATCCGCACCGGCCAGGCGCACCAGTAGTTCAAGCGCCTCATCGTCTATTCCGACGCGCCCGTCCAGACCGCGCTTATCGTTCAAGGCCCGGCGCACGAGAGCTTCAATATCACTATCTTGTAGCGGCTCCAGCGTAAGCAAAATCGAGCGGGAAAGCAGTGGACTGACAACTGAAAATGACGGGTTTTCCGTGGTTGCAGCCACCAGGGTAACCCAGCGATTTTCAACCGCAGGGAGCAGGGCGTCTTGCTGGGAGCGAGAGAAGCGATGGACCTCGTCAATAAATAAAACAGTTTCTTCACCGGTTGCGCCCAGGCGGCGCTTAGCCGATGCGATTACGGCGCGCACTTCCTTAACGCCGGCATTCACCGCCGAGATTTCCTCAAAATGACGTCCCGACAAGCGCGCAATCAAATATGCGAGCGTTGTCTTCCCCACCCCCGGCGGGCCCCATAAAATCAAAGAGGACACGGCGCGCGAGGAATCCGCCGGCGCAAGGAGACGCCGCAACGGAGAGCCATCCTTCAATAGGTGGTCTTGACCGAGCACCTCCTCAACCGAACTTGGCCGCATACGCACCGCCAGCGGAGCGGCCTCACCGGCCTTTGGGATCCCAATCGGATCCATATTCGCCGCCTCAAAAATGTCCATAACCCCAACCCTAGTTGTTCAGCAATGTCCGCGCGAAGTTGTATCCCCTGCCCGCCTACCGATGTTGGGCAAATAAAAGGAGGGCGCTATCCGCGCCCTCCTCCATGATTGATTAGTCGAACAGATCTGTTGATCCTGCGCCCTGGCGCACAACTTCAGGACTACCGCTGGTGAAATCAATAACCGTTGTTGCTCCCGCGTTGCCAACCGGGCCTCCAAGAACCATGTCAACGAGGTGGCCAACGCGATCATTCACCGCCTGGGGATCCCAAAGCGCCTCGTCCTCACCCGGCATGATCAGAGTGGAACAAAGCATGGGCTCACCCAGAGCCTCCACTATCGCCTGCGTGATCTTGTGGTCGGGGATACGCACTCCCACGGTCTGCTTCTTCTTGTTCAACGTCTGACGCGGCACCTCCTTGGTGCCACGCAAAATGAACGTGTAAGGGCCTGGAGTTAACGCCTTGATGGTGCGGAATGCTTTATTGTCCACAATCACGATGTGGCCAAGTTGCGAAAAGTTATGGCACAGGAGGGAGAAATTGTGTTTTTCGTCAAGGTGGCGGATCTGGCGAATCCGCTCCAGCCCGTCCTTGTTACCCATTGTGGTCGCAACCGCGTAACCAGAGTCGGTTGGGAGCGCGATAACTCCCCCATCCTGCAACAGCTGAACAGCTTGATTAACGAACCTAACTTGCGGATTTTCCGGGTGAATCTCAATGTATGCCATAACTCATTGTAGTCACCCCGTCACCTATAACGCGCGCGATCGAGTGGATTTGCCAGAGCGCTTCGCGGGCAGACGCATATGAATGCTCCCCACGGCTCGGAACGGTTTCCCGTCCACCCAGTGGGGAGCATTTTCGGCCAGCCGGCGCGCAGGAGCGCTTAGGGCTAGTCCTCTTCGACCTCTGGCTTCCAGTCCACGCCCGTCTCCGCGCGTTGCTCATCTGGAATCGGCGCCGGAGCCTGGGTGAGCGGGTCGTAGCCGCCGCCCGACTTCGGGAACGCAATCACATCGCGGATCGACTCCGACTTGGTAAGGAGCGAAACAATACGGTCCCAACCAAATGCGATACCACCGTGCGGTGGAGCGCCAAACTTGAATGCGTCAAGAAGGAAGCCGAACTTCTCCTGGGCCTCTTCCTCACCAATACCCATCACCTTGAATACGCGCTCTTGCACGTCGCGGCGGTGAATACGAATGGAGCCGCCACCGATCTCATTGCCGTTGCAGACAATATCGTAAGCGTAGGCGAGGGCGTTACCCGGATCTTCCTCGAAGTTGTCGATCCAGTCCGGGTTTGGAGACGTGAACGCGTGGTGTACGGCGGTCCACTTCGAAGAGCCGAGGTCCACGTCGTCATCCTGTCCGGCTTCCTTGAACAGTGGAGCATCAACAACCCATACGAAAGACCATGCATCTTCGTCGATGAGGCCGGCGCGCTTGCCCACCTCAAGACGGGTTGCACCGAGCAGGGCCCGGGCCTCCGACGGTTTACCTGCACCAAAGAAGATACAGTCCCCTGGCTTCGCGCCCGTAGCCTCCATAAGGCCAGCCCGCTCCGCCTCGGAAATGTTCTTCGCAACGGGGCCGCCAAGCTCACCCTCGTCGCTAATCGTCACGTATGCGAGGCCGCGTGCACCGCGCGAACGCGCCCATTCCTGCCACTTATCGAACGTACGGCGCGCCTGTGAACCGCCGCCGGGCATGACGACCCCGCCAACGTATTCGTTTTGGAACACGCGGAAGGGGGTGTCTTTGAAGTACTCCGTCAGGTCAACGATTTCTAGACCAAAACGTAGATCCGGCTTGTCCGTACCGTACTTTTCCATCGCATCCTTGAACGTCATGCGCGCAATCGGCGTCTCAAGGTCGTAATCGATGGTCTTCCACACAGCTTTGAGGACGTCCTCGGCAACTGCGATTACGTCTTCCTGGTCCACAAATGACATTTCAATATCGAGCTGGGTGAACTCCGGCTGCCGGTCCGCGCGGAAATCCTCGTCGCGGTAGCAGCGCGCGATCTGGTAGTAGCGTTCCATGCCACCGACCATGAGGAGCTGCTTGAACAGCTGCGGGGACTGCGGGAGCGCGTACCAAGAACCCGGCGCGAGGCGGGCAGGAACAAGGAAGTCACGCGCCCCCTCCGGCGTGGAACGGGTCAGCGTTGGGGTTTCGATCTCAACGAAGTCATGATTATCGAGGACAGCGCGTGCTGCTTTCGACACTTGCGAACGCAAACGAATTGCATGCTGCAGCCTTGAGCGACGCAGGTCTAGGTAACGGTAACGCAGACGCGTTTCTTCTCCTACCTTGCCCGAGTCATCAGCATGATCAGACACCTGGAACGGCAGTGCGGCCGCAGTGTTCAAGATCTTGACGTCGTCACCGAGCACCTCGATCTCACCCGTAGGGATGTTTAAGTTCTCGTTACCCTCGGGACGGAGCGACACCTCGCCTGTCACCTGCAGGACAAATTCGGAGCGAAGCTGGTGCGCGACTACCTCATCTCGCACAACCACCTGCGCCACGCCGGACGCATCTCGCAAATCAATAAATACAACCCCACCGTGGTCGCGGCGGCGGTCAACCCAACCTGCCAAGGTAACAACTTGGCCAGCCAGTGACGCGTTCAAAGATCCAATATTGTGTGTACGCAGCATTCGGCGTTCCTTTCAGATTTAGCGGCACCGCGAGACGGGCGGGCGCGACACAATCCTAAACCCTTTGCCCCACTCCTAAAAAATGTTTGCTACGTGTTGGCGTTGTCCACGGCCTCATAAATGGGGCGTGAGGTCGTGGCTAAACGACAAGGCGCGGAGATTTTGCTATTTTTTTGGCTGGTCTCTACCTTGGACTGTATGAAGCAAGCGCGGAACAAAACCACCTCTACTCCGATTGAAAAACTCCTTCTAATCGGCTCGGTAGTACTTATTACCTGCCTGGCTTTTGAAGCGCTTGCAACCACTAATGCGATGCCTACGGTTGTTGCAGACCTGGGCGGAGACCGCTGGTATTCGCTTGCCGCGGGAATGGTTTTGGCCGGTCAGATTCTCTCTACCACGATCGCTGGCTGGTGGGCCGACAAGATGGGAGTTAGAAGGCCCCTTGTGTTCGGCATGACCATGTTCTCGCTTGGCGCACTCGCCGCGGGCGTGGCGCCAAACCTCGCGGTCTTCATTGTTGGCCGCGCGATCCAAGGCCTTGGCTCAGGCATGATCATGGTGCCGCTATACGTCATGGTCGGTGACGTGGTATCAAACGAACGCCGCCCATTCTTCTTCGCGGTCTTCTCGTTCGCTTGGGTATTACCCTCAATGATCGGCCCTTCCATTGCCGGCTACATCGTCCAGCACTGGAGCTGGAGGCCCGTGTTTTGGCTTATCATCCCCATCGCGCTGGCCGCTCTGCTTCCCCTCATTCCAATTCTGCGTCGCATGCCAGCCAAAGAGCCCGGTGAGGCTACCCCACCACCGGCATTCGTAGCCGCTCTACTTACGAGCGCCGGTATCGTTGCCCTGCAGATTGCCGGTGGCCTCAGCGAAGTATCCATGTGGATAGGCGTGATCATCGGAGCCGCGCTACTTGTAATCGGTATGCCTCGTCTACTTCCTAAAGGCACTTTCAAAGCCTCCACGGGTGTGCCCTCCATCGTGGCCATGCGCATGGCAATCATGGCCGCCCTCATTGGTGCAGAGTTCTTCCTACCCCTCGTTCTAGACCGCGTACACGGTTGGAGTCCTGCCTCCACGGGCTGGGCAATCGCGATCGGTTCTGTTGCTTGGACCATCGGATCGTGGGCGCAAGCGCGTGTGGCCCTATGGGAGAGCCGCACTAAGATTCCTGGAGTTGGATCAAGCCTCATTCTGCTGGGCGCGCTACTGGTAGTAACCATGCCCATGCAGTCCATTTCCCCAGCCGTCTCTATTACAGGGTTTGCCATCATGGGGTTGGGCCAAGGCTTAGCTCATTCAACTTCCTCTGATCTTGCACTTGGAGTGGCAGCAAAATCGCGCCACGGCGACGTCTCTGCTTCCTTGCAGTTGGCTGACGCACTCGGTCCCGCCCTCGCAATGGGATTGTCATCGGTGGCTCTATCGGGATGGGCGCACCTAAGCGGCGGCGTATCTCCGTACCTCCCTACCTCGTTCGTGTCAATCAGCTTCGCCATCCTCGCTATCTTTGCCTCCACACGCATCATTGGAGTTAAGCGAGTAGCCAGCATCTAAAGCAGCCAGGTAAACAGGGGCTGTAAGGAACCTCACCACCGAGGTTTATCGACCGGCAAGACATTTTCGGTAGAGTTTCAGTAGCCGCTAGCCTCCAATGATGGTGCAAGAGTATGTGTGACGGGGGGGGGATGCGGCATTTCTTTTTCTAGTGAATGGATGCCATGGAATCCCCCAAATTTTCTGACCTTTCTCTTTCTGCGCCAATTTTGGATGCGATTAACGAGATGGGCTTCGAAACGCCCACTCCTATCCAAGCAGGCTCAATCCCGCCTCTTCTGCAGGGCCGCGATATTGTGGGCATCGCCCAAACGGGAACCGGCAAAACCGCTGCGTTTGGTCTTCCCCTTCTTAGCCTGATCGACGCTGAGCAAAAACACGTTCAAGCCGTGGTGCTTGCCCCTACGCGTGAACTGGCAATGCAAAGTGCAACTGCCCTCGAGTCCTTTGCGAAGTACCTGCCGGTCTCCGTCGTCACCGTGTACGGCGGTTCCTCCTACACGCCGCAGATCCGGGCGCTGAAGGCAGGCGCACAGATCGTTGTGGGCACGCCTGGCCGCATTATCGACCTCATCAACAAAGACTATTTGAAGCTCCAAAACGTGCGCATCCTTGTGCTTGATGAGGCCGACGAGATGCTGCGCATGGGCTTTGCCGAAGACGTGGAAACCATCGCTGCTTCTATGCCTGAATCGCAGGAGCGAGTGAACGCTTTATTCTCTGCAACCATGCCGCCCGCCATCCAAAAAGTCGCGGATGCCTACCTTACCGACCCTGTGCGCGTAGAGGTAGCCCCGCAAGCCTCTACAGCTGACAATCTAGAGCAAACGTATGCCGTGGTGCCGTTCAAACATAAACTTGGCGCTCTCGGCCGCGTCCTGGCTACCCGGGATGAAGACGCTGCAATAGTGTTCGTTCGCACCCGATCCGATGTGGACGAGGTCTCGGCTGACATGACCCGGCGCGGTTTCAAAACAGCAGGTATCTCCGGCGATGTTTCGCAAAACGAGCGCGAGCGAATTATGCGTCGTTTGCGTGACGGATCGCTCGACGTGCTGGTTGCCACCGACGTGGCAGCGCGTGGCCTTGATGTGGATCGCATTGGCCTCGTGGTGAACTTCGATGTACCGCGTGAAGCCGAAGCCTACGTTCACCGCGTTGGTCGCACCGGCCGCGCGGGACGATCTGGCCGTTCGCTCACCTTCTTCACGCCGCGCGAGCGCGGACGCCTACGCAAGATTGAGAAGCTGACCGGCACCCCCATGACCGAGGTCGCGATCCCCACCCCGCGCGAAGTCTCGGCCGTGCGCGCGCGCCGCCTTCTCGACAAGCTTCCTGGCCGGCTCGAGGCCGGGCGGCTGGAGCTGTACTACGACCTCATCAATGAAATCACTGACACCGGTGAGCTTGACCTAGATGACCTTGCTGCGGCGCTTCTCGCGCAGGCTATTGGTGACCTTGGGCGCGTGGAGGATCCTGAGCGCCGCGGCAGCGGCCGTATTCGACGCGAAGAAGTGCTGGATGAAGACGGCAATTTCGTTGTCGCATCGTTCGAAGAGGGACGTGACAAACCTAAGAAAGCTAAGAATCGCGGAGCTGGCCGCATACCCGAATCCGGGTTTAGGCACCGTTATCGGGTGGAGGTTGGTCATAAGGACAACGTGAAGCCAGGAGCGATCGTTGGTGCGATCACGAACGAGGGCGGCGTTGACGGCAAGGATCTAGGCCGCATCGACATCTTCCCCACCTTCTCCCTCGTTGATATGGCACTGCCGTTAACCGATGACGCGGAACGCAAAATCGGGCGTGCGACCATTTCCGGCAGGCAGCTTCGCATCAAAAAGGATCGCGGCCCATCTAGGCGCAACCATGAGAGCGCAGACAGGCGCGAATCCCGCCACCGCGATAGGCGCGCCGGGGAGGAAGAACCGTTTGAAAACCGGCGCGACGGTGGCAGCTTTCGTGACAAGAAGCGCCGCCTAGGTAAACGAGGCCGCGACTTCGCCTCGCATTCGCGCGGACGCAGCGGTTTCAAGAGGAAACGCTTCCATTAAACCGCTTGGCTTGTTGTACAAGGTATGCTGTGAATCCCCAACTTCGCACTCGCTGGTTGGGGATTTGCAAGACTTAAAGGCAAACAAACGTTAAGAATCAACGAGAACAACCTTGGTGGTAGTGAAGATTTAGCTACATGGAGCAGTTAAAACCGTTTTACATGTGGGCCGGGGGCAAGAGCAGATTGCTCAAGCACTACGAGGACAAGTTCCCAAGCCTCTCGCATTACAGCAATTACGTAGAGCCGTTTTTTGGAGGCGGCGCAGTATTTTGCAACCTCTACAACCAATACGCTGAGGCAAACCCCGAACTTGGCTTCATAATCAACGACGTCAACAGTGAACTCGCAGGCATCCTCCGGGCACTAAAAACCGATGCGGCTTGCTTCATCGAAGCCGTTGATGCCTTAACAGACGAATACCTTACGATCGAAGGCAAAGAACGACGCAAATCCTTCTACTATGACAAGCGTCGCGAGTATTGGAAAACCCAGGATTCTGCACTGCTCTATTTTCTAATGCGCACCGGATTCAATGGAATCTGGCAGACGAATAAAGAGGGTGGAGGCCTTTTTGCCACCCCTGCGGGCCTGCTGAACCACAAGGCCAAAGAACAGGTCTTTCAAGAACCCCTGCTGCTAGCTTGGGCAGATGCCTTGCAACGCACAGAGATTAACAGCACTGATTACAAGCAAGTCCTGGTTCCAGACGGTAGCTTTGTGTACTGCGATCCGCCCTATCGCGGAAGTTTCACTTCCTACGGCACAGATTTTGATGACGAGCACCAAAAGCAGCTTTGCGAGTGGATGGAAATGCTCGTTCATGACAAAAACTGCGGGGTAGCCATGAGTAACCGCACCGTGGATGACGACAACTTTTTCGAAGAGATCCTCTCAACGAATTGGCGGTTTCACTACTTTGATGTCACGTACACGGCAGGTAGGCGTCTACGCACCCAAACTGGTTTTCAGGCAAAACCTGCGCGCGAACTCCTCGTTATCAGTGCGAGATAGTACTGCCCTAGTGTTTACCACAGGCGTTTTATGACAACTCATGCGAGCTGGCCGTGCTACAGGCGCGAGAGCAGATCCACGATCTGACGTTGCCGCTGATCCTCGGCATGCAGCGGAGCCCAGAGTTTTGCCCGTACCGTTGTCTCAATACTGGTTCGCAGTGACTGTGCAGCGCGGCCCCCAAGTCTTCTTGCAACCATCCGCGTTGCAAAGTGCGAGATGAGAACCACCAGCAGCGTCCAGGCTAGGCCCCCTAGAAGCATCCAGGTAGGATAGGGCACCTCGTGGAAACGCGGAAGATCCCAATTGATCAACAGGAACTCTCGCGAAGCCCACACGGCTGCAAGCCATAAAGCTCCAATAAGTGCAACCAGCCAGCCGAGCCACTGCAACGCATTCGAAAAACGCCACCACCCCGATGTCTCATCGCGAATAGCGAGGTCTGTACTGGCCACCGCCTCATTCAAGTCATCGCTTATGCCACTGCCAGCTTCACTTGCAACCTCCCGCAGGTCGTTAGCCCACACGCGTGGTCGGCCTTGCGCAACGCGTTCGGTAAGAGACCTCAAACTCACCTGTAGCGAAGAGCTAGATACCTCACTTACCTGCATAGAGTGCAGTTCGCCTTTGCCTTCTCCTAAATGCCAGCGCTTCAGCGGATCGGGTCGCAAGTTACGCCAGTAGCGGGTAGGAAGCCAACCGACATGCTTCTTCGCGCGATGAATGTAGGCTCGGCGCACCGCGTCAGCAACCTGCGGCGCTCCAGCGGCTCGTGCACTAACCTCGGTTAGATCCCTAACCACATCGCGTTCCTTCACAGCTGGAAGTACGCTACACGTCTGCTCCAAGTCAGAGCGGATGCGACTGGCCACGTCACTCACGTCAGCCTTCAACCGCGCCGACTCAATGCGTTGGACCTGCGCGGTATCGTTAATGTGCATGCGTAGCTCGGCAATGCCCTCCCCCGTCTTTGCAGAAGTAGGCACAATGCGAGCATTTTGCAGGCCGTCAGCGGCAAGCAGACCTCGCAAATCATCCACAATCACCATCTGGTCACCGGGCGAAAGCAGATCGACCTGCGTGAGCGCCACGATGGTGACGCGCGAATGCTTCGCATACGGCTTAATAAACTGCGAGTGCAAAACATCATCAGCATACTTTTGCGGATCGACCACCCAAACCAGGATGTCTGCTCGCTGCGCAAGACGCTGGGCGCCCTCGCGATTCTGGGCGTTCACCGAGTCAACGTCGGGCATGTCCAAAATCGTTACATCACGAGATAGCCCAAGCCCCGCCGGAATGTACACGCGATTCTTAATCTGTAGCCAATCCAAAATCGCATTCGACTGCGTTCCCGGAGCGCTGGCAGCCATTATCGAAGTCGTGGTCGGCCGGCGCACACCAACGGGCGCCAAATCCACCTCAAGTAGTGCGTTAAACAGGCTTGACTTACCTGATCCCGTAGCTCCGATCAGTGCCACCACGGTCATGTCGGGATCGAGGGCAAGGCGATCCGCTGCAATATCAGCCACCCGCGTATACTCGCCGCGTTTGTCGGCCGGCAGGTCATCGCCGAGTAGCTCCAGCACCGTGGCGAGGTCGCGAACGCGCGCGTCAATCGGCGCGTCATCAATTCGGTTAAAGATTCGCATGGTCGCCTCGCTCCCATGTTTGCCGTGCACGCTGAACAGCTCTACTAAGTTCTTCAGGGTCCGACACCTTGGGCATGCTGCGCGTAAACGGTGCAAGCGATTCACTTACCACTGCGCGGAAGCGCTCCTGCAAATCACTGTGCGCCTGCTTCGTCATCGACGAGACCGCCTGGTCTCCAAACACAGATTCGAGCAGGCGCTGAGCCACCACCGAAGTTGCTCCCGCAACCCCAACCTCAGCCCCCGTCAAACCACCTGTAGAAGCGAATATAACGATCATCAGTGCAACACCGAGGACGTTCACGCCGATCGCCAGGAACCTAGCCGAAAGCTTCTTAGATCCCGCCTGGTCCGACACCATTTGCAACAGACTACGCTGCCACTCGCGGGTCAGTTCCTTGGCCATCTCATCAAAACGCGTGGTAGGTACCGGCTCTACCTCGGCCTCAACATCTCGCATTGCCCTGCTTTGCGCCCAAGTTCGCCTAACTTCGTCGTGAGTACGAGCAATCTCATCCGCCAGCAACGCACGTAATCCGTCACCGAGCGCAGCTTCAACCGGCTGCGCGCTCACGGGTTTACCCGTCAAAAAGCCGGTTACGCGGGCTTTCAACCAAGACACGCCCTCATCGATTCGACGCGAAAGCTCAGCAGTTCCCACCACCTCTTGCCACCTGGCGAGCACCTCGCCCCGCAGCAGAGTTCCATCTCCAGTTTGGGTAGCTACCCTGCGCACCGCACCGTCAACTCGGGCATCGAGCACGGCAAGACCATCCGTCGCCACAACCGCCTGCTCCACCAAAGCAGATTCAACCAGTGAGAGGCCGTCAAGTAGTTCTGCAACAGATCCGCGCAGCGTCCTCCTCGCGGTCTCAGCGCGAGCTGCTGCCGTATCGGTTAGGGAGGTCAACCAGTTCAATAGAGGACGCAGATTCTCCTGCGAAATCATTCCATCTGTGAGGGCAGATTCCTCGATCGCGATTAGGGGTGCGCTTGCCAGCCCCGCCTGTGCCAGCATGCTCGAAAGATCTGCGCGGACCTCTTCCACAGCTCCATGCGGCACCCGATTCAAAACCACTGCTATCGCGATGTTCCTCGCCGCCGCATCCTGGAGCATTCGCCATGGAACCGCATCTGCATATCGGGCTGCTGTGGTCACAAAAACCCATAGGTCAGCCGCGTCCAGCAACTGCCGTGCAAGCGCCCGATTATCCGCAACCACCGAATCCAGGTCGGGAGCGTCAATGATTGCAAGGCCGCTTGGGACCTGCTCATTTGCGCGAAGCTCCAGCTCATTCCCCACGTCCGCACTCGGAGCAGAGGGCGGCGCATCCGTAGTTACCCGGCGACGAGGCAGGGTGGGAAGTATCCTCTCATTTTCAAACCAGCGCGCGTCTTCTGCGCGATGAAGCAAAAGCGGGCTCCTGGTAGTTGGCCGTTTAGCGGACGAGGCAGACACGTGCTGGCCCACTAGCGAGTTCACGATCGTTGATTTACCCGCTCCCGTGGAGCCGCCCACCACGCATACCAACGGCGCATCCAGACTTTGCAACCGCGGCAAGATATGATCCCCCAGGCGCCGCGCGGACCGCTTCGCCACTTCCCGCGCATTAGCTGCTTCAGGTAGATCCAGCGGTAGCGCAACGTCGGTAAGCACACCCTCAAGCGCGCTTAGAGATTCATACTCTTCCATCTGCTACTCCCCCAGTATGACTGCGGGCTTCAAATCTTCAGCCGGTGGCGTCCACGTCTGCGGATCAGCACTTTGCTGCTCGCCCGAGCGAATGTCCTTTACCTCGTGCGCACCATCCTCGCCAATGAACCACACGAACGGAATGCCACGCCTATCCGCGTAACGGATCTGCTTTCCAAACTTCTGTGAGTTCGGCGAAACCTCAGTTGCGATCCCGCGTGCGCGTAGCGCTGCAGCGACATCTTCCGAGGTCTCCCGCGACTCTTCGTTCATTACGGCGACGAAAACAGCGGTTGGAACCGAGCGCGAGGCAGTTGCAAGCCCCTCGGCCAAGATACGCGAAACAAGGCGAGATACACCGATAGAGATGCCCACGCCCGGATAGGAACGCTTGCCATCCGATGCGAGTGAATCGTAGCGGCCACCGGAGCAGATAGAACCAAGATCCTTGTGCCCCTCGAGTTCGGTTTCGTAAACCGTGCCCGTGTAATAGTCCAAGCCGCGCGTAATCTTAAGCTCAGCGCGCAAACGGTGCGGCGCCCGCTTCTCTCCGGCGGCCAACAGCGCACCAAGTTCCTCTAAACCTTCATCCAGAATCTCATTGGACACGCCAAGCGCGCGAACCTCATCCAGCACCTTTTGATCATCGCCAGAGATTTGGGCAAGCTTCAAAAGCTGATCAATCTGCTCGGATTGGAAGTCAAACTCTTCCATTTCCGCGCACACTCCCTCAGGCCCGATCTTGTCGAGCTTGTCGATAGAACGCAGCGCCTGTTCCACGTTTTCAACACCGATTCCCTCGCAAAAACCCTGCACGATCTTACGGTTATTGACCAAAACAGTTACGGGAGGGATTGGGAGCATAGAAAACGCCTCTAAAATCACCAGGGGAATCTCCACCTCGTGGTGGAACGCGAGCATGCCGTTACCCACGATGTCGATATCAGCCTGTGTGAACTCGCGGAAACGGCCATCTTGCGGGCGTTCACCACGCCACACCTTCTGGATCTGGTAGCGGCGGAACGGGAACTGAAGTTCACCAGCATTGTCCAGGACGTAACGCGCAAACGGCACCGTGAGGTCGAAATGCAGGCCGAGTGTGCGGTCTTTCTTGGAATCAGAACGCTCTTGCAACTTGTCTTGCAAACGTTCTAGTAGGTAAACCTCCTTGGAAGTTTCCCCCTTGCGCAGCAGGTCATCCAAGGTCTCGACAACGCGAGTTTCAATGGAGGCAAAGCCATGGAGTTCAAACGTCTCACGCAGTTGGTCAAGGATGTGCTGTTCCACAATCCGCTCCGCGGGAAGCCATTCGGGGAAACCGGACAGTGAGGTACGTGCTGGCATTATTTTCTTCCTAGTAGTAACTGATTATTAGCCGAGTTCTTTTGCTCGTTTAACGTAAGGATTCGTGGCCTGTTCATTGCGCCAGTTCGTTGCGGGACCGTGGCCGGGAAGCATCCACGTATCCGGATCCAAAGCATTAGCCAGGGTGCGTAGCGAGTGACGCATTTGTGTCTCATCGCCGCCGGGCAAGTCGGTACGTCCAACCGATCCGGCGAAAATCACGTCGCCCACAAACGCAACCGGTTGCGACATCTGCAACGGCCCCAACCCAGTGCGGATAGACGGTAGAGCAGCATTGGTCTCAAAGGTCTCGCCGGCAGAAATCTCCATTAGGAAAAGAGCCGAGCCTTCCGTATGTCCGGGCGCGGGCAACATCAGCATATTAAGGCCATCGATCGGCTGGAACACCTGGCTTGGAACCTCCTGCAAGTGTGCGGGCTTGTTCCACGTTCCGAAATTTCCAAAACCAATCGAGTGTGACAGCGGATCTTCCATTCGGTACATGTCCGGGCCCGGCACGTACACGGTGGTGTCAAACTGCGCGCATTCCCAAACGTGGTCGAAATGCCCGTGCGTTAGCAAAACAGCACCGGCAGATAAGCCTGCGCTTTCTAAAAATGCTTTCACGGGTTCGCTTGTTCCTACGCCGGGATCCACCACTAGCGCGTTAGCGGCTTCATCTGGCACCACTACGTAGCAGTTCTCCCCCAGAGCTACAGATTCGATCCGTTCAATCCTCATAGCTCTAACTTTAGCGGAAACCGCGTAGGCTCACCGCAACTGCTTTGGCTCACCAAGCAGATGAATGTTGGGCAAAAGTGTGAAATGACACTAAATCGACGTAGGATGAGCATTGCGGAACCATCCGCTGTGCACATTGTCGAACGGTCAGGCGAATGCCAACCCCGTCCTCGTTAGGAATATCGTGAGCGATCAAAAAGAATCTATTAGCGCTAAGGCTGGCGATCCAGAGATTTCAGCAACCGAAGAAACCAAAGTTCCCATGGTGGTTGTGCCTGCTTCTTCAAGCGAAGACCCCACCGCTTTTGGCCGGGTGGATGATGAAGGCAACGTCTGGGTCAAGGAAAATGGAGGCGAACGCCAAGTTGGTTCGTACCCCGATGGTGTTCCGGACGAGCCCCTCGCTTTGTACACCCGCCGATTTGAAGACCTTGAAGCAAAAGTAAACCTATTCGAGATGCGTCTTCCTACCCTCGCGGCAAGGGAGATTGAGCAGACACTGAAGTCACTGGACGAGGAAATCAAGGAACCCGCCGCCGTAGGTAATCTGGACGCATTGCGTGAGCGCGTTGCGAAACTCCACGAGGCTGCGAAGGAACGTAAGGAAGAAGCCCTAGCTGAGCGGGCTGCTGCTAAGGCCCAGGCGCTGACCGATCGCGAGGCCGTCGTTGCAGAGGCCGAGTCTATTGCCGCACAGGATCCCGAACGCACCCAGTGGAAGAATTCCGGGCAGCGGCTGCGCGATCTCTTGGACGAGTGGAAGGCTCTGCAGCGTAAAGGACCGCGCCTTGACCGCGCTGATGAGGACGCCCTGTGGAAGCGGTTCTCTTCTGCCCGCACACGTTTTGATCGTCATCGCCGCCAGTTCTTCTCGGCACTGGACGCGCGTCAGGCCGAAGTTAAGCGCGTCAAGGAGGCTCTAATTGAGGAGGCCACCGCGCTACAGAACTCCACCGAATGGGGCCGCACTTCCGCGGCTTACCGCGATTTGATGGATCGTTGGAAGCAAGCCGGCCGCGCCTCCCGCAAGGAAGATGACGCACTGTGGAAGCGTTTCCGCGAAGCACAGCAGGTATTCTTCGATGCTCGCCGCGCAAACTCCGAGGCCGTAGATTCGGCCTACCGCGAGAACCTAAAGGTAAAGGAAGCACTCCTCGAAGAGGCTGAGGCGCTCCTTCCCATTGAAGATCTTGAAGCCACTATCGAGAAGCTACGCGGCATCCAGGATCGTTGGGAGGAGGCCGGTCACGTTCCGCGCGCGGACATGAACCGCGTTGAAAACCGCATGCGCGCCGTTGAAAAAGCAGTTCGTGACGCAGAGGAAGAGCAGTGGCGCCGCACCGATCCAGAAACGAAGGCTCGCGCGGAAGGCATGCTCGGCCAGCTTGCTGACTCGATTGCTGAGCTCGAGGGTGACCTCGCGAAGGCTGAAGCTGATGGCAACGAGAAGAAGGCGGCTTCGATCAGAGACGCGCTTGCGACTAAGCGCGCTTGGCAAGAGCAGATCCAAGGTTCTGTGGACTAGCCCGGCTAACCACACTTTTGGAGGGGAGAGCAACCGCTCTCCCCTCCTTTTTATGTCTACATGGCTACCCAGCTATGGGCGGGGTTGCTTCTGCTTTTTCTTGTTCTTCGCCTTCGTAGAGTGTCCGCCATGAACGCGCGCAGCCTCAAACACTCCGTCCACGCGGCGCAAACCGTTCAACGTGGCGTTAATGTGCGAAGGCTCAGCCATTTCAACAGTGAAGCGCACTGTTGCTACTCGATCCGGCGAAGTGGACATATTGCCCGAGAGAATGTTCACCTGATAGTCCGAGAGCACCTGGGTTAGATCCCCCAGCAGCCGAGCGCGATCCAGCGCCTTAATTTGAATCTTCACCAGATAGTTTGAGGATGCGTTTGTGCTCCACTCGACGTTCACGAAACGCTCCGGATGGTTGCGCTGTAGCGCTACAGCGTTAGAACAATCCGGTGAGTGTACGGAAACCCCCTGCCCGCGGGTAATGAACCCAATGATCGGGTCGCCCGGCACCGGCGTGCAACACTTCGCGATCTTGACCCACACGTCACCGCCGCCCATGCCTTCAACGAGGACGTCCGAGCCGGCTGTGGTGGGATCCCATCTGTTTTGATGCGCGCCCGGTGTGACTCCCTCGGAGAGAGTTTCTTCGGTTCCGAAATCCCCACCGAGGGATTGCATGATCTTTTGCATCACGCTCTGGGCAGAAATCCCGCCCTCCCCGATCGCAGCATAAAGCGAACCGATATCGGGGTAGCCCATGGATGCAGTGATTCCTACGATGGTGTCGTGATTCATGAGGCGTTGTAGCGGCAGGTGTTGCTTGCGCATGGTGCGGGCAAGTTTTTCCTTGCCGGCCTCGATGGCCTCTTCTCTGCGCTCCTTCGAGAACCACGCTTTGATCTTTGAACGCGCCCGCGAGGACGCCACGAAGTTCAGCCAATCCCTGCTTGGGCCTGCGTTCGGAGCCTTCGAAGTGAAAACCTCAACGATATCGCCGCTCTCCAGTTTCGATTCGAGGCTAGAAAGCTTGCCGTTCACGCGTGCGCCTACAGTTGTGTGTCCCACCTCGGTGTGCACAGCGTAGGCGAAGTCTACGGGAGTTGCGCCCGCAGGTAGAACCTGCACCTCTCCCTTCGGAGTGAACACGTACACCTCGTCGCCGGCAATTTCGTAACGGAGCGAATCCAGGAACTCTTCCGGATCACCGGTTTCGCGTTCCATTTGAATAAGGCCTCGCAACCAGTTCATCTGCTCTTCCGGCTTCATCCGGTCCGAGTCGGCGCTCAAGGTCTGGGACGCGTTGGGATCCTGCTTGTACCGCCAGTGCGCAGCCACACCGTACTCGGCGCGGTCATGCATCTCATAGGTACGCACCTGGATCTCAACTGGCCGCCCACCCGGCCCCATCACCGTGGTGTGGAGCGACTGGTACAGATTAAACTTCGGCGTTGCAATGTAGTCTTTGAAACGTCCTGGCATTGGCTGCCAGCGCGCGTGAATAGCGCCGATAACCGCGTAACAGTCGCGCACCGACTCGACGAGCACTCGCACGCCCACGAGGTCGTAAATATCGTCAAACGCTTTACCGCGCACAATCATCTTTTGATAGATCGAATAGTGGTTCTTCGGCCGCCCCGAAACCGTGCCGCGCACGCCGTTCTCCCGAAGATCGTCCTCGATAGTTAAAACCACTTCACGCAGGAATTTGTCACGCTCTGGTGCACGCTCGGTGACCAACCGGTCAATCTCTTGATAAATCTCCGGATAAAGCGTTTTGAAGGAAAGCTCTTCAAGTTCCCACTTGATCGTGTTCATGCCCAGCCGGTGTGCAAGCGGCGAATAAATCTCGAGCGTCTCGCGCGCCTTCCTCTGCGCTGATTCGCGCGGCACGTACTGCCACGTGCGGGCGTTATGAAGGCGGTCCCCCAGCTTAATCAAGAGCGTACGGATGTCTTTAGACATAGCCACAATCATTTTGCGAAGCGTCTCAGATTGCGCCGCCGCCCCGTACTTCACTTTGTCTAGCTTTGTCACGCCATCAACGAGGAGTGCTATGCCCTGACCAAAATCAGCGCTGAGCTGTTCAAGTGTGTACTCGGTGTCCTCAACCGTGTCGTGGAGCAAAGCGGCGACGAGAGTTGGAGGGGTCATGCCGATCTCGGCGAGGATAGTTGCAACGGCGACGGGGTGCGTAATATACGGCTCGCCGGACTTGCGCATCTGTCCTTCGTGATACTTCTTTGCAGTTACGTACGCGCGTTCAATGACATCGGTTTCAGCCCTCGGGTGATAGGCCTTTACAGCACGGATAAGGGGCTCAATCTCGGGTGCAGTTGAGCGTCTGCGCGACCCGAACCACAGCAGGCTGGAGCGCACGCGCGAACCACTTACCGGATTAGCGCTGTCTGTGTTACCAGTATTCGACGTCATTCCCTCATGTTATCTCAAACACAAAATGATATTTGAAATTACTGTATGCCCGTCCCATGCGGGACGGGCATACAGTATTGGCTTTAGGTTAGCGAAGAGTTAGAAAATCACGCCAGCTTCAACGGGAATTCCCTCGAGCTTCGCGCGCCCTCCAAGCTCTGAAAGCTCCAGTAGAACGTTCACCTCAACGACCTCGGCCCCACATTGCTTGATCAGTTCAACTGCTGCAGCGGAGGTTCCGCCAGTTGCGAGCACGTCATCGATGATGAGAACGCGACTGCCCTCCTTAACGGAATCAGGACGGAGCTCCATGCGAGCCTCGCCATACTCGAGCGTGTAATTTACGCCAATCACAGGTCCGGGAAGCTTCCCTGCCTTGCGTACCGTAATCATGCCCACGCCAAGCGCAGTTGCAAGCGGAGCGGCCAGAATGAAGCCTCGCGATTCCAAACCGGCAATCGCATCAACGCGGCCACGGTAGTGGTCTGCAAGCGCATCGATAAGGGCCTTGAAAGCCTCACCGTTAGCGAGCAGTGGCGTAATGTCGCGGAAGAGAACACCCGGATCCGGGAAGTCAGGAATCTCACGCAGATTGTCTTTGATAAGCGGTTCAATCCGACTACGCAGTAGGTCTTTACTCATTGCCCTTACTTCCTCTTCTTACGCTTTGGCTGTGCGGCTTGGCCCAGGTGATGACCGGGCTTGAGATTCGACGTATGTACGGTCTCGAACGTCGAGTCATTATCTGATGCATCCGCGCCGACCTTCATTAGCTTATCCCCGCGCGCCTCTAGAACGCTCTTGGTGTGACCTCCGATGCGTTCGCGCTTGCCTTCAAGCATTACCAGCACGGCCGGCGCGATGAACACGGAGCTAAAAGTTCCAACCGTCATGCCCACAAACAGAGCGAGTGAAATATCGGTCAGTGTGCCCGCACCAAGCAGGAAGGATCCGAGGAACAGGATGGACCCAACTGGCAGGAGCGCGATGATAGACGTGTTAATAGAACGCACGAGCGTTTGGTTAACCGCCAGGTTTACGAGCTCACCAAACGTGTAGCGGGTTTGCTTTGTAACGTTGCGGGTGAGTTCACGCACGCGGTCAAACACAACCACGGTGTCGTACAGGGAGTACGCAAGAATCGTAAGGAAGCCAATTACCGTAGCCGGCGATACTTCCACCTGGATCAAGCTGAAGAATCCAACCGTTAGGAAAACGTCGTGAAGTAGCGCCCACAGAGCGGACAGCGACATCGTCCAAGAACGGAAGTAGAACGCCATCATGGCCCCCACGAGAACCAGGAAGATCACGAGCGACTGCAATGCCTTCTTGGTTACATCTGCACCCCAAGATGGGCCGATGTTGGTTGCATCAACGTCACTTTCAGAAATGCCGTAAGCCTGCGCCAACGCTGCTCGAACAGTAGCGGTCTTATCCGCACCGATGTCCTGGCTTTGCACGCGCAGGCCGTCGGTGCCAAGCTGAGAGACCTTAACCCCTTCGCCTACGCCGTTGGCCTTCATCACGTCGTACGCGAGCTGCTGCTCGGTGGTTTGTACGTGCGCGAGGGCAAACTGAGATCCGCCGCGGAACTCGATTGACGGGTTGAGCCCGCGAACCGTGATCAAAAGGATCGATATCAAGATCACCACTGCACCCGTGGTGAACCAAACCTTACGGTTCTTAATGAACGGGTAGGATTTCTCTCCCGCATATAGGGCATTGCCCCATGAAGCCATACTCATTGTTACTTCCCCTCCTCTTCACTGGAGGCATCCTGGGCGGTGTCAACCGCTGCCGCCTCGGCTTCCATTTTTGCCGCTTCTTCAGCCTCACGACGCTGCTGTGCAATCGACTTACGCCCCGGCTGATCCGCGGCCTTTACATGATTTTCATTGCGCTTCGGCTCACGGAAGCGGCCTCGCCCAGCGTAAATCGCGGCAGACTTAGCGCCCAGGTGCTCCGGATCAAGACCGGAGAGTTTATGGCCACCACCAAAGAACTCGGTGCGAACCAGGAGTTCCATAAGCGGGTGGGTGAACCACAGGATGATTGCAAGGTCGACGAGGGTGGTTAGGCCCAGGGTGAACGCAAAGCCCTGCACGCCGCCAACTGCCAAGAAGTATAGGACTGCAGCAGCCAGGAGGTTTACAAGGTCAGAGACGATAATCGTGCGCCTTGCACGATCCCAGCCTTCGCTCACTGCCGAAACCAGCGGGCGTCCGCTCCGCACCTCATCGCGAATACGCTCAAAGTAGACGATGAATGAGTCTGCGGTAATACCAACCGACACGATCAGACCGGCCACGCCAGCCAGGGAGAGTCTGTATCCCATCAGCCATGAAAGGAGCGTGATGAGCGTATAGACGATCACACCCGCTGCAATGAGCGAGCCGCCTGCAAGTATCGACAATCCGCGGTACTGCCAGATCAGGTACAGCAACACAAGAACCAGGCCGATAATGCCGGTTAGGAGGCCGGTGCGCAGGTGATCCGCGCCAAGTGTTGCGGAGATGCGCTGCTCGGACTCAACCGTGAAGTTAAGCGGGAGCGAACCGAACTGGAGCTGATTGGCCAAAGCGCGCGCCGAATCGGCAGTGAAGTTACCTTCAATGAGGGCCGAACCATTCGGAATAACACTGTTCATGCGCGGAGCGGAAATTACGTTACCGTCCAAAACCACTGCAAAGCGGTTACGCGTAGGATCAACCGACTGTAGATCTACCAGGCGCTTGGAGACATCGGCGAAGATGTCAGTACCTTCCTTGTCGAACTGAAGCGAAACAATCCACTTACCTGTAGATTGGCCCTGCTCATTTCGGTTCATGCCCGCCGTTGCAGAAGTTAGGTGAATACCTTCAAGATCAACCGGGCCTAGAATGTACTTCTCGTTGCCCTCTGTGTCGCAGGCGACCAGTGGCAGCGCCGGATCGTCAACCGATCCCTTCGCGCGCTGTTCGGGCGCCTTACAGTCCGTGGTAAAGAAAGTATGCAGAACCTGTTCGGTAACCCAGTTCGGATCCGAATTATCCTTCGGTTCAGCTACCGGCTTATCGGAAATCTCGCCGTCTTTGTTGGTATCGGCAAGGGTATTAGCAAGCTCCTCCGGTGTCAGCTGCGACAAATCCGGGCCTTCAGTAGCGGTGGGCTCAGGCTGTTCTTCCGCGGGCTCAGTTTCTAAGGGCTGCGCGCTGGGATAGGTCACGTTCTGATCCGCACCCTCCCCCGATGTAGCGTTCTTGTACTTTTCCGGGTCAACAACCGCGGGATCACCCGCAGCAAGTACCGGGCGGAACCTCATAACTGCAGACGAGCGCACGAGGTTCAAAGTTTCCTCGCTAGGCTCACCCGGCAGCGCCACAACAATGTTGCGCCCCGCCTGGCTCGTGATCTCAGCCTCAGCCACGCCGGATGCGTCAATACGTTTGCGGATGATCTCGATAGCCTGATCCAGGTCCTCCTGAGCGACGGTGACATCCTTAACGTCCTCACCCTCTTGCGGAGTAGGCGTCAAGATCAGCTGCGTACCACCTTGCAAATCGAGGGCAAGGCCGGGCACCATGCTCGCACTACCGCGTGCAGACCCAATTCCGAGCGTTATTAATGCAATTATTATGAGGATCCCAAGGCTCATCAACTTACGCCCGGGTCTACTCGCTTTCTTAGCCACTTTGGTTCCTTGTTATTTTCTTGCGCCTAAAACTGGCACCTAGTTCTCTTCGCGAGGCTTATCCGACTTAGTGAAGGAGTCATCCCAAATGTCCTCGGCGTCCTCTTCGCCGCCGTCCGTCTCCTGCACCGACGCTTCTGGCAAATCCTCTTGCACAGGCTCCACAGCGGCCTCTTCTTCGGACTGTGCGGTGATCTCGCCCACCTCGTCTACGTTCTCGTCATCACCGGCAAGAGTGGACTCAAACGGAGGCTCAGCTGCCATCGCGATAGCGCGACGGTCCCAATATGTTTCGTCACCGCTCGGCGACTGCAGAATGTAAACGTCACCATCAATATCCGACACGATGCCGTAGTACCCAGAAGCGGTACGAACCCAAGAGCCAATGCCAATCTCGTCGTGCATCTTCTCAAGCTGCTCCTGCTGCTTCTTTCTTCCACGCGAAGACATAAACATCATCACAGCGAGCATGATGAGAAGGATGATCATGAATTCCAAGGGTCGACTCCTAAATATCGTTTGTATCCTAGGTGATTCTATTGTTATTGCCGCCCAAATGCACCCTTCTAGTACCCATAAGAAGTTCGCGTTTGGTCACATTCGCATTTTTAACCGTCGAATAGCGTTCCCGGCTCTGGCGGGGTAAGTCCCATATGATTCCATGCCTGAGCGGTTGCCGCTCTGCCGCGCGGGGTGCGAATCATGAAACCTTCTCGCACCAAGTAAGGTTCCGCCACAGTCTCAACAGTTTCCGGCTCTTCCCCAACCGTAACAGCTAGCGTCGCAAGCCCCACCGGACCGCCCCCAAAACGGCGCACTAACGCCTCCAACACGGCGCGGTCCAACCTGTCCAATCCCTGCGGATCCACCTCGAACAGTTCCAGGGCCGCCCTCGTCGACTCAAGATCAATATGCCCGTCGCCATGCACCTGCGAATAATCGAGGACGCGGCGGAGCAGCCTATTCGCAATACGCGGTGTTCCCCTGGATCTACGCGCGATCTCTGCGCCCGCTCGCTGATCCAAACGTGCACCAAGCAGGTTTGCCGAACGTTTTACCACAAGTTCGAGTTCATCTGCCTCGTAGTACTCCAGGTGCGCAGTGAAACCAAACCGATCACGCAGTGGCGCGGGAAGCAATCCGGACCTGGTGGTTGCTCCCACAACTGTAAATGGTGGGAGGGTAAGCGGAATTGACGTGGCTCCAGGACCCTTGCCCACGATAATGTCCACGCGAAAATCTTCCATTGCCAGATAAAGCATCTCTTCTGCGGTACGGGCTAGCCGGTGAATCTCGTCGATGAACAAGATATCGCCCTCCTGCAATCCGGACAGGATCGAGGCTAAGTCTCCAGCATGCTGAATCGCAGGTCCAGAGGTGAGCCGCAGCGAAGAGTTCATCTCGTTGGCCACAATCATTGCGAGCGTTGTTTTACCAAGCCCGGGAGGGCCCGCCAACAAAATGTGATCGGGCGTCGTGTTGCGGTGATGCGCAGCAGAAAGAACCAGGTCAAGCTGCGCGCGAACCGTTTGCTGGCCAATAAAGTCTTCAAGCTGCTTTGGCCGCAGAGCCGCTTCTGCTGCGCGCTCGATATCGCCCGCGTCCGCGCCCACTATACGATCAGTAGTCTCATCCACGGTTACCTCCCAGGTTTACCAGCGCGGCGCGTAACATGTCGGAGGCATTCAAACCGCTGCCCGCAAACTGATCAACCGCAGCCTGAGCCTGCTGTTTTTGCCACCCCAAACTCTGTAGCGCGGCAATGACTTCATCAGCAACCTCATCAGCCACTGGTTGCGGCTCCAAACTAAGACCCTTCGCCGGCCCGAGCTTGTCACCAATCTCCAAAATCATGCGTTGCGCCGACTTCTTGCCGATGCCCGGAATCTTCTGCAGCATCTTCTCATCAGCCGCGGCCAACGCGCCTCGTAACTCATCTGGCGTATACACGTTCAGTGCAGCAAGCGCAGTCTTCGGGCCAATACCGGAAACCCCTTGCAAAATATCGAACGCCTCAGACTCGTCCTCAAGGAGGAACCCAAACAGGGTAAGCGAATCCTCTCGGACCACCAGATTCGTATAGACATCCACGTCTTCGCCACGGCGAATTTCAAGCAACGAGCGGCCGGGCATGTACACCCGCATACCGAACGCCCCTGCCTTAATCACGGCAAAATCCGGGTCGATCGACGCCACCTGCCCACTTAGCGAAGAGATCATTGTGCTCCTTTAGTCCTGCAACAACCCTAACGCTTACCCTGGACACGGGGATCAACCGCACCCTTACGACGCGTTGTCGCGATCGCGTTTGCCCACTGCTGCTGAGCCGCAGTCATCTTCCCTCGAGCGGAGACACCACCAGACAGTGACACATTAATATCACCATCCTGGCCGGCGCCCTGAAGCCCCGTACCGCGCCACGCGTGACAGATAGCGATTGCGAGTGCGTCCGCCGCATCGGCCGGCTTAGGCACCTTTTGCAACCCAAGCACGCGCGCAACCATATGCTGTACCTGCGCCTTACCGGCAGTGCCCGAACCTGTGACCGCCGCCTTCACCTCCGAGGGTGTGTGAATCGCGAGTGGCAACCCTGCCCTACCCGCGCACAGCATCGCCACACCCATAACCTGCATCGTTGTAGTTACCGACTGGAGGTTATCCTGAGCGAAAACGCGTTCAATAGCCATTACCTCGGGCTCGTAGGTTTTTATTGCGAGGTCTATTTCATCCCCAATTTTTGCAAGCCGAAAATGTGTGGCCAGAGACTGCGAGCTACGGGCCACCCCAACGTGAACGAGGCTGGTACGACGCGCGGCATCGACGTCAACAACGCCGATGCCGCAACGGGTCAAACCCGGATCAATACCGAGTACGCGCACTACTCTTCCTCTTGGAATTCCTTTAGTACTTCGTCGGAAGCCGTGAAGTTGGTGTAGATATCCTGCACGTCGTCAGACTCTTCCAAAGCATCAATCATGTTCATGATCTTGCGCACGCCTTCAGCTTCCAGCTCCACCTTGGTGGAAGGTACAAAACCAACCTCAGCCGAGTTGTAGTCGATGCCCTCGGCCTGCAAAGCGGTGCGGACGGCCACCAAATCATTTGGCTGGCACAAGATGCGGAATTCATCGCCCTGGACCTCTACCTCTTCAGCGCCTGCATCAAGCACGGCCATGAGGATCGAGTCTTCATCCGTATCGCCCTGGTTAGGCACCTCAATAATGCCCTTACGAGCAAACAGGTACGAAACCGAACCCGGATCGGCAAGCGAGCCACCCGAACGCGTGAAAGCAACGCGCACATCCGACGCGGCGCGGTTGCGGTTATCGGTCAAGCACTCAACTAGAACTGCAACGCCATTGGGACCATAACCTTCATACATGATGGTTTCCCAGTCAGCGCCACCGCTTTCTTCACCCGAACCGCGCTTGCGCGCGCGTTCAATGTTGTCGTTGGGAACCGAGTTCTTCTTTGCCTTTTGAATAGCATCGTAAAGGGTTGGGTTAGCATCCGGATCGCCACCACCCGTGCGAGCCGCTACCTCAATGTTCTTTACAAGACGAGCAAAAAGCTTGCCGCGCTTCGCGTCAATTGCAGCCTTCTTGTGCTTGGTAGTTGCCCACTTTGAATGCCCTGACATGAAGAACCTCCCAAAACTGTTTTAACCGCTTAGTTACGTTTTATTGTACTCATCGATTTTAACGCAAGAACGCACGCCTTCGTTATCTCGCCATTTCACCAGCAAGCGCGGCAACTGGCTGGGGAAAACATTCTCTTTCCCACACAGCTCCATTACCTCGTCCACATGGAACCAGCGCATTTCATCTAGTAGGTTGCGCTCATCGTTACTCCAATGCGAAAAGTCCAACTCCACCGCGGCCACGCGCGCTATAAAGAACTGTTCCATTTGCCTACGCGTGCGGTCAGCGAAGAACATTTTCGCATCCCTGCAGATGACCGGGCCTTCCAGATCACGCGCATCCAACTTGATGCCCGTTTCCTCAAAACACTCGCGCACCGCCGCTTCGCGATGGCTCTCCCCCGTTTCTAAGCCGCCGCCCACCGTGAACCACCAAGAGTGATCCAAATCATTTGCGTCATGGCCGCGCACAAGTAGCACGCGGCCCGCCTCGTCAATCAAAATGACTCGAGCCGCATGGCGAGTTGGTAATCCATCTTCACCAATAGGCCATTCGTACTCTTTTTCAAGCACCCGGAGCCTCATCGTCGAAGTCAAACGGTTCAGGCATTGGCGCGCGCCCAGCAAGGTGGAACATCCGCACGTCCGGCTGCGAACGCAGCCTTACCACCTGCGCTACCTGCTGATTATAAAAACGTCTTGCCGCGCGTAGTTCGAAGCCATTGGTGCGCAGTTTTTGGGCAATCTGCGGATTCTCGCGCTCAACCTGGTCCCAAACCCGCACGAGCCAGGCTGAAATATCAGATTCGCTTGCTCCCGTGTGGCCGCTTTGCCCCGCCGGCGCAGTTGCAAGTAACTGTGCTAACTCGTCGGATGGGAAATCCGCCCCAAAAGAACCATCGTTCAACGCGGTTTTGAGGATTTGCCGGCGGGTCTTCAAATGGTTGAACATGACCACTCGAGCCTGCTCCACCTGCCTATGCAAGCGGTCTACTCGCCGCGCTCGCGAAACCAGCCACAGTCCCACCAGCACAAGCAATACCAGGGTTACAGCCAAAACCTTTACTCCCACGGCTAATCCCTTCTGTTAGCAAAATACTGGCGCAACGAATCTATCAGCGTATCCGTGTTCTCCACCTCCACACTGGCAGTTCCAACCACGGTGGCGTATACCGCGAGGATCTTGTCCGTCACTACACCCCAGTCGTACATCTTCGACGCCTCGTGCCCCGTTTCGGCCAACCGGGCAGCCTCTTCAGGGCGGGCGAGGACGTCGTTAATAACCCGCGCTAAATCGGCCGAGTCAGCCGAAGTGAATAGGCGCCCCAGAGCTCCCCCATTGAGCACGAGGCGAAAAGCCTCAATATCAGAAGCAATCACCAGCGTCCCGGCCGACATTGCTTCAACCAGGACGATCCCAAACGACTCTCCTCCAGTTTGCGGTGCTATATAAGCAGTTGCCCCGTGATAGAGCGAGTTGCGAGTCTGCGGATCCACGTCCCCTGCAAACTCGACGTTGTCCGGGTACCTCTCCATCAGCTCGCGCACCGGCGCATCATCGCCGCGCCCGGCAATTATGAAGCGGACATTCGGATGCCGGGCCACAACCTCGTCTATTGCGCCGGCAAGCACGTGCAATCCCTTGCGCGGCTCATCGATGCGTCCAATCCAAAACAGGGTCGGACGCTCCCGCGTGCCCTTCCACTTTTCAATATCGGGAGCATTCGCAAACGGCTCGCGGTAAACCCCGTTGGGAATGATGACCGCGTCACCGCCCTGGTGTTCAATGAGGGTTCTACGCGCCTCGTTGGACACCGCGATCCGCCCGCTAATGCGATCGAGTAGAGGCCGCAGAATGGGAACGGCCAGCTTCAACGACCTCGATTTCACCATTGAGGTGTGGAACGTGGCAACGATAGGGCTTTTCGAGTTCGCCAAGGCAATCAGCGAGATTGAGGGGGCCAGAGGCTCGTGAATATGCACAACATCGAATTTGCCTTCTTCAAGCCACGCTTTTGTTTCACTCACCGCCTTGGGGCTAAGGGACAACTGGGCAACCGAACCGTTGTAAGGCACCGAGTAAGACCCAGACACCTTACAAACAAAATCGGGAACTTCAGCTTTTTCAACCGGGGCGAGCACACTTACCTCGTGCCCGCGACGAATAAGCTCGGTTGCAAGATCATTCACGTGATATTGCACGCCACCAGGCGAATCAAACGAGTACGGGCAAACAATCCCGATCTTCACTGCGTGTCCTCCCTCTTGGCACGCTCCCTGGCGCGAGCGAGCCGCGCGGGATCCAAATCCTCTACAAACAGCGGTTGCATCATGTGCCAATCCGCAAGGTTCGATCGAATGAGCGGCACAATAGCGTCCACCCAACGCTGTGTGTCGGCCGACACGTCGCCGGTGACCTGCACCTGTCTGGCATGCAGATGATAGGTTGCTTCCCGACCCGGTAGGCGGCTCATGTGCAGGGCAAATAGCGGAGCGTCCAACTGGCTCGCAAGGGCAGCCGGCCCAGCCGCAACCAGCGCCCTGTGGCCGCCAAAGTCCACTTCAATGCCGCTACCAGAAATGTCTCTATCTGCAAGCAGAGGAACCATCACACGCTTGCCCCGTACGTATTCGCGGAGCTGCGCGAACACACCCTTTTTTGCGGGAAACACCTTCATGCCAAACGCTGCGCGGCTTTCCACAAAGTAGTTAAATAACTCCGGTGGCTCAAGGACCTCTGCAACCGTAACGACCGGGGCAAGATGAAACGAGGCGAACGCCGCAGCTAAATCCCAATTTCCTCCGTGGGTCATCGCGATAACGATGGGGCCGTCCTCTTGAGCAACCGCTTGAGTGAGATCGTCGTCAACGAACACGTTTCGTGTAATCCGCGCTTTGCTCCACCCGGGCAGCGAGGGAGACTGGGCGAACATTTCAAAATAGGATGCAAACGCTTCGCGAATATGCGCACTATCCAACGGTTTATCGCTAAGGCGCTGATGGTTTGCAATCAGTTGCCGTTTGGACTTGGAGTCAAATAACGAGGCTACAACGCCGCTACCTCGACCAAGGCCCGCCGCTACCCGTGGGGGTACGTGTCCGAGCGCCTTAAAAGTTGTAACGAGGCCGTGGCTCACTTACCGCTCAGCTCCCGCTTCACAGCGAAAATGCGCTGGGCCACCGTAAAGAGTGAAGCAAAAGCAACCCAGGTGAGGGCGATCGCCATGACCCAAAGTGGCAGTCCCAAGCCAACCAGGAACGCTCCCACAAGCCCAACGATCAACCTGTCCGTACGCTCGGCAATACCCACCTTCGCCTGCGCGCCCACAGCCTCAGCTCGGGCTCGAGCATATGAAACCGTCACCGCACCAATCATTGAAATGAGGCCAGCTATGAACGCCCAAGTTCTCTCCAAGGAAGGAGCATGCTGCATAGCGATCGCAAAAGTGAGGGAGCCGAACACGGCACCATCACTGAGCCGGTCAAGAGTAGAATCGAGGAAGGCCCCAAAGGTAGATGAGCTACCGGTCAGCCGCGCGAGAGTTCCATCAAGCGAATCTGCTAATAGGATAACTGCCAGCACGATTGGCCCGATTATCCATTGTCCAGTTCCTAGAAGGCCTACAGCGGCCGCGATAGAGAGGACCGTACCCACAACCGTCACTTGGTTCGGCGTGACGCCAAGGCGAGCGAGCACCTTGGCTGGCCCGGTGAAAACCTGCTTTACCAGTCCCCTACCGTGATTTCCGAGCATTACACACGCTCCCAGTTTGCAACCAGAATCTGCCTCGCATCCTCAATCAGCTGCGGCACAGCCTTGGTCTGCCCAATCACGGGCAAGAAGTTCGCATCCCCCTTATATCGGGGCACAACGTGCTGATGCAGGTGCGGCGCAATACCTGCGCCCGCTACCTCGCCCTGATTCATCCCCAGATTGAAGCCCTGCGCCCCCACTGCCGTGGTGAGTACCTCCATCGCGCGCACGGTTAGCTCCGCAATCTCATTGCGCTCTTCCACGCTTATGTCCGGATACAGCGAAATATGCCTATAGGGGCATACCAGTAGGTGGCCGGAGTTATATGGGAATAGATTCATGAGGACGAACGCGTGCTCACCTCGATGAACAATCAGGCCCTCTTCATCGCTTAGCGAAGGCGCGCGACAAAAGGGGCAGTCGCAGCTACTGGTCGTTGCCGGCTTTTCTTCGCCCTCAACATACGCCATGCGGTGCGGCGTCCACAGACGCTGGAATGCGTCCGGGACCCCCGCAAACTGAAGTGAGCTTTCTACCTCCATCAGTTATTTCGCCGTTCCTTCACCGCTGTGACGATCCGTGCCACTGCCTCGTCAACGGGTACGTTGTTGTCTTGCGAACCATCCCTGAAGCGGAATGAAACCGCGCCGGCCTCTGCGTCCTCGCCACCCGCAATCAAAGTGAACGGAATCTTATCCTTCGACGCGTTGCGGATCTTCTTACCAAAACGGTCATCCGACTTGTCCACCTCTACACGAATGCCTTGCGCACGGAGCTTGCCCGCGACTTCCTCCAAGTAGTCCGTGAAGACGTCGGCAACCGGAATCGCCCGAACCTGTACGGGAGCGAGCCACGCCGGGAAAGCACCCGCGTAGTGTTCAGTGAGGACAGCAAAGAAGCGCTCGATGGAGCCAAACAGAGCGCGGTGAATCATCACCGGACGTTTGCGCGTACCGTCAGCCGCCGTGTACTCCAGCTCAAAACGCTCGGGCAAATTGAAGTCCAACTGGATCGTCGACATTTGCCAAGTGCGACCGATAGCGTCCTTAGCCTGCACCGAGATTTTCGGGCCATAGAATGCTGCACCGCCCGGATCTGGAACAAGATCCAAACCCGAAGCCGTCGCTACCTCTTCGAGCGTGCGAGTTGCCTCCTCCCACGTCGCATCGTCACCTACAAACTTGTTCGGATCCTTCGTGGACAGCTCCAGATAAAAATCATCGAGGCCGTAATCGCGAAGCAAGTCCAGTACGAACTCAAGGAGACCGGTTAGCTCATCCTTCATCTGTTCACGCGTGCAGTAGATGTGCGCATCATCCTGGGTAAACCCGCGCCCGCGCGCGAGGCCATGGACCACGCCCGACTTCTCATATCGGTAAACCGTGCCGAACTCAAACAGACGTAGTGGAAGGTCGCGGTAAGAACGCCCCTTTGACGCGAAAATCAGATTGTGCATGGGGCAGTTCATCGGCTTCAGGTAGTAGTCCTGCCCCTCCTTCACAACCTTTCCGGTCTCTTCATCAACAACTTCATCCAGGTGCATCGCCGGGTACATGCCGTCCTTGTACCAGCTCAGGTGGCCCGACTTCTCAAAAAGCGCACCCTTGGTGATGTGCGGCGTGTACACGAAGTCATAGCCGGCCTCAATATGACGCCTGCGCGAGTACTCCTCCATCTCCATGCGGACAATGCCGCCCTTTGGGTGGAATACGGCCAAACCGGACCCGACCTCGTCCGGGAACGAAAATAGGTCAAGTTCATTACCCAGCTTGCGGTGATCGCGCCTCTCAGCTTCCTCAAGACGGGTGATGTAAGCCGTCAGCTCATCCTTCGATGGCCATGCAGTGCCGTAAATACGCTGCAACTGGTCGTTGGTTTGGTTGCCCAGCCAGTACGCGGCGGAAGTCTTCATAAGCTTAAAGCCGTTTCCGATCAGCTTCGTATTCGGAATGTGCGGGCCGCGGCAAAGGTCGGTCCAAACCGTCTCATCTTTACGATTGCGGTTGTCGTACATCGTGAGCTCACTGCCCCCGACCTCAACAGAAGCGCCCTCGGTGTCCGTATTTCCCTTTGAAGAAATGAGGTGAAGCTTATACGGCTGATCGGCTAGCTCGGCCTCGGCCTCTTTGGCAGACACGACGCGGCGGCGGAAAACCTGGCCCTCCTTCACGATGCGCTTCATGCGCTTCTCGATCTCTTTGAGATCCTCGGGGGTAAATGGGTCTACGTTGCCGAAATCGTAGTAGAAACCATCCTTGACCGGTGGACCGATGCCCAGGTTCACCTGCGGGTTAATGTCCTGCACCGCCTGCGCCATTACGTGCGTACACGAGTGACGCAAAATGGCCAAACCTTCATCAGAGCTGATATCAATGCCTTCGACGGTAGCACCCTCAGGGATCTCCAGGTACAGATCCTTAGCCTCGCCGTTTACTCGCATCGCGATAATCGTGCGCTGATCCTTGAAGAACTCCGTACCGGTGGTACCCGCCTCAAAAGTGACTTCTTCACCATCAATTTGCGCCCTGATTTCGGCCACGAGAACTCCTAATAATCTTCCAAACAAATTACTAGTTGTTATCGTACCGCGCTCGCACCGTCCAGTGTAAAAGGTAGCCGGCTATCGAACCTTGTTGAGGAGCTTTTCACCCAGGGCTCGCGCACCCGTGTAGGCGTGTTTACCCTGCTTCGCGATGCGCAAACCATCGTAGAGGACAGTGTGCACGGGAAGGTCCCATGCGCCATCGACCTCGGTGGCAGCCGCGGCGAAGCGACGCTTGTATATGCCGAGCTCATACAGTTCAGGGAACCGTGTTGAATCCACGCCCATCAGATCAAGGCTTGCGATGCCCTGCTTGCCCAGCTCCAAAGTTGTCCAGCAATCCAGGTACTCGCTCGCCAGCACTTCCCTACCCGCGCTAGTGTGCGCGCCATAGTAGGCTGCGGCCCCGCCGTCATTCATAACAACCATTACCCAAGCGACTATGGCACCCTCGTAGCGAACCCCGTACAGACGCGCGTGATTCGGGCGAAGCGCGTCCAGCATGTTCCAGTACACGCTGATCGGGTGAATCGAGAAACCATTTCGATTCGCCGTCTCCGCGATAACCGCATAAATCTCGTTAAAAGCTTCACGATCAATGTCGGTAAGGTCAACTGCCTGTGCCCCGCCCTCTTGCGCCCGCTTAAACGAGCGACGCATGGAGCGACGCCCTTCCTTAGGCATTGCGGCAAGCATTTTGTCCATATCGCCACCGCACGTGTCGATGAGGACCGTCCTGTCATAGGACATCGTATTAATCAGCTCTTTCAGATCCGGAGCCGAATACCTCGCGTGCAGGCGCACGAACGCAACCTTTGGGTCGCGTTTCCTCACCTCAGAAACAAGTGCCTCGCGGAACGCAGCCTCGTTGTCAGGCGACTGCGAACGCAACCAGACGGGCCCCTTCTTTGCCCACAAGAACTTCACGCCGCGAATATCATGTTCAGTTAGGGCGATCAGTGCGATAGTGCGCCCGGACTTTACAAACTCATAACGACCAAAAACCCTGCGGCCAACCCGCGTTTCAAAATCGTCCCATGCACCAGATTGCTCGACTGGAAGAGGCTTCACGCCAGCTGCCTTAACTCTCATTTCTTCAGCCGAGATGCGAATCAACTCAAAAGTCATGGAACTCCCCGTCTACAAATGCTTTAACAATGCTACATGTTAAACCGGTTTGGAATAGCCCGTCGCAATAGGGCGAGGATGAAAAAGTATTGGTGGGCGATACTGGGTTCGAACCAGTGACCTCTTCCGTGTGAAGGAAGCGCGCTACCACTGCGCCAATCGCCCGAGGTGGGTACCGGATTCGAACCGGTGTATACGGCTTTGCAGGCCGCTGCCTAACCACTCGGCCAACCCACCAAAGTTGGATTACCAGCGACCTGGCCCCAACAGAGCGGATGACGGGACTCGAACCCGCGACCCTCACCTTGGCAAGGTGATGCTCTACCAACTGAGCCACATCCGCGTACTGGACGCACCATTTAGCACGTTGCTGTTTGGTGCATGCGATACTTTACGCGATTTATTTCAGTAGAACAAATCCGCGCAACAAGCCTAGGCCTCGACGATCAATGCCTGCAGAGAATTCAGCTTTGTGCTGCTTTCTTCTTCATCAAACTTGTTCAGCACTTCATCGATTGGTGTCTCGTCCTTACCAGGGCGGGCTGCGAGTAGTGCCCACAAAATGCATGCCAAGTCGATGATTTCTTGCATGAACGCACCAATTACAGCCGGCATTATGCCGGTTGCACCGATCAACATGAGGATTACTGAAAGGCCCACGCCAATACCAATAGCTTGCATTGCAATCCTCATCGTCCGTTTACCGATGGTGACAGACCTCGCGGCACGGTAGATGTCATCGAGCATCACAACCACATCGGCAGATTCAGAAGCTGCGGACGAGCCTCGCGCCCCCATCGCGATGCCAACATCTGCAACTGCCAGGACGGGAGCATCGTTAACGCCATCACCTACTGCCGCAACCGGATGTTTAGCTGATTTCACGGCGTCAACTTTCTCGTTGGGAAGTAGTGAATACCGGACCTCGTCAATACCAACCATGCCGGCAATGGATTTGGCAGTTTCCTCGCCGTCACCGGTAATCATCATGACGTGCTCCACACCAAAGTCTTTAAAAGCAGCAACTGTGGCGGCGGCGTCCGGACGCACTTTATCTTCCAAGCTGAACGCGCCCGCCCACTTACCGTCAAGGCGCACGTGAACCAGAATCTGCCCAGAATGGAGCTTCACGTGTTTGTCGCCATCACTTAGCCATGAACCAGAGCCAACCTCTACCCTGTGATCAAGGACCTCTCCGGTAACCCCCTTACCGGTTATCTCGGTAACGTTTTGCGCCAAAGGCACCTGAATGTCCAGCTGGTTTGCAGCCGCAACAATCGCGGAGGCAAGGATGTGCGCAGAGTGGCTTTCAACGGCAGCAACCATGGCGAATAGCTCGGCGCCATCAACACCCTCAGCCACGTAAATATGTGATAGCTGCGGATCACCGTAAGTGAGCGTACCCGTTTTATCCATCGCAACCGTGTTGATTTTTGAAAGGCGCTCGAGCGTACCCGAATCTTTGATGATAATGCCTTCCTTCGCCGAACGGTTCATGCCGCCTAGGAATGCAACCGGCGCCGCAATGAGCAGCGGGCACGGCGTTGCCACAACGAGCACCTCGGCGATGCGAATCACATCGCCCGAAATCCAGTAGGCAATGCCCGCAATGATGAATGCAAACACAGTGAACGGAACCGCGACCTTATCCGCCAGGCGCACCGCCGGCGCCTGAGAATCCTGCGCCTGTCGAACAAGCTCAATGATCTTTTGATACTGCGACTGCGCTGCAACCGCTGTAGCGGTCATGATAATCGCGTCCGCACCATTAACGCCGCCAGAAAGTAGCTCATCTCCCTTGCGGTGTTCCACAGGAAGCGGCTCTCCAGTCAGCGAGGATTCCTCAGTCAGAGCAAAATCGGACTCCAATACGCCGTCCACTGGCACCACTTCGCCTGGACGCACAAGCAGGCGAGCGCCAAGTTCAACCTCTTCGATCGCCGCGTCCTTCGGCACCCCAGCATCATCCAAGACATGAGCGACGGTGGGCGCCCCCTCCAAGAGACCCGTTAGCTGTGACCTCGCTCTGTTACCAGCGAAGTCTTCCAACGCTTCGCCGCCCGAGAGCATGAGGCAAACGATTAGGGCAGCCCAATACTCGCCCACCAGGACGGTGGAGACTATCGCGGTTATGGCCAACAGGTCCACGCCCCACGCGCCTCCCACAATTTCCTTCACCATGTCCCACGCGAGGATCAGGGCCATTACAAGAGCGAACGCGGATACATACCAGCACACCCAGCCCACATTGCCAAGCTCAAGGAGGCCGGCCGTTACGCCAACAAACAGTGTTGCGCCAACTTGCGGGTACGACTTGAAGAACTTAAAAACAGAACGCATAGCCACATTGTCATATACGAAAATCTGGTTTTCTAGCATGAGTAGGCTCTCCTAACTGTTGCAGGAGACCAGTGCAAACAGCGGTTTTGCAATTAAGAATCGGGTGCCCGGTAGATA
>NZ_JRMU01000005.1:0-82664 GCF_000758775.1 Actinomyces sp. S4-C9 | reverse complement strand
CCGGTAGATACCGGGCACCCGATTCAATTGGCGTCGCTACGATTCACGCCACATACATACCGTTACTGCGCGTTCTTCCTCCGAATGACCGTGAGGACTGCTCCTGCTATGAACAGGATCACCGCAGCTGGCCACATGGGCGCTACACCTGTCTTTGGCAGATGCGGAGTAGGCGGAGTGGTCGGCTGTGTGGGTGGCTCCGTGCTCGGCTCCGTGGTTGGAGGAGGCGGAGTCTTGTAGTTCTTAACGTTTACGTTTGCGGGGACGAGGGCAGACACCAAGTTGCCTTCCTTGTCCTCGGCCGTCTGAAGTGGAACCTCAAACGGGATGTACTCATTCAGGATCTCATAATCCTTCGGGGCACTAGTTTCACGGACAAAATATTTGCCCGGCTCCAGGGCAGGTTTTCCAGCGGGCTTGAATGTACCATCCACACCGGTTGCAAACGAACCATCTGCGTTGAAGCCTTCTAGCACAACCTTGCGAACCAGCTTGCTTTCGCAGTTGGCCGGGGCGGTATTGAGCATTTCCTGAAGCTCACTCGGTGAGGACGGGGTGCGCACCGGGCAAACGGTAATCTCTTCCGTATTGGTCAAATCTGGTTCAATACCACAGGGGGATGGTTTATCGTTGACCAGCTGATACAGCTCAAACTTTGCCCCCGCCAGAGCGGTGCCGTCCTCAGCTTGCTTAGAGAGCTTGAACGTGCCCGGATTCTTCTTATAGGTGAAATACATGTGCTGCGTCTCTACGCCCGGCGTCTTGTGATACGACAGCTCGAAGTTTGGCGCCTCGGACTTAACATAACCAGGCATATCCATGCGCCCGTCTTCAAGGATAGGTAGGTCGTTGTCACTTCTTCTGGTGTACTGCCACGTCACGCCAAGGCGGAAATTAAGCGTTGGAGCCATGTCCGGATCAACGGTGTCGTATTTGAACTTCATCGTGGTGCGCACGCCATCACATGGATTAAGTTTCGCTTTGAAACCGAAGTGTGAAAGCCGCGTAACTTCGTTCTCATCGGACCTTATACAGCCATCGCCCGGATCGCCCTGCTTCCAGTTTTCGTCGACCTGGCCGTGGATCCATTCAAAGCTCAGATCGTAGTCAGGGAACGGTCTTTCAGCTGCCTGTGCGGGAGCAGACGAAATGGTATTAAAAACCAAAAGCGTAAACGAATAGCATCGCACTCAGCGTCAGTGCGAGCCCTCATTTTAATACTAAGAATCTTGAATCGGTCAAGGTCTTCACCTTCAAAGTGTTGTGGACACATCTGAAGTAGCTAAGATTCCAGATGATGTCCGCGTACGGATGGGTGCAATAGGACTATATGCCTATGTTTGCGGGAAACAAAGCAAAACGAGAAAAGCGACTCCTTCGAGCCGCTTTAGTGGTGGGCGATACTGGGATCGAACCAGTGACCCCTTCCGTGTCGAGGAAGTGCGCTACCGCTGCGCCAATCGCCCGAGCGGATGACGGGACTCGAACCCGCGACCCTCACCTTGGCAAGGTGATGCTCTACCAACTGAGCCACATCCGCGTAAGTGTCCTTTAATGAACATCGACAAGCTTAACGGACATTCTAGCTTTTGGCAAAACCAACACAACCGCGCCCCAAAACAGCTATATTCTGCGGATTACTCGCGCAAAACTCATCTAGATGCAAAGATAGGTACGGTGATCTTAGTTACGCCCTCTTTAAACATTTGGCTCTGCTCTCTGGGCCTGATCGCGCTCATATCGACGATTCTCATACCGTTTGCATGGCGCGAGCACCGAAAGAATAAAAAGCCAACCAGCGGCGCGACAGTTGTTCCAAGTATGGATGTGCTGGCCCATGAAATACGCACGCCGCTTTCTCTCATCAAAGGGGCGGCTGAGCTCCTTGAATCAGCAGGCCCCCTCACCGAAGAGCAAAAACAGTTCACCAAAACTATCCAAGCCAACGCCGAACATGCCATCACAACCGCAGAAGACTTCCTCACACTTGCCAAACTCGATGCGGGTGAGGGGTACCTTGCACTCGAAAATTTTGACCTGCGCGAGCTTACTCGCGACACTGCCCGAGAGATGCGCTCAATCCACGACTTTCCGATCCTCCTGACCGACTCTGGCGAACCGCTTCCCATCACCGCCGATCCTGCCCTAATAAAACACGTGCTTTGGAACCTCATCAATAACGCTGTGCGTCACGCAGGGGCGGACAGCCAAATCCTTGTTCACACCTACCCCAGCGCGAATAGCAGGTGCATCGAAGTTCGTGACCTCGGCTCCGGAATCAATCCCAGCGAAAGAGACACACTCTTCGTTCCATTCCAGCAACTCGGAGCAAACGGACAAACACCCGCCGGGCAGGGCGCCGGCCTCGGCCTCGCAATCGTCGATAGAATCGTTACACTTCACGGCGGAGAAGTGCTTGTAGATAGCCTGTGGGGGCGCGGAACGTCCATTCACGTTCTCCTCCCAAACACTCCAACGCAGCCGGTTAGGAAGCGCAAATGAAATACCTTGCACTCGTTGTCGATGACGAGAGGCAAATGACAGAAATTGTCAGCTTCGCCCTCGAAACAGCCGGGTTTGACACAGTCACCGCGCACGACGCTGCCCACGCATGGCAACTCTTCCAAAGCCGGCCGGTTAGCCTCGTAATCCTCGACCTCATGCTGCCCGACATTTCCGGAGCAACCCTCGCCAAACGGATTCGAGCGAGCTCGAATGTGCCCATCATTATGCTCACAGCGCTTGGTGACACCGCGCAGCGCGTTGCTGGCCTTGAGGCGGGAGCCGACGACTACATTGCGAAACCGTTTTCGCCCCAAGAACTAATCCTTCGCGCCAAAGCAATCGTTCGCCGTACCATGCCCGCGCCGGCCGAGCCCGTCACCAACGTCGGGCCGGTAATGATCAAAATGGACGCGGTATACGTAAACGGGACGGCGGTGGACCTTTCTGAAATCGAACGAAAACTATTTCGCTGCCTGCTCAATCACCGGGGTGAAGTTGTGCCTGTGCGCACCCTCCTCAACGAAGTGTGGAACACCGCAGCGACTGCGGGAGGGCGCAACATGGTGAAAACCACGGTTTACCGGTTGCGAAAGAAGCTGGAAGCAGCGGGATTACCCGAAAGCACTATCCAATCAGTACGCGGACGCGGCTACACACTGTCTATGTAACAAAGCTGTTACCAAGTGTGACCGTCGCACGCGAAGGTGTTACTCCCCCACAGTCAAACTGGGAACGTAGGCCAAATGGCTAAGTTCAATTCTCGACTGCACATTGGAGTGCCAAATGAACAACTCTTCGATTCCAAAGTGGCTGCGCGCCCCCGCACCGGCAAAGCGCCTACCCCAGGACGTCGTTGACCACATGTACCCCCGCCTTCGACTCCAAGTATTTCTTGGCATTTTCATCGGCTACGCGGGCTTCTACCTAATTCGCAACAACATTTCTGCGGTCGCTCCGCTCCTCATGAAAGATACGGGCATCGACACCGTAGGCATCGGTATCATCGCTAACGCTGTGCTGTTCTCCTACGGCCTGTCCAAGTTCTTCTCGGCGATGCTGTCCGACCGTTCGAACGCGCGCTACTTCCTTCCCCTTGGCCTTGCACTTTCGGCTGTAATGAACCTCCTCGTTGCATTTGCACCGTGGACTACCGCCTCTGTTGGCATCTTCGCAACCGTTATGTTCATCAACGGCTGGTTCCAAGGAATGGGCTGGCCCCCGTGCGGGCGTGTACTCGTTCACTGGTTCTCCACCTCAGAACGTGGCTGGAAAACTTCCCTTTGGAACACCGCCCACAACGTTGGTGGCGCAGCTCTTCCCGCCCTGATCGGTGTTGGTCTTGCCTGGACTTCCAACAGCTGGCAGGCAGCCTTCTGGGTACCGGCCGTCGTTGCCCTTATCGTTGCGGTAATCGCGTTCTTCTTGATCCGCGACACCCCTGAATCAATCGGCCTGCCCCCAATCGAGGAATACCGCGACGACCCGGCTAAGGTCAGCGTAGACGATGGCGTGCGTATGTCCGCGAAGGAACTCATCTTCAAGCACGTTCTCACCAATCACACCATCGTCATGCTTGCGGTTGCGAACGTATTCGTATATTCACTACGCTACGGCGTGCTCTCCTGGATCACTGTGTTCCTCGCCGACAAGCATCACGCCGAGATTGGTTCTGGCCTGGTTGGCTACGCCGTGTTCGAACTCGCTGGCATCCTTGGCACCATCCTTTGTGGCTGGCTATCCGACTCCGTATTTAAGGGCTACCGCTCCGGCACCGGCATTCTGTTCACCATTGCAACTGCAGTCGCCATTGCTGCCTACTGGCTCATGCCGGTTGGCACCCCGATGTGGGTCCTTATCACCCTCGTTGGCCTTATCGGCGGCCTCATCTACGGCCCGGTCATGCTGATCGGCCTCCAGGCAATCGACCTGTCGCCCCGCAACGTTGCAGGCACCGCAGCAGGCTTCACGGGTCTGTTCGGCTATCTGCTTGGCGCTACCCTCGCTTCTACGGGCGTTGGCATCATCGTCCATAAGTTTGGCTGGGACGCCACCTTCATTTGCTTCATTGTTTTCGCCATCATCACCGTGATCTTGTTTGCAATCGTTGGTCGCGACGAGAAGAAGCTAATGGCGCAGCGAACTGCAGGCCACCAGGCCTAGTAGACATCCACCTGGATGAATGGGAATCAAAGTGGGGCGCGGTTTTACCGCGCCCCACTTGGCTACACTTACACCATGCGTATCCGACTCCGCTTGGTGATGGGCGCCCTCATGTGTGCCCTCCTCACTGCGGCGTGCGCGCCGACAAGCGAGCTCATATTCCTGTGTTCTAACGACGAATCTGTATGCGAACAGTGGCGTGCAGATTTTGAACACGACTCGGGTATCTCCACCCGATTTTTGCGCCTACCCACTTCCGAAGCCCTCGCACGTCTAACTTCCACGCGCGGCGAACCTGAGTTCGACATCTGGGTGGGCGGGCCCTCAGACGGCTACGTCCTCGCTAAGGAACGAAACCTCCTACAGCAATACAGGCCAACGGGTTTTGCTACCATCCCTGAGCGGTTTAAAGACGCAGACGCAGCTTGGTTTGGCGTTTACGGATCTCTACTGGCTATTTGCACAAACCCAGAAGTCATCGAAGCAAACGATCTCCCCCGCCCAACGAGTTGGAAAGACTTGGAAGATCCGCGCCTCAAAACATGGATTTCGGCGTCCTCTCCCCTCACTTCAGGTACCGCGTTCACCGCGCTATGGACGCAGGCGAAAATTTTTGGATCCGAGGCGGATGACCACCTCGAAAAGGTTTACGCAAATGTCGCGCGGTTTACCCACTCGGGGACTGCGCCCGCGAGCGTGATTGCGGCGGGGGACGCAGCAGTCGCAATTTCCTTCGCACCCTACTGTGAGCAGCGGTTTGGGTCCGGGGCGCGGCTTGATGTGACGTATCCGAGCGAGGGCACGTTTTACGAAGTTGGTGGCGCTGGACTTCTTGCGGGCACACGCTCCCAAGCTGAGGGTGAGGCAATGTTGGACTGGCTATCGAGCAGGTCTGGCCAGGAAGCCATGGCGAAGGCCGGTATTTCCCAAAGTCCGATTAGTAGGCAGTTGCCGGACAATCTGGAGAGTCTCTTGGCAACGTCGAATGTGAACATCATGGATGCGACTTCAGATGAGGTGGCGCAAGATCGGGCGCGGTGGATGGAATGGGCAGCGAATCATCTGGAGTTTTCGAAATGAGTTGGAGGCGCCTACAAGCTCGCATGCCCGCGATCTTTGACACGATCGCTACCATTATTCTGGTTTCTAGCATGTTGGTTGGTTTTGGCTATCCGGCATTCGTTTTGATTCTTAGTGCTGTAGTAAGCAAGACAAATGTGGCGGGCAACGAAGTGCTGGAACCCGTGTTTTGGTCAGTGCTTGACAGCTCTATAGTTGCTTGTATTGCCACTGTTCTCGCAACTATTTTGACCGCCCTTAACCGATCTTTATCCCGCTCCCTCTCCCGCATTTTTGACGTGATCATTCTTATTCCCGCAACATTTTCCCCATTTGTAATCGGGGCCGCTGTTTGGCGCGGGGTGGGGCGCGGAGGCATTTTGGATCCGGGGTTCTTCCCTCCCTTCTTCGGCCGTCTCGCCGTAATATTTACATTCACTTTGGCTTTGTCGCCCTATGCTTATGCGCTACTGCGCCTATCGACTTTAAGGGTTCCGCTAGCGCTAATTGATATTTGTCGCGTGAACGGAGCTGGCGAATGGAAGATTTTTAGGCACACCGTGTGGCCCAGAATGCGGCGCGGATTACCCCTTGCCTGGCTGGTGGTCTTCATTCTGTCCGTCTCTGATCCGGTGGTTCCCTCCCTTCTGTCATATCCGCATCCAAACGCCTCGCGGGCGGTGTGGACACTGACAACAGCGCTCGGTGACACCGGCGGGGCGGCGCGCATATCCTTGGTTCTGCTGATGACGACTCTCGGGCTTGGAGCTATAGCTTTTCGCGCTTTGGAATCGCGCGACCTGCTGGGCGCGTTTCGCGGTTTCGAACCAGATAGTAACCGCACTTCGTTCTCTCAGCCGGTGGGCTTGGCGCTCTGGCCACGGGTGGCTACGGTAAGTGCCTTGGCCATAGTAACCACGGCTCCAGTGGTATTCATGGTTGCTCGGGCGGGAAAGAACCAGACTTCCTCATCCCCCATGGTGATCACCACTGCGCTTGTTATCTCGCTATTCACGGTTGTCGGTTCTATTGTGATTGCCGGTAGTGGACTTTGGTTGAAAGCTCGCCGGCCCGGCCGCCAGGTGGTTGATATGCTCTTCGGCCTGGCCCTGATGGTTCCCGGTGCCACCACAGGAAGCGCGCTCGGCCTCGCTTACGGGCCCTCCTCGCATCTTGCGGTAAACCTATCCTCAACGGCGCAACCGGTCATGGCGTCACTACTAACCGTCGCAGCCTACCTGACTTTGAGCGCGCCGCTTACCTACGTGAGTGTACGCGCCTACGGCCGAGTGCTCCCCAGGCAGGATTTCGAAACCGCCCTCATGCTTGGTGCAAGCGTTGCGCGGGCGGCTCGAGTGAGCGCGCAAACCTGGTTGCGCCAATCTGTGGCTATGTCCATCACCATCGTGCTTGCCGTTAGCGCTGTGAGTGTTGCCCCCATCATGTGGGTCACTTCTCCATCCACACCGTTGCTCGTACCCTACCTATACCGGCTGATTGACCACGCACAATTTGGGTCCGCCGCCCTCCTCGCCCTCACAATCTCTGCCACCATTTTTCTGTTACTGTTTATTTCATCCCTGCTACTCAGGATTCGCACTAGGAGCCGAGGGAGCCAGTTTTGAAACCCAGCTTGAGCGTGCAAAATCTGAACCTCAACCGTCATGGCCGTAGCGTGCTTCAAGACATCAATCTTGCGGTCCATCCAGGCGAACTTGTTGTTCTCCTTGGCCCCTCCGGCGCGGGCAAATCCACACTTTTGCGAGTCATTAGCGGCCTTACGCGCCCAAGCTCGGGCATGGTGCGCATGGGAGAAAAAGACATTAGCTCTCTGCCGCCCCAGCAGCGTCCCAGCGCCATGGTCATGGACTCGCCCGCACTTTTTGGCCACATGACTGTACAACAAAACATCGCTTTTGCTGTAAATCGCGACCTGTTCGATTCGACTCCTGACGAGCAGGTTCTTGTGGCAATGACGGTGTTGAACATCCGTGACTTGGCAGATCATTACCCGGCAGAGCTTTCCACCGGTCAACGCCAAAAGGTGTCGCTGGCCAGAACCCTGGTGCGCCGGCCGCAAGTACTCCTATTTGATGAGCCACTGGCTCACGTTGACGCATTTTCGGCCAAAACCCTGCGCCGCGAAATCCTACGCGTACACAAACGAATGAACTGCGCGTCCATATACATCACACACGACGTGAAAGAAGCCTTCTCTATCGCAGACCGCATCGTCTACATGAAAGACGGGGCCATCGCGCAAGATGATCTGCCACAAGAGATTCACGACGGGCCCGCGACCCTTTCAATCGCTAAACACCTTGGTGCAACCACGATCATTTCCACCTTAGCGAATACGAAGAGACTAGTTTCCGGTGAGGTGGTGGCGAGCGCGCATGTTCTTGGCAACGACCTGACCATCGCCGCATCGCCTAACATCGACGAGGGGGAGGGCGTGCCGATCGTCATCGTCGGATACCCCGACTCGGTAGATATCCAGCCTGCCAAGTCTGCCTCCCGATTTCCTATCCGCGGCAACATCGGACAGATAGTTCAAAGCACATACACGGGCGAAACCTACCGGCTTCGCATAGAAACCGAACGCGGGGCGATCAGCGCCGATGTTCGAGCCAACGAGCTTGCCGGTAGCGAAGGAGATCGTGTCAGTATCACGCTACGCGAGGATCTACTTTGGGCATTACCTGCCCAAAACTAGCGGCCATCGCCTTGGCCGCATCAAATACGATTTATGCAACAAAATAAACAAAGCTTCGCCATCGCATGGTTTGATGCCTAAGAATATGACACGCTAGAAGCATGCAAATTTGGCCTGGAGAACCCTACCCGCTCGGCGCAACGTTCGACGGTACGGGAACGAACTTCGCAGTATTTTCTTCTGTGGCAGACTCGGTAGAGCTCTGCCTGCTAGACGAAGACCGCAATGAACAACGTATCGCGCTTACCGAAGTAGACGCCCACGTGTGGCACGCCTACCTGCCCGGCATACTGCCCGGCCAGCGCTACGGCTACCGCGTATATGGACCCTACGACCCCGAGAATGGGCACCGGTGCGACCCCACCAAACTTCTACTTGACCCATACGCCAAAGCGATCGACGGGCAGGTAACCACCTCGGAATCCCTTTACTCATACAAGTTTGAGGATCCGGATGAGCGAAACGAAACAGATTCGATTGCAGACACCATGGTCTCAATCGTTATTAACCCATTTTTTGATTGGGGTCACGATCGCCCACCAAACCACGAGTACCACAACACGGTCATCTACGAGGCCCATGTAAAAGGTATGACGGCACGTCACCCTGATATTCCAAACGAAATTAGAGGCACGTACGCCGGCATGGCTCATCCCGCAGTCATTGAACACCTCACGCAGCTTGGCATCACCGCAGTGGAGCTCATGCCGGTCCACCAGTTTGTAAACGATCCGCACCTGCAAGAAAAAGGGTTGTCGAACTACTGGGGATACAACACCATCGGGTTCTTCTCTCCCCACAACGCCTACGCCACTCAAGGGGGTGGCCAGCAGGTGCAAGAGTTCAAACAAATGGTCAAGGCCTACCACGAAGCCGGTATCGAAGTAATCCTCGACGTTGTGTACAACCACACCGCTGAGGGCAACCATATGGGCCCAACCCTGTCATTCCGCGGCCTCGACAATGCCGCTTACTACCGCCTCGTTGACGAGGATAAACGGCACTACTTCGACACGACGGGCACTGGCAACTCGCTTTTAATGAACTCTCCCCACGTGTTGCAGCTAATCATGGATTCGCTACGGTACTGGGTAACCGAAATGCATGTGGACGGCTTCCGCTTTGACCTTGCCTCCACTCTCGCACGGCAATTCCACGAGGTGGATCGCCTTTCCGCTTTCTTCGACCTCATTCACCAAGATCCCATCGTCTCGCAGGTCAAACTCATCGCAGAACCGTGGGACGTGGGCGTTGGAGGCTACCAGGTGGGCGGATTCCCTCCCCTGTGGTCCGAATGGAATGGCCAGTACCGCGACACCGTCCGCGACTTCTGGCGCGGCGAATTCTCTTCCCTGCCGGCATTCGCCTCCCGCCTTTCCGGTTCGGCTGATCTCTACGAGCATTCTGGCCGCCTGCCGATGGCATCAATTAACTTCGTAACCGCCCACGACGGCTTCACCATGCGCGACCTCGTCACATACAACGACAAGCACAACGAAGCCAACGGTGAGGGCGGGCGCGACGGCGAATCGAACAACCGGTCATGGAACCATGGAGCCGAGGGGCCCACCGATGACCCCGAGATCATCAACTTGCGGCTGCGCCAACAGCGCAACTTCCTCACCACTCTCGCAGTCTCGCAGGGGGTGCCCATGATTTCGCACGGCGATGAGATGGGGCGCACCCAAGGTGGCAACAACAACACGTATTGCCAAGACAACGAGATCTCGTGGGTGGACTGGGAACTCGACCCCGAGCAAAAGGAGCTACTAGCTTTCGCGAACCGCGTGATTGCACTGCGCCATGATCATCCCGTGTTCAGGCGGAGGCGCTTCTACAAAGGGCTAGCCAAACGCGGCGGCGAATCCGACCTTGGTGAAATCGAGTGGTTCAACTCGAGCGGCCACCACATGACAGAAGAGGAATGGGACCAGGCGTGGGCGCGCTCCACCATGATCTTCCTCAACGGCCTCGCAATCAATGAACCTGACGAGCGGGGCCGGGAAATCATCGACGATGATTTCATTCTTTGTTTTAACGCCTCTCCCGAGGACATTGACTTCACCCTTCCCAAACAAACCTACGGGAAAACCTGGAGCACAGTCCTTAACACGGCTGATGACTTGGACGAGTCGAAACATGACGCCAGCGCTAAGGTGAATGTGACGGCCAGGTCGATACTCATACTTAGGAGCCCGCGAGGTAACGAAGATGAATAATCCACACCCCCACCTTCCAGCGGAAGGAAAATGCACCCCCATATCCACGTATCGCCTCCAGGTGAACGAGAACTTCCCCTTCAGCGCGGCCGAGGAGGTGCTTCCCTACCTGGTTGATCTAGGGGTAACGGACGTCTATCTTTCGCCCATCCTGCAGGCGGCGCCCGGCAGCCTGCACGGTTATGACGTGGTGGACCACACCCACATTTCAGTGCAGCTCGGCGGATTGGAAGCTTTTAAAGCGTTTTCTGATCGCGCTCACGAACTGGGGCTGCACGTCATCGTTGACATTGTTCCAAACCATATGGCCGTGCCCACACCCGTATGGCACAACAAAGCCATGTGGTCCGTGCTTAAACACGGCGCCGAGTCAGGCTACGCGAACTGGTTCGACGTTGACCTCGACTCCCCCATACTGATGCCTGTCCTTGGTAAACGCATTGGCCAGGTACTGGCAGACCAAGAGATCCAACTTGAAAAAATGGTGGTCCCCACAGAGCCTCAATACGGCGAGCAGTGGGTTCTCACATACTACGAGCACGTGTTCCCCGTAGCCAAAGGCACCGAATCACTTCCCCTCTCGGTGCTCATCGAACGCCAGCACTACCGCCTGGCGCATTGGAAGGTAGCCGACGAAGAGCTGAACTACCGCAGATTCTTTGACGTGGGCACACTAGCTGGCCTGCGCATAGAGCAAGAGGAAGTATTCCAAGCCACCCACGCGCTAATCCTCAACCTGGTCCAAACCGGGTACATCGATGGTCTGCGGGTAGATCACCCAGATGGCCTCGCAAACCCAACCGAATATTTCAAACGGCTGCACGAGGCCACGGGCGGCCAGTGGATTGTTGCCGAAAAGATTCTTGAAGGCGACGAAGATCTGCCCTCCAACTGGCCCGTGGCTGGCACCACCGGCTATGACACGGCGTGGCGACTACACGCGCTTCTCACCGAGCCAGCCGGCGCTATGCCACTTGGAGCGATCATGCAGAACATTGCCGGCGACTCACCTTCCTCACTTCCATCGATCATTCGCGCGGCTAAAGCGCAGATCATTGACACCTCGCTAGCGGCAGAAGTTCGCCGGGTTGGCACTCTAATCTGGCAGATTTGTCAGGAAGACATTCGTCTACGCGACTACACGTTCCGCTCCCTCATCGATTGTCTGCGTGAACTCGTAATCGAGTTTGACCGCTACCGCGCTTACGTGGCCGCGCTCGAACCCGTTTCCGATGCGACGCGCGCGGTTGTTGAAGACGCTGCTGCGCGTGCCCGCACCCGACTCGATGATGATCTAGATGACGCAATGGACGTTATCGTTGCCCTCGTTCTTGGTGACGAGGTTGGCTCCGCTGGCCTAGACGTAAGCGATGAGCGGCGCCGCGAAGTGATGGTACGTTTCCAACAAATCTGCGGAGCCGTACAAGCTAAGGGCGTTGAAGATACTGCCTTCTACCGCTGGACCCACATGACGTCCCTTAATGAGGTGGGGTCTACGCCCGAGGTATTTAGCCTTGACATTGACCGTTTCCACGCCTTTGAGTCCAAACTCCAAAGCAACTGGACGGCAACCATGACGTGCGGCACAACGCACGACACTAAGAGGGGCGAGGATGTGCGCGCCCGCATTTCGCTGCTTTCGCAGCGCTCCAAAGACTGGGCTAGCCTGCTGAACGAAATGCGCGCCCTTTCGCGCGAGTACCGCCCTGCCCATGTTGATGGACGCGCGGAAAACCTCATGTGGCAAACGATTGTGGGCACGTGGGGAGCAACCGATCGGATCACCGCGGATAGGCTGACCGGATATCTCACCAAAGCGATTCGGGAACAAAAAGAGTGGACCTCGTGGACCAGCTCCGATGAGCGCCGCGAACAGGAGTTCTTGAAATACGCCTGCGCAATCATTTCTGATCCGCAGATCATTGAGCTTTTAGACGAGTGGTGTGAGTCCAACACGGACTTACTGCGCTCGGTCATCCTCCCGATGAAAGCGTTGCAACTAACTTTGCCAGGCGTTGCCGACGTTTACCAGGGCACTGAGATCACCGCGACTTCCCTTGTGGATCCTGACAATCGTCGACCGGTAGACTTCCCGGGGCTCGCACAAATGCTGGACAAGGTTTTTGCCTCGTCCCCGCAGAACCTAGATGAAGAAAAGATGCTAATCACCGCATCACTACTACGCCTGCGCCGAGACCTGCCTAGCGTTTTCGTATCCAAGGACTCGGGATACCAGGCGCTTCCCACATCGTCAGGCCACTGCGTCGCGTTTGCCCGTACGCTCGCTGGCGAGCCGCGTGTAGTCACGGTTGCAACCAGGCGGAAAGCCGCCCTCGATGAGATCGGCGGTTGGGACGAAGTCTCGGTGGTTCTGCCCGATGGATCGTGGCAAGACGTATTCACCGGCGAGGTTTTCCAGGGCGGAGCGACACCGGCTACGGATCTGCTCGACACTTTCCCGGTATCCGTACTCAAGAAGATTGAGGAAAGCTAAACCGTGAGCATATCGAAGAATATTGAGGATACTCCTGGCCGCGGCCTTGTTCCGGTATGGTCCTCAACTGCTAAGTCAATCAGGTTGGAGTACGAGTTCCAGGGTACCCACTCACTGGAAATGGAAAATCACGCGGGATGGTGGACCAGCCCCTCCCCACTTCCTCTTGGGGCTAAGTATCGCTACAGCGTGGACGGCGGCGCGCCCGTTGCTGATCCTCGCGCTCTACGCCGCCCGAATGGCGTGCACGGACCGGCGCAAACGTGGGAGCCACCCAAGCTTAAACCCTTTGATGCCGGCGATCTGCTTGGAAAAGTGTTCATGGAGATCCATGTCGGCACGTTTACATCCGAGGGAACGCTCCAAGCAGCGGCGCAAAAACTACCGCACCTGGCCGACCTCGGCGTGCAGGTAGTGGAGGTTATGCCCGTTGCGCCTTTCCCCGGCACGTTCGGATGGGGCTATGACGGGGTGAGTTTGTACGGAGTACATGAGGCGTATGGTGGCCCGGATGGCTTTGTGCACTTTGTTGAGGTAGCGCATGACCTTGGCATCGCGGTGTGTTTAGACCTGGTTTTGAACCACTTTGGGCCGGTTGGAAACTACATTGCTTCGCTCGACAACTACTATTCGAGCAAGCACGAGACACCGTGGGGCGCTGCGCTTGATCTTGACGGACAGAACGCCGCCCACACGCGCGCGTTCTTGAAGGGTGCAGCTTTGCACTGGCTACGAGACATGGGTGTGGACGCCCTGCGTCTAGATGCCGTGCACGCGCTGGATGACGATTCCGACTACCACTTCCTAGCTGAACTTTCCGATGCCGTAGCCAAGTTGGAGAGCCAAACTGGCCGCACGCTCACGCTGATTGCAGAGTCTGACCTGAATGACCCAATCATGGTTACCCCCACCGACATGGGCGGCCGAGGCATGGACGCGCAGTGGGATGACGACGTGCACCACGCCCTCCACGCCGCGTTCACAGGGGAAACACACGGATACTACGCCGACTTCGAGCCTCGCGAGGCTCTCATGGCAGCATTCGAGGACGTCTTCTTTCACGCTGGCACGTACTCCTCGTTCCGAGGAAAAGTCTGGGGCGCTCCCGTCCCCAAAGACATGGACCGGCGCCGGTTTGTCATTTCCTCGCAAAACCACGACCAGGTGGGTAATCGAGCGATAGGCGACCGCCCGTCAGAGGCGCTCTCAGATGCGCAACTAGGTTCGGTTGCTGCGCTGGTTTTGCTCTCCTCGTTCACACCAATGCTTTTCCAGGGTGAAGAGTGGGCTTCACGCGGACCGTTCCTGTTCTTCTCAGATCAAGAGGGCGACGAAGACATGGCTCGCGCTATGCGCGAAGGACGCCGCGCCGAGTTTGCATCGCACGGCTTTGACTCGATATACGGCCGCAAAGTTACGGTCCCTGATCCCACTGCCCGCTCCACGTTTGAAACATCGAAACTGGACTGGGAAACCGCGCAATCCGAGTCTGGCGCGCGGATGCTCGCGTGGTACAAGAAGCTCATTCAGATTCGCAAGGAAGAAGCCACCGGTGGCAAACCCATGCGAGTGAGCTTCGAAAAAGACCTGTTGCGGATGAGTAGCGGGAGTCTCGAAGTGTTAGTAAACATGGGCACTAGCCCGGCTCGTCCTGCCGTGAGCCAGGAGCAACGCTTCGTCTTGAGCTGGTCCGGTAACGCGGGCGATCTGCAACCCGGAGAAGCCGCGATATACAAGAGCTAGATACTTGCTTGAGCTGCACTCGCTGGCTCGCGATAGCTCAAAACTAAAGATGCCCTGCGTACAACCTGCGCGGGGCATCTTTACAAGCAATGACGTCGCCTATTTAGAGCTCGGTTGGGGGGAACTTTTCAAACACCTGTGCCAGGTGCAGATCCCTACCAGCTAGGAATACCGCGCGCTTTAGCGAACGATCCTTCGGATTCTTCAACGGGTTAAACAGGTGCTCACGCGCCAGCTTCTTCATGCGCTGGGAAAGCTCTGGGTCGTCGCACCACTTGGTGGCAACGCGAACTGGGACGAGAGCGTACAGGGCCTCACGCGCGCCAACTTTCAACTCGCTGTCTTTGCCAAACACGAGGTCTTCAATCAAGACGCTCATGGGGTTCACTCCCCCGGCAAAAACATAGCCTGAGTTGCGGCCAATTCGTGGGTTTACCTCGAGGAAATAGGCAACCCCATCGCGCGGATCGATCTTGATGTCAAAGTTTGCGAACCCCTGATAATCAACATTTTCGAAGAAGGTCTTCACCTGATTGAACAGGGCTTCGTTGGGGCCGGTTACCATCGCCACGGGGTTGCCTACCAGGCTGGGACGGTGGTCTTGCAGGCCGACGTGTGCGTGTACGAGCATAACCAGCTTGCCCTTAGTGTTCACGTACGCGGTGATGGAGCGGATCTGACTGTCACCGCCAGGAATGTACTCTTCGATTACAAAATCGCCGGTGTACCCATAGCTTTCCAGCTGGGACAAGAAATCATCCAGCTGGGCAGGCGTGTCGAAATAGTAGACCTTGTGTTTATCTGGCATCTCCAGCAGGTCAAACTCGGCGGAAAGAGCAGGCTTAGCTACAACCGGGTAGTTCAGATCAACGCCGCGCGCGGACGCTTTAACCGTTGCAAAACGCGCGGTGGAGATGCCGGCTGCCTCGCAAATCTTCTTAAACGAGGCCTTATCAGACACGGCCGCGAGCGTTTGGCTTGAGGGCAGCGCAACCTTGTAGCCCTCGGGCAGGCGGTCTCGCACCTCCACGAGGTTTGCGATCTGCGCATCAGAGTTCGTCATGAGGATCAGGGGACGCTGCGAGTACTTATTGGCAACGTGTTCCAAAACCACTAGCACGCCACTGTTTGTAGTGGCATCTTCCACGGGCACCCAGTCGATGAAGTTTGAGTAGGTTACGGCCTTAGAGGGTGCGGCGGAAATGCATACGACGCGCGTGTCATAGGCGTCATTAAACTGGCGGGCAAGCGCGTAGGCTTCGATACCTCCGCCAAGAATCACCGGCAGACCTTCAAATCGGCCAATATCTGCATTGTTTGCGTCCACTGCGCACTCCTTCAAACAGCTGGCTTAACTCCATCAAGTTTAATGCAACATGTGCTTGGCCTGCGTTTGTACACCGGTAGGCCCGAGATTGACGCGCGAAGTAACATTTTGCACCTGTCCGCCATGCTCTTTCACCTACCTGGGCGCGCCGTAGCGGAAAAGCTCCGTAGTGCTCGGTAGCCTGAATGTGTGTTAGCCGAAGTAAGCGCATCTGGGCGCGTGTCGCCTCCGCAAGAGTTCGTTGAGGCCCTTCTCAGCTTGCGTTCCGCCCCGCCCGAACCCGGCATTGAGTTACAAGAGGTACCCGCTCCTCGTAAAATCGCCCCGTATGCGGCTGCACTTAGAGCCTTCACAGAGGCCGAGGAAGACGAGCTTCCCGTAGCAACAGGCCGTTTTGTGGTGCTGTTTGACCCTGATGGGCAGCCGGGCTGGAACTCCCGGTTTCGCATAATCATGCATGCGCGCTCACAGGTGGAGCCCGAGATGGGCAGCGATCCTTTGCTTGGTGAAGTTGTGTGGAGTTGGGCCCACGACGCCCTCGACGATGCTGGAGCGAACGCGCACAACATGAACGGCACGGTTACGCGCGAATTATCTGACACTTTTGGCGGCCTGAAGCTATCCGGTTCCGAGGTAGAGATAGAAATGCGCGCCTCTTGGTCGCCCGCAACAAACGACCTTGGCCCGCACATGGCGGCCTGGTTAAAACTGATTGCCCGCATGGCCGGAACTTACATAGATGACGATCACGCTTTTGCGATAGAACCGATACCGCATGCCTGACCGTCCGCAACCTATCGAGAACATGACCGATTCTGAACCCACCCTGATAGTGCACCCGCACGAAGGCACGCCTGACCCAACCGATACGCCAGAAGCCCTTAACCGCGCGATCAAGAAACTCGCAAGTTCCACTATGCCCGTGGCAATTGACGTGGAGAGAGCCTCCGGCTTCCGCTACTCAGACCGCGCCTACTTAATCCAGATTCGACGTGAGGACGCGGGTACCTTCCTCATCGACGCCGACGCGCTCCCCCACTTGCACTCTTTGGGCGAAGCACTGCAAAATGCTGTGTGGATCCTGCACGCAGCAGACCAGGATTTGCCAAGCCTGCGCGGCGCAAACCTGCACGCTCCAGAGCTTTTTGATACCGAGGTGGCAGCGCAACTATTGGGGTTTGAGCGTATTGGGCTCGCCGCTGTGTTGGAACAAACCCTGGGCGTAACACTCGATAAGGAGCATCAAGCTTCTGATTGGTCTAACCGTCCACTGCCCCGAAGCTGGTTGCGTTACGCCGCGCTGGATGTGGAATTTTTAACTCAGCTATACAGGGTGCTCAGCCGCGAACTGTATGATGCCGGCCGCTGGGATTGGGCAGAGCAGGAATTCGCGCACATTTTGAGTAGAGAGCCTAAACCAGCGGATCCGAACAAGTGGCGTTCGATTCCCGGCGCAGGCAAAATCCGCACGCGCCGCCAGTTGGCGATTTTACAGCAGCTTTGGAGAGCACGCGAGGCCATTGCGAGGGAGCAAGATATTGCCCCAACTCGCTTGATCAGCAACCGCACGCTCGTGTCTTTAGCATTCAAACCTCCGCGAAATAAGCGGGCTCTGCTAAGCATTCAAGAAATGCGCCGCCCGCGCACCCGCAGCCACACCGATGAGTGGATCCGCGCAATCAGACACGCAAAATGCATGTCCGAAACCGATTTGCCACCACTACGTAAGCCCGTTGCGCCGGGAACGCTACCGAAAGTGTCTGGATGGCGATCTGCACACCCCGATGAGCTTGCACGCCTTAAAACGATCCGTCGGGCCATTGAGCCGCTCGCTAAAGAGCTAGGCATAGATCCCGCTGTTTTGTTAGAACCTCGGGTGCAAAAGCGTTTAGCCTGGGACGGCCCGGTCCTTCGCCCGGACGAAATGCGAGAGTACCTACGCCGCCGCGGCGCACGCGCGTGGCAGATTGAACGCGTTGCAGGCGCGCTGGTGAAAGCTACCAACTAGGTCCTGTACTACGGACTCGTATACAAGGTGTCTAAGAAGACGGCGAATGCAGTTAAGCCGAGGTAGCAACTAATCGGTATCTGCTCCCGCTATGAAAGCTTGTTCAGCTCCTGCAGGATCTCGCTTGCCGAATGCTTAGGATCCAGGTGAATATCCTCGATTATCTGATCTCGTTTGGCATGGTCGAGAAACTGTTTTGGTACGCCACGGGCCATGACTGGCGTGTATCTGCCCGCCCGTGCGAGCGCTTCGCGCACCGCGGAACCAAACCCGCCCTCCTGCAGACCATCCTCGAACGTAACAACCAGTTGCGCATTCGCGATCTGTTCCACCAGGTCAGCGCTGACCGGCAGTAGCCAGCGCGGGTCAATGACGGTTGTTGCTACGCCCGCGTCATCAAGCATTCGCGCAACTTCTAACCCATTCTTCACAAGCGCACCCGTAGCGAGGATCACGACCTGAGCCTGATCACCTTCACGCAGAACATCACCCCACGGATGGCGCGAAATAGCTGGAATCGGGTCCGGTAGAGCACCCTTTGCGTAGCGAACTACCGTGGGCGCATCATCTACCTCAACGGCCTCGCGAAGAGCGAGGCGCAAAGTCTCCTCATCGCGCGGCGCATTCAGACGCAGGCCGGGAACAATAGAGAGCATTGCGATGTCCCACATGCCGTTGTGAGAAGCGCCGTCATCACCCGTGATTCCTGCACGATCAAGCACAAAAGTGACGCCTGCCTTATGCAGAGCTACGTCCATAAGCACCTGGTCAAACGCACGGTTCAAGAACGTGGCATAAACCGCGAATACCGGGTGCGCGCCAGCAAAAGCCATACCGGCAGCGGAAGTAACCGCGTGCTGTTCCGCAATGCCTACGTCAATGACGCGATCGGGGAACTCCTCATGCATTGGCAACAGACCAACCGGCGCCATCATCGCTGCAGTGATCGCTACGACCTTCGGATTTTCCCGTGCGATCTTCACGATCTCATCCGCAAACACTGCCGTCCATCCAAATCGCGAGGGAGCTACCGGCAACCCCGTCTCAGGGTGGATCTTCCCTACCGCATGGAACCGGTCAGCAACGTCCTCCTCTGCGGGAACATAGCCGCGGCCCTTATTGGTGATTACGTGCACCAAAATGGGTTGTTTTGCCGCTTTGGCGCGAGTGAGGGCAAACTCGAGCGCCACCTCGTCGTGTCCGTCGAACGGGCCGATGTATTTAATGCCGAGGTCCGCGAACATTATGCCCGCGCTAATCGCGTCACGCATGCCCTCCTTCATGCCGTGAAGAGCATCGAACGCCATCTCCCCGGGACGTCCGTGCGACAGGAGCTTCTTCTTGCCCCACGCCAATGCCTTCTCATATCCCTCTGACACGCGCAGCGCATCCAGGTGGTGTGCGAGGCCTCCAATGGTGGGCGCGTAGGAACGCCCGTTGTCGTTCACAATAATTACGAGGTTGCCATCCGCATGGTCACCGATATTGTTAATCGCTTCCCACGCCAGGCCGCCCGTCAAAGCGCCGTCACCGATAACTGCAACCACGTGGTCTTCACGACCGGTGCGCTGGTATTCGCGTAGCACACCTTCCGCCCACGACAGCGCGGTTGAAGCGTGCGAGTTTTCTACCACGTCGTGAGGCGACTCCGTCCTCGACGGATATCCAGATAGGCCCCCTTCTTGGCGCAACTTTGAAAAATCCGTGCGCCCCGTCAAGAGCTTATGAACGTACGCCTGGTGGCCCGTGTCAAAAATAATCGTGTCGCGTGGTGAATCAAACACGCGGTGAATCGCCAGCGTCAGTTCGACCACACCTAGGTTTGGGCCCAGGTGGCCACCCGTGCGGGAAACGGACTGCACCAAATACTCGCGAATTTCGCCAGCCAGCACTTCTAAATCGGCAGAAGTGAGGTCCTTCAAATCCGAAGGCTGCTTAATGGAAGCTAAAAGTCTTCCGGGTTTAGGGGCTGGCTTTTCACTCATGAGCACCATCTTAATGGGCAAAGTTCATTCACGATAACTAAAGGCGAAATCAGCTTGCCTGCCCACACAAAAATTAAACGCGCTAAATTAGTAGTTAGGCCCAGAGTGAAGATTGGAACTGAAAATGACGCAAAAACGCCCCTACGGCACTTGGGATTCCCCAATCGGTGTTGACGACCTAACCGCACGAACGGTCACGCTTTCCCAACTTCGCGTGGATCGTGACGCAACCATGTGGGTTGAAGGCAGGGCTAACCAGGGAGGTCGTAACGTTCTGCTTCGCAAAGGCCGCGTAGGCATTACCGAAGAGGTTTTGCCCATGATTGAGGGCACTATCTTGCCTGACGTTCGCACTCGCGTGCACGAGTACGGCGGCCGCGCTTACGCCGTTCACGAGGGCGTTATCGTGTTCTCGCACGCCGGTGATGACCGCGTTTACAAGTTTGATCTTAACGATCAGACTCCCGGTATTATTCCTCTGACCGAGCTATCTAAGCGCCGCTACGGCGACTTCCACATTGCTGATGTGCGCGACGTGGTTTACGCGGTCTGTGAAGACCACACGGGCGAGGGCGAGCCAAAGAACTACCTGGTTTCTATCCCACTCGATGGGTCGGGAGCGCGCGAACCAGAGCGGGTGAAGACGCTTTACGACAAGACTGATTTCGTTGCTGCCCCCACGCTCTCACCCGATGGCACCAAGCTTGCGTGGCTTACCTGGAATCATCCGCACATGCCGTGGACCAGCGCTAAACTCCACGTCGCATCAATTTCTTTCGAGGGCGACATTGACCAAATGGTTACGGTTGTCGGGCAGAAGGACGTAGCCGTTTATGAGCCAAGGTGGACCGCCGCTGGCGATCTCATCCACGTTGATGATTCAAGCGGCTGGGCAAACCTGTACCGCACCGAGGGGTTTGAGTGGCACGAAGGCGAGGACTTGAACGCGTGGACCACGCGCCTGCGCACCCGCCGCCTACACCCCTCCCAAAAAGCTTTCTCTCATCCGCACTGGCAACTGGGTCTGCACTCGTTTGACAACCTGGATGAAGATCATCTGATTTGTTCGTGGGCTGAAGGTCCGTACTGGCACCTGGGAACAGTGCGCCTAGATAACGGACAGCTGGAGACCTGGCACACGGATTGGCGTCCCGTTGGCAACGTCGCGGCCTACAACGGCCGGGTTGTCATGCTTGCAGACTCCGATACGCGCACGCCAGCAATCGTTCAGATCAAGAACGGTGAGGTGACCGAGTTGCGCTCGTCTACCTGGACGGATCTGCCCGAACGTGTGATTTCTAAGCCCGAGCCCATCGAGTGGCCCACCGAGGACGGCGAAATCTCCCACGGATACTACTACCCGCCTGCCTCGCCTTCATTCACGGCGCCCGAGGGCGAACTGCCCCCGCTTATCGTCATGATTCACGGCGGCCCCACCTCGGCGGCTCGCCCGGGCCTCACCTTGTCACAACAGTTCTGGACTTCGCGCGGCTTTGCGATTTTGGATGTTAATCACCGCGGTTCCACAGGTTGGGGCAGGCCTTATCGCGAGCGTCTGAACGGTAACTGGGGCGAGATGGTTGTAAGCGATGCCGAAACCGGCGTCCAATACCTGGTTGATAAAGACCTGGCTGACCCAAAGCGCGTTGCGATTCGCGGCGGCTCCGCAGGCGGTTTCGCCACCCTGCTAGCCCTCGCAACGTCCAAGACATTCACCGCAGGCACATCGCTGTACGGTATCGCGGACCTTGCCGCGCTAGTTAAGGATACGCACAAGTTTGAGTCGCGCTACATTGGCCGTCTCGTAGGTTCAAGCGATCTTTCCGACCCGGTTTGGGCCGAGAAGTCTCCGATCAACCATATTGAAAACGTTGAAGCCCCCCTCCTCTTGCTGCAAGGTAGTGAAGACCACGTGGTGCCACCTTCTCAGGCGCAGATGATGAAGGATGCCCTCGAAAATCTGGGGCGTACTGTCGAACTAAAGATTTACGAGGGAGAAGGACACGGATTTGTCCGCTCCGACACGATTCAAGATGCTCTACTAACTGAACTGGACTTCTACAAGCAGGCTTGGGGAATCGCCAGTGCCGAGTGAGGCGGGCGGCTTACCGCACCCGCGTGAACTTACTGGAAGGATCCGCCATCTCCTCGTATATAGGCGCACCGGTCAAGCTGCGGTTGCGGTGACGGCCGGTGCCCTTACTGGACTGATGGTCGTGTTCATGCACTACCTGATCATCGGGTGGGAATACCTCATGACCGGCTATACGGACTACGCTCCAACGGGCGGCGCTGCGCATGGCTGGCTTGGGATTGGCTCGTGGTTTGTGATTTTCACGCCCGTAATCTCCGCGCTGATCTACGGTCCGCTGATGCAAAAGTGGGCGCCTACTACGCGCGGTCTGGGCATTCCAGAAGTAATGCTGGCAGTTCGCCGCAATGGCGGCGACATGCCCCGTAACGTTTGGTTTATCAAGGTCATTGCTGCCGCGCTAACCATTGGGGGCGGCGGCTCGGTGGGTAAGGTAGGCCCGGTTGTGCAGACGGGCGCTGCGATCTCCTCAATGATCGCACGCCGCCTGCGTATGCCGGTAAAACGCGTGATGGTACTCGTCGCTTGCGGCGCTACCGCAGGTGTGTCCGCCACCTTCAACGCGCCCCTGGCTGCGGCCGTGTTCGCGATGGAAGTAATCCTCGTGCAATTTTCCGCAGAGATCTTCGGCCTAGCCGTACTGTCATCCGTATCCTCCGTATTAGTTTCGCGAGCGATCCTCGGCGACAAATTCATCATTAGCCTCCCGGGCGCCTATAACCTGGAGTCACAACTGGATCTGTGGGCCGTTCCCCTAGTGGGGCTACTGTGCGGACTCACCGGTCTATTACTGTCAAAAACGCTCTATTTGCTAGCAGATCTTCTAGACCGAATCGACCGTGGCCCAGAATGGCGCCGGCCCGTGGTTGGCAGCATTTTTCTTGGACTCGGTCTGTGGATGTTCCCCGAACTCTTCGGCACTTCGACAACAATCCAAACAGAAGCTCTCTTGGGCGCTTACACCGCTTCAGCTCTGTTGCTACATGCGGGCTTGAAAATACTGTTCTCCACCTACACCGTTGCAATCGGAGGCGCAGGCGGCCTGTTTGCCCCTTCGATGTACATTGGTGCGATTGTGGGGACCGCCATCGGCATGTACCTGGAGCCACTAACCTCCACCAGTCCCGCCGTCTTTGGCGTTATAGGTATGGGGGCGTGCTTTGCGGGAGCTATTCGCGCGCCTATGGCCGCCGTCCTGTTAATCATCGAGATGACCGGCCAGTACGGCCTCGTTCTTCCCCTCATGCTTGCCATTGTCATTGCTACCGGAACCTCGAGATTCCTTAGCCGCAAAACGATCTACACCGAAAAGCTTATTCGCCGCGGCGACATCCTCGATGATCCCGTCGATGCCACCTTGATGGGCAATAACGCTGCGAAGACCCTAATGGGCCCCGTTCCAGGCCTGATCGCTACAACCAATACAATCCCGGAAGCCTCTCAAATCATGCGCTCGTCGGAATCTTCACTTCTTCCCGTAGTAGATGAGGAGGGGAAGTTTGTGGGCACCGTATCTTCAATGGAGCTTGCCAGCGCGCGCCTGTCTGACGATACTCCTCCAACTGTGGCTGACCTACATCTGTCCACCGCTTCAGTTCCGGCAAGCGCCACGCCCTCGGTGTTCATGCAACGAATGCTTGCTACGCACGTGGCCGGCATGCCGGTAGTTGAAAGCGGGGAGGTTATTGGATGGATTTCTTCTGAGGAACTGGTTCGTCGCATGTATCGCGAGCAGCGCCGCGCCTTGGAACGACGCGAAGCCGAGTCTTCCTGGGGCTCTCGCTGGCAGCAACGTCACGCCAATCGTGACATCGACGAGGCTACTTCTTAACTCTCCCGGGAAGTCCTCCCATCACTTCGATGCCCTCATTTTCACGAGGAGTTAGCTCGCGTAGCCAGAAGCGGATTCCGTGCCTTCCTGCCTCCCCCTCACACACACTAAGCGGGCGAGACCAGTTCTTCGGCCCCGCCCGCTTAGTGTGCGTTTACTTCACGAGTTCGCGAAGAACGTACTGCAAGATGCCACCGTTGCGGTAGTAGTCCGCTTCACCCGGTGTATCGATGCGTACAACCGCGTCGAACTCAATCGTGTCACCGTTTTCCTTGGTAGCGCATACCTTAACGGTCTTCGGTGTTACGCCCTCATTCAGCGCCTCAATGCCTTCAATGTCAAAGACTTCGGTGCCGTCGAGACCGAGCGAGTCAGCGTTTTCACCGGCCGGGAACTGCAGCGGCATGACGCCCATACCGATCAGGTTAGAGCGGTGAATCCGCTCGAAGGATTCGGTAATTACTGCCTTCACGCCCAGCAGGCTGGTGCCCTTAGCAGCCCAGTCACGAGAGGATCCGGAGCCGTATTCCTTACCACCGAGCACCACAAGCGGAACACCGGCTTCGCGGTAATTCTGCGCAGCCTCGTACACGGTTGCCTGCGGCCCACCGGGAGCCGTGAAGTCGCGGGTATAGCCGCCCTCAACATCGTCAAGTAGCTGGTTCTTGATGCGAATGTTTGCAAAAGTACCGCGAATCATGACTTCGTGGTTACCACGGCGAGAACCGTAGGAGTTGAAGTCGCGACGCTCCACACCGTTGTCAACCAGGTACTTACCGGCGGGCGTGTCTGCGCGGAATGAGCCGGCTGGCGAAATGTGGTCGGTGGTTACCGAATCGCCGAGCTTCAACAGTACGCGCGCACCCTTCACGTCCTTGACCGGATCCGGTTCCATCGTCATGCCCTCGAAGAACGGGGCCTTGCGAATGTAGGTGGAGTCTTCCGCCCAGTCGAACGTTGCGCCGTCCGGCGTTTCAAGGGCGCGCCACTTCTCGTCACCCTTGAACACATCAGCATAGTCGTGCAGGAACATTTCGCGGTCAATCGTCGCATCGATCGTTTCCTGTACCAGCTTCGGATCGGGCCAGATGTCGCGCAGGAACACGTCGTTGCCATCCTGGTCTTGACCAAGCGGCTCCGTTTCAAAGTCGAAATCCATGGTTCCGGCCAGCGCGTAGGCGATTACGAGCGGCGGCGAAGCCAGGTAGTTCATTTTGACGTCAGGGTTGATGCGACCTTCGAAGTTGCGGTTACCGGAGAGTACCGAAACAACCGTTAGATCCTCTTCGTTCACAACTGCAGAGACTTCGTCCGGTAGCGGTCCGGAGTTACCGATACACGTGGTGCAGCCGTAACCAACCAGGTTGAAGCCCAGTTCGTTCAAATACGGCCACATTCCGGCCTTCTCGTAGTAATTGGTAACAACCTGCGAGCCAGGCGCCATTGAAGTCTTAACCCACGGCTTGCTCTTTAGGCCCTTTTCTACCGCATTCTTAGCGAGCAATGCGGCTGCCATCATGACCGACGGGTTTGACGTGTTGGTGCAGGACGTAATCGAGGCGATTACAACATCACCGTGGTCAAGCACTGTCTCGGTGCCGTCAGCAAGCGTGATGCCCACCCGGTGATGAGGACGCTCATCAGCAAGCTTTGGCTCGCTCGGCGGAACGGCATCTTCTTGGCTGCCGAACTTGACCGGGTCAGAAGTACCCATGGAATCTGCAAGCGACTTGTCGAGGCCCGTTGGCTCCAGGCCCTTGCCTGAAATGTAGTCCGGGAGAGTGCCCGCGAAGGATTCCTTGGCTTCAGATAGTTCGATGCGGTCCTGCGGGCGCTTTGGGCCGGCAATGGATGGAACAACTGTGGAAAGATCTAGCTCGAGGTATTCGGAGTACTTCGCTTCGCGCGACGGATCGTGCCATAGGCCCTGTTCCTTCGCGTATACCTCAACGAGGCGGATAAGGGACTCATCGCGACCGGTAAGACGCAGGTAGTCGAGGGTGACGTCGTCGATCGGGAAGATCGCAGCAGTGGAGCCGAACTCTGGCGACATGTTGCCGATCGTTGCACGGTTGGCCAGTGGCACTGCTGCAACGCCTTCGCCGTAAAACTCAACAAACTTGCCTACAACCCCGTGTTCGCGCAACATTTGCGTGATGGTGAGGACAACGTCAGTTGCGGTTGCGCCCGAGGGGATCTCGCCGGACAGCTTGAAGCCCACAACCTTCGGGATCAGCATCGAAACGGGCTGGCCGAGCATGGCGGCCTCAGCTTCAATACCGCCAACGCCCCAACCGAGGACGCCCAGGCCGTTCACCATCGTTGTGTGCGAGTCGGTTCCCACGCAGGTGTCCGGGTAGGCAACGGTCTTACCGTCTTCTTCCTTGGTGAACACGGTACGTGCTAGGTATTCGATGTTCACCTGGTGGACGATGCCCGTGCCCGGCGGAACAACGCGGAAGTTTTCAAACGCATCCTGGCCCCAACGCAAGAACTGGTAGCGCTCGCCGTTACGCTGGTATTCCAGTTCGACGTTTCGAGCAAATGCGCTTTGCGTACCGAACGAGTCGATTTGTACCGAATGGTCAATCACGAGTTCAGCCGGATTTAGTGGATTGATCTTGTTTGGATCGCCGCCCAGGTCAGCCACGGCCTCACGCATGGTTGCAAGGTCTACCACGCAGGGCACACCCGTGAAGTCTTGAAGCACTACGCGTGCGGGGGTGAACTGGATCTCCGTGTCTGGATCGGCCGAAGGATCCCAGTTAACCAGGGCCTCAATGTGTTCTTTGGTGGTGTTCGCACCATCTTCGGTACGAAGAAGGTTTTCTGCCAAAACCTTCAGAGCGTAAGGTAGCTTCGATGCTCCCGGCACAGCGTCGAGCCGGTAAATTTCGTAAGACTTACCATCTACATCAAGATCCGCGCGGGACTTGAAACTGTCTAGGCTGGTCACGTCATCTCCTCGTGAAATATGAGACTGCTCTCCAACATCAATATCTCGATGTCAAGATACTTAATGCTAACACTTTCACTCAACATTTTCGTTGGTTGGCACGCTTTTCGCTGTGTTTCAAATAACAGGCCCGAGAACATGCGGTTTTTAAGCATAAAGAACCGCCCTTGGGCGCATACTTTTCGCTACGAGAGCTTTAGTTAAATAGCACGGCAAGGACGGTTCACTACTGATTAGTATTTGAGGTCGTAGTTGATCTGGTTGATGAGAGGCTCGCCGCGGCGATAACGGCGAAGGTTTTGGGCGAATATCGCGAACGCGCGCTTGAAGTAGTGCTGGCTCGGACCGGAGTTGTGAGGAGTCATCAATAGGTTATCCAGGTCCCACAGCAGCGAATCTTTCGGAACCGGCTCCGTGGCGAACACATCTAGGTAAGCGCCCTTTAGCGTTTGCGCCCTCAGCGCGGCAACGAGGTCTTCTTCAACGGTAAGATCACCGCGCCCAACATTTATGAAAACAGCCTCGCCGTTCATTAGCGCAAATTTGGAGGAATCGAAGAGTCCTCGGGTGGCGTCTGTGGAAGGAAGTACGCATACAACGTAGTTTGCCTGAGGCAGGAGGGATTCCAGCGAATCCATGGTAAACATGGCGTCGAAGTACTGAGGGAGCTCATCGGTAAGGCGATTTCGGATACCGGTAACGTGCATGTCGAAGGCTTTTGCCTTGCGAGCAATTTCGCGCCCGATCGCCCCAGCTCCGACGATCAAGAGTTTCTGATCGGCTAGTTCACTAACCGCAATGGTCTGATCCCAGACCCTATCCGCTTGGTTTTGGAACGCGGTTATCAGGTTGCGTGAGAACATGATCATTGCGCCGAAAACCTGTTCTGCGATGGGCTTTGCCTGCACGCCAGAGGTGTTGGTCAAAACCACGCCCATCTTAGAAAGTTCGCGCAGCGGATAGCGATCTATACCCGCAGAGTAGGAAAACACCCAACGCAGGTTCTGGAACTGATCTAGCTTTGCCGAGTTCAAGGGCGCGTTATTCAAGATGATTTCGATGTTCTCCTTATCGGGAAGCATCGAATCAAAATCGGAGTAAACCTTCCACTCTTCCGCATTCCCAAACTCCTGGCGCATAGCCTGGTCAATTTGCTCAGCATCGATCTTCACAAAGCCGTCGCTATCGGTTATCGCAATCATCGCAGTTTCTCCTAGTAGACGCTTTATTCCACACTACATTTACGCCAAGACGCACGGCTCGGCTAGTTTGGCACGAGGTTACTTTCGAGTCAGAACGGAAACTATCTCCACGTGGTGGGTTTGCGGGAACAGGTCGAGGGCAGTGAACACCTCTAATTCATATCCGGCGTCAAAAAGGCCGGCGAGGTCACGCGCACCCGCGGCCGGATCACAGGACACCAGCACAACCCGGCTGGCTCCCACCGCCGCGAGCGCACCTATGACATCTTTACCGGCACCACTGCGAGGAGGATCCAAAACGATAGTTCGCGGCCTCTCCCCCAGGTCAGACCATGCGCGCATTATGGATTTTGAGTTCACCCGTCCGGCACGCAGATCACGATCAACCTCAACCCCGCGAAGGTTCTCCCTAGCGTAGCCAACTGCTTCTTTTGATCCCTCAATCGACACGATAGCGCCGCGCGGTCCAAGCTCGCGGCCCAAGAACTTAGTGAACAGTCCCGCCCCGGCGTAAAGTTCAATCACGGCGTCGCCCTCTTGCACGCGCGCACCGTCAAGCACGAGCTCTACCAGGTCAGCAGGAGCGCTAACGTGAGCCTGCCAAAAGCCCGAGGCAGCCACCGAGAACTTCTCAACCGTTCCGCGAGCGCGCACCTGCCAATCGGCCCGGTCACCTACGCGCCGGTTTGCGCCGTTAAATACCTGGTTACCGATTACAACCCGGCGTCCGCCATCGCCCGGGGCAACTATGCGAACTTTCTTGCCGGGACGCAGGTACTGCTTCCAGGGAGTATCGCCTAACATGCCAAGCTCGAGGATCGGTTCCACAGCGAGAGGCATGGTTTCAATTTCGACCAGCTCGTTTGAGTTTTCTTTCTTCATTGCGAGGCGCCTTGCCCGTGATACCTCAAAATCAACTCGAGTGCGCCAGTTTAAGCCGCGAGGGTCACTTGCCGGGTGAACCTGCAGGGCGCTTTCTCCCACGGCGCCTATGACTCTCTCGAGGGTGTTTGCTCCCCCGACTCGCGCCAACTGGTCTTTAATAACTTCCGTTTTCCATTCGCGCTGGTATTCGAGGGCAACGTGTCCGAGGTCTGCGCCGCCTACACCACTCGCTGCGGCCTCGGGCCAAATATGCGCCACGCGGTGTTCGGAAGGCTCCAAAATATTTATGGCACTTCCGTAGGAAACTTTGGAGCGGCGGCTATCTACGCGCACGTCTACGAGCTCTTCCGGGATTGCTCCGGAGATGAACAGGGGCCGGCCATCCACGAGTGAGAAGCATGTTCCCCCATGGGCGGGACGTATCGCCCTGACCTGTTTGATGATGTCGGGGCTTTCACCGTTGGTGTGCATTATCTTTCCTTAATCTGCCCAGGGCACGAGTGTTACCAACACGCCGGGTTCGTCTAGGAGTGTCTTTTCGAGGTGTTTCATTTCCGTGTTGTGCAAGCGCCCAAGTAAGGCGGTTTTGAACACTACATGAGGGAGCACCACGTTTACGAGTCGGTTCGGGTGTGCTGCCCGGGTTCGACGCACGTGCTCGATGATTGCTTCGGTTGGCCTAGAAGGGCCGGCATCGAGGACGGTGAGGTTCGCTCCGAGGTTTTCCTCGCGCCATTTCTTGAGCGCTTCTTCACTATCACTGCCGCCGGTATCTACATGGATCAGCTCGATCGAGTACGGTCTGGTCGATTTGATCCATTTGGTTGCGCGTGTGAGCGCTGGCCCCATACTTTGCGCGATGATCATGTAGTGTACACGCCCGGGCGTGATTGGATCGTCAGTGGTGGTTTCACCGGCGCCAACTCCGTAGTTTAGGTAGTGGCGGCGTACGGCGTACAGCATGAAGTAGAGCAGCAGAATGAGCCCGGCCACTACCCAGGCCCCCTCGAAGATGCCAGAGGCTACGACTAGCACGAGCACTACCACACTGATCACGAGGCCGCCTAGTGCCATCAGACGCGCACGTCTCATTTTGTTCCTCTCTGGGAAGTGCCCTTCATTTTTCAGTTTCGCGTTCCAGAATTTCACGGTTGACCACCGGGTTAGGGTGAGCGATAAGAACCCTGACACTGCAAGCATTGGAACGAGGATACGAAACTGGGCCGATCCCACCAGTATCAGACCAATGGCTCCAAGGGTGAAGATGAAGGGGGTAAACGCCATCCTTGTTGGATCGTTCATGAGGTGGACGGGAAGCAGATGGAAGTTGGCTAGTTCACCACTAAGCTTGTCCGCGCTGTGCAGCACCGTCCTCGCTGATGCTATTGCCGTAATAATCAAAACGATCGTCGTAACCAGCAAGAACCATTCTTCCACGCCTACCGTGCGCAGGGCCGCGTAGAAGGTGTTGCGCCGTCCAATGAACCGCGCAGAATCGACGTCGCGGATGTTGAGCATGGCGAGCATGGCCGTCATCGAGGCAGCTAGGCTCATTGAAATTTTTGCAATACCAGCGTGCTTAACATGCGGGTAAGAAAAGTAAGAAAGGTCTGCGGTTAGGTGTCTAAGGAGCAGCGCGGGGGCGAGGACAACGCCAAGCCCAAGGCCAAGGGCAGGCACGATTCCACGCGCAAACGGCGAGCGGCTTCCAACCTCGGTTGTGACTATCGCAAGGTCTGCCGAGGAGGTTTGCGAGAAGTACGGCGATGACCCGATCATGCCGGCGGTCAAAAACAGCAGTAGGAGGAAGCTAAGCACAACTATGGTTGCACCGCCCCTGGTCGAGCGCGGCGCCACTTGGAAGGTCTGCAGCATTGCAATGGCAACAACGGCGCATATTGCAATCGGCGTGCGCGCGGGAATAAGCACGGGCCACATGGATCCGAGCAAGAAACTAATCGAGGCCCCTGCGATAGCGAACGTCACGATGTATTCAGAAAGTTGCGCCGCCGCCGTGAGAGTGGACATTCGGGTGCCAAGCGAATCATCGACGCCCGCGAAGTCCCCTACGTACCGGCGTCTGGCTAGTAGAACCGGAATGTCAGAAATCGCGATTAGCGCAATAAGCGGAACCGCAAACACGGTGAGCCACGCCGCGATTGAGGCGTCTAGGTAGCCCAGTGGTGACAGCACGTGCAGTAGCGCATCCGGCTGCCAAATTGGGATCAAAACCAGTAGCGAAGCCGAAGCGAGGAATGCGGATGCTCGCGCCAGCGGATATGCTCCGCCCTTCGCTCGCCTAATACCCGCGCTCGTTGATGTCATGTCCCCAACTCTACAGGCACACGAAGCGAGCGCGTTCTTGATAGTTTTATTAAATGCACTTTGTTGTCATGGGAGCCGGGCGCGTTGGAACAACGCTTGCCACGCTTTTAGATCAAAGAGGCCACTCGGTGGCTGTAATCGACCAAAATCCCGAGGCCTTTCGGCGTCTGCCCGCAAACTTTACTGGCCGACGCGTGACTGGCGTAGGATTTGACCGCGACACGCTACGGCAAGCCGGTATTGAAGATGCCTACGCTTTTGCGGCAGTGTCTAACGGAGATAACTCGAACATCATTTCTGCAAGAGTGGTGCGTGAAACCTTCAAAGTTGAACGCGTTGTGGCCAGGATCTATGACCCGACTCGTGCGGAAGTATACGAAAAGCTTGGTATTCCCACCATTGCCACGGTGCGGCGAACAACCGAAGCAGTGCTGTCTTGGATGATGCCGCCGGACGTGAGCCGCGTGTGGACGCACCCCACCGGAGATGTTGCCCTGGTTTGCGCCCGGCCTGAATCTAGCTGGTACGGATTGTCCTTCGCTATGGTTCGCCAGCTAACCGAATACCCCGTTGTGTTCGTGTCCCGCCAAGGCCACATGGACGTGGCTAACGATGACCTAATCGTTCAAGAAAATGACGAACTTTACTTCGCGATCTCACTGGCTGAGGAAACCAGGATCCGCGAAATCCTTGCTAACGATCCAGCAGTGGGAGCATAAATGCTTATCGTAATCGCCGGAGCAGGTTCGGTTGGGCGCTCTATCGCGCGCGAACTTCTACTCAAGAAACACGAAGTTACCCTCATTGATCGTCTGCCCGACCAGATGCGTGTCGCCACTGTGGCTGAAGCTGATTGGATCCTGGCAGACGCCTGCTCGCCCGAAACTCTTGACGCCGCAAACGTGGGCAACTGTGACGTCATGGTTGCCGCAACCGGAGACGATAAAGCAAACCTCGTCATCTCTTTGCTAGCCAAAACAGAGTTTGGCGTGCCCCGCGTTGTTGCCCGCGTGAACAACCCAAAAAACGAGTGGATGTTCAACTCAACCTGGGGCGTTGACGTACCCGTTTCCACCCCGCGCGTCATGACCGCCCTCGTTGAAGAAGCCGTGAGCGTTGGCGCTTTAGTTCGCCTCTTCCAGTTCCACGAGGCCGGCACCGCAATCTATGCCATAACGCTTCCCGCTGATTCACGCGCAAGCGGAAAGAAGATCGCCCAGTTGGGTCTGCCTTCCGATGCGCGCGTGCTCACCGTACTGCGTGACGACGCGCCCGTTGATAATGAGGACGAGTTCGAACTTGCCGCCGGAGACGAAGTGGTTCTAATGCTGTCTTCATTTGAAAAGTCTCTTGGCCAAGACGTCGAGCAGGTGTTCGGCTCCAAATAGGCCGGGCGCGTAGGGCTTCTCCCCGATGCAAGTTTAGAAAGCGCGCACCGATCTAGTCGGCAGCTGTCGCGTTGCCCTTGGACTCCGTCTGCACGACTTCCCTATACGGGCGTAACTGAACCCATGTAACCCAAGCGACGAGGAGGAATGGGGGCAGTCCCAGAAGCAATTTGGCCGTTCCGAGCATCGCAACCTGGCCGCCCAGCCACAGCGGGATCTGCACCAAGAACCGCAAGGCGAATAGGGCGAACCACAACCATGACAGATTTCGCGATACCCTTGCCAAACGATCAAGCGAGCCCGGATTTTGCCACCACTTCCAGCGCAATTGCCAAACCGCTGTCAGCGCCATCGACACCACCGGGTAGCGGACCAAATTAGCCACCATAATTGCCAGCCCATACGCGGCTGAAGTAATGATGCCAAAAGCGAAAAAGTTCTCGCCCCTACCCGACCACAGGGCCCAAATAACTCCGATGGCTACGCCCACGAACCCGGAAACTGAGTATGTGACTGGCTGCCGACTTACCAGCCGAACCAAAATCAGCACTACCGAAATGCCGCCTGCCAAAATGAGTGGCCATTTCAGGTCCATCGTGATCACGTAAGCAACCACAAACACCAACACCGGAAGCACGGATTCGATCGCGCCGCGCACTCCGCCAACCGCCTGCCACGCGTCAAACTGATCGGCGTTAAGCTGGCTGGCTAAAGATTTGCTCTTACCGCCGGGATTGCCTGCCGCCTCGTCGATCAAATCACTCATCATCGTCCCCCAGGATTTGAAAATGAGGATTCCACAGAAGCTGCTCAGAAAACTGTTGCATCACGTTACCCTGGGCGACCATGCGGGCACCAACGTGAATGCCCGGAATCTCACGCCTACCCGGCCAGGCAACAATGACGGTACCCGTATCATCCTTCAAGTGTGCCCGTAGCGTCATCGACGCGCCTTCAATCGGGTACGTTATGGCAACCACTCGCCCCGAAACCACCGCGCGCATCCGCGGTTTCAATGCCGCGATAGCAGTGCGCGGCTGGTCTACTAATCGCGTTGGAAGAGTCAACCTACTACTTATCGTCCTGCGGCTCAGAAGCCGCCGTAAGCTCTGATGGAAGCGTGAACGGGATTACCGAAAGCGGTGCTCGCGGCGCGTCACCACGTTCGATAACGAGGCCAGAAATGACCGCCGCAACGGGCTCCCAAGCTTTCTCATCGGACAGAGCAGCACCCGCAAGGTCAATACGCAACGCCCAACGGTTACCCTCAATAGTGAAGATCCTGCTCGGAGCTATTGCATCGCGCCCATCTTGGGTCTTCACCACCGTGTGCGCAACCAATTCTTCGCCCCATGGACCTTCGCGTACCTCAACCTTGGCACCCTGCTGTTCCAGCGCTTCTTTCGTGGCGCGTAGCACCTCCTGGGCTGCACCACCGGACTTCGGATTCGCAATCACCATCATCTGCATGACGGAATTACCAATCACCACGTTCATTCGCAAAATGGTTTTGTCCGGCGAGAACACGGGCTGGATTTGAATTCCTGCAATAGCGGGAAGTTTTAGTGGCCCAAGGTCAATGTATCCCTTAGAAACGTCACGCTGGCTGATGTCGAAAGGCCCGTGCTCCGGGGCTTGCGCTCCGCCGGCTTCAGCAGACGCGTCATCTGCCAGCGGTTCTTCGTCGCGGGCCTGCGCCACGTCCTCGGTCTTCTTCTTGCGCTTGAATAACGCCACTAAATTTCACCTACTACAATCAAAACCTACCGAACGGCCAGTCTACTCCGCACACTCGGTGCATACAGGCAGCCCATCCTGCTCGTAGGCAAGCTGCGAAATGTGGTGTACCAAGAAGCACTCCGAACAGGTGAACTCGTCATCTTGACGCGGAACAACCCGAACTGTGAGCTCCTCATTAGATAGATCTGCGCCCGGTAGTTCGAAATCTTCTGCAATCTCGTTCTCATCCTCATCGACCACATTCGAGCCCTGGTCATTGCGACGGCTCTTCAGTTCTTCGAGAGAGTCTTCCGAAACATCATCATCGTTCTTACGAGGCGCATCGTAATCTGTAGCCATGGTTACCTCTTCATACTCATCTGGGTGGACACAACAGCTGTTACTGCATATTAATGCCGCGCGGGGATATTAGCATTGATTTCAGCAATGAACGCAACCGACAAGCGACACGCGCATAATGTAGCACGATGAGAGCCACTTAGGTGCCATGCTTCATACTAGGGACGGAGGATTAATGATCGAGCTTGAACTTTTAGGCCCGCACGGGGATGGTTCGCAGTTGGTTTTTACCGATAAAGACGGCGAACGCTACATGATTGTTGTGGATGATGCTCTCAAGGCAGCGATCAGGCGAGGTGAGCTGAAGCTCGAGTCATTTCCCAAATCCGGGTCCGTCCTGCGTCCTCGCGAAATCCAGCAACTTCTGCGTGCGGGCATGCCAGCCGCCGAAATCGCGGCGAACTATGACATCGACATTGACCGCATTAATCGCTTTCTTGCGCCGATTGTCACCGAACGCAACTACATCGTGTCCGCCGCATTGGCCGAGCCCGTCGGTGGCGAGGCGGGAGCACCCCAACTGGGCGACCTGGTAATCGACAGACTCGCAACCCGAGGCGTCGATGCCCACTCCCTTTCCTGGACCGCGCTACGCGAGGGCGACCGCCCGTGGGAGCTGCACCTAACATTTGTTCAGGCAGCCACCGAGCGCCGCGCCTCCTGGCAGGTATCCAACCGCGGTGTCCTTATTTGCGCACTGGATGAAGAAGCGCGCTGGCTTACCGAAACCACCACTCCCGCCGCCACCAATGTGACGAGTCTGCCTGAAGGCGAAGCTCCTACCAACACGCCGGGAGAAGCGGCCTCACCTGACGACGTCGAGAAGATCCTTGGCGATTTGGCTTCGAAACGAGGCCGACGCAGGGAATCGAAATCGCAAAGTAAAACTGAGACCGTTGAGAAGCCATCGCTGTTGCGCTTCCCTAAACCAGCCCAGCCTGAGTCGAAGGTGGAGGCCGAGGAGCCCATCGCCGAACCCGAACCGGCCCAGCCGCAGCCGGTTGTAAGCGAAGACAGTGACGCGTTGCCCGGCTTTGAAAAACTCGAAGTTCAAGAGCCTGAACCAAAGAAGAACAATCGTAGTGGTAAGCGCCGCTCGGTCCCCTCGTGGGACGAAATCGTTTTTGGCACGCGCAGTAACTAATCGAACCTGAGGATCGGAATGGCAAGCTCAGCAGAGCTGAACGAGCCGTGCACCCCCACTAGGTCTATCGACTTTTTAGGCTGAGTGCGTGAATCCACCACCACCCAGTCATCGTGTATGAATGCCACGGCATCACCCGTAAGTGTTGCTCCGCTTTCACCGCCCAATATTTCTACTACTTCGCCACCCTGCACGATGGTGGCGCGCTCCCCCAGTTCGTCTCTCCAGCGGCCGATCACTTCGTTGGGGTTGGTGGCCGCGTGGATATGCACGGCTCTGCCCTCGCCTGCGATCAGCTTTAAGTCCTGCTGCAAATGCGGATTTTGCGCCACGTCTATGCGCCTTTCCGGCCGCGTGTTAACCATGCCGTGATCGCCCGTTACAAGCGCGCACACGCCCTTTGGCAGTTCTCTATTTATGCGTGCGAGCGCCGCGTCCACCAGCTCGAGTTCGGCAACCCACTCGTCGCAGTCTGTACCAAAACCGTGCCCAGCGTGGTCAAGGTCAGACCAATACAGGTAGACAACCGCCGCGCCCTCGCGTAGCTGTTGCATTGCCGCGTCTATTCGCTCGTCAAGGGTCTGCGCACCTACCGGGCGTGCTCCGCGAAGGGCCGCCATGGTTAAACCTGATCCGGCAAACCGCTGCGGCATGATTGCGGCAGAGCTTATGCCAACGCGGCTCGCGACCTCAAACATGGTGGGATTCGCCTGCCATTTTTCCGGAGGAACACTCGCGTTTTCGAAGGTAAGAAGCGTAGTTACCTGGCTACCGTCTTTCACAGACCAGCCCACCATATTCGTCTTTCCGGGCATAAGGCCGGTTGCAAAAGACGAAATAGCCGCGGCGGTGGTTGAGGGCAGAACGGTACACGCCCTCAACATGTCGGCTTTTCGCGAGCGCAAAAACGGCGTGTAAGGAAAATGGTTCGTTACAAGGTCAAAACCAAAACCGTCAATCAACACCACGAGGATTTGCTGGCCCTGTTCCAACTGCAGATAGTTTGCAAGGCACTCGCGCTGCACCTCAGACTGCGGCGTTGGCCCGCTCACTCCCCACGCTCCAAAAACCACGGGCAAAATATCGCAGATAGACGGTTGCGAGGCTCGCATAGCCTGCGCTTTATCCAAACTCATAGCCGCTTCCAACAGACATACCCTCGCTTAAATTTCAGTTGCGCAAACTTTTTGACACAATGAGAGTTATGCCAAAAACGGTTGATACCAGCGTAGACGAACACATTGTAGAGATTGATGTTTCCAGCGAAATGCGAGGATCCTTCCTCGAATACGCCTACTCTGTAATCTACGCTCGCGCACTTCCGGATGCACGTGATGGCGCGAAGCCCGTGCAACGCCGTATCCTCTATCAAATGTCTGAAATGGGGCTTCGCCCCGAACGCGGCCACGTGAAGTCGCAAAGTGTTGTTGGCGAGGTGATGGGTAAGCTTCACCCGCACGGTGACGCGGCAATCTACGACGCCCTCGTACGTCTTGCACAAGACTTCAACCTACGCGTTCCCCTCGTTGATGGGCACGGTAACTTCGGATCGCTAGATGACGGCCCGGCTGCCGCGAGGTACACGGAGGCTCGCCTTGCCCCTGCCGCCCTCGACATGGTGAAAGACCTGCATGAAGACACCGTTAACTTCGTGCCAAACTACGACAGCCGTCTAACCCAGCCCGATGTTTTACCAGCCGGATTTCCAAACCTTTTAGTCAATGGCGCATCCGGCATTGCGGTAGGCATGGCTACAAATATTGCTCCGCACAACCTCGGTGAGGTCATCGCTGCAACCACCCACCTGATTGATAACCCGGATGCCACAGTTTCTGACCTCATGCGCTTCGTGCCCGGCCCGGACTTTCCCGAGGGCGGCATCATTATCGGGCAGGAAGGCATTGAGGAGGCCTACACCACCGGCCGCGGTTCATTCAAAGTTCGTGCCAAGATGAACGTGGAGCGAGTGACTCCCCGCAAGCGTGGCCTAGTTGTCACCGAGCTACCCTACATGGTTGGTCCAGAGCGCGTTATAGAACGCATCAAAGATCAGGTGAATGCTAAGCGCCTTCAGGGAATCTCAAACGTCACAAACCTAACGGATCGCCACCACGGCGTGCGCCTAGTAATTGAAATCAAGAACGGTTTCAATCCTGAGGCTGTGATGGAGCAGCTATACCGGCTCACACCACTTGAAGATTCGTTCTCTGTAAACGCCGTAGCCCTCGTTGATGGACGCCCGCAAACTCTTGGTCTTAAAGAGATGCTTGAGGTTTACCTCGACCACCGCTACCAAGTAGTGCGGCGCAGGTCGCAGTTCCGCCGGCAAAAGGCGATGGACCGCCTCCACCTGGTAGAAGGCCTCCTGGTTGCGATCCTTGACATCGACGACGTGATTGCGATCATTCGCTCCTCCGACGATGTAGATGAAGCGCGTTCGCGCCTCATGCTTGCCTTCGAACTGGATGAGATCCAGGCCGACCACATCCTGTCGCTACGCCTGCGCCGGCTCACCAAGTTCTCCCGGATCGAGCTGGAAACCGAGAAGGCCGAGTTAGAAGCCGAGATACGCGCACTCGATGAGATCTTGGGCTCCGAACAAGTACTGCGGGGCGTCGTTAAAGACGAGCTTTTGGAAGTGTCCAAGCGTCTGTCCACTCCGCGGCGGACCATGCTGCTATCGGCCGACGCTGCGCAAGTCACCACTACTGCCAAGAGCGCCGTGCCTTTGGAAATTCCTGACGGGCCCGCAACAGTGGTGCTTACTCCTGACGGCGGTCTCATTCGTGTTGAGGGCAACGAGCCCCTTGAGAAAACCGAAGCCCGAGCCGTAGCGGACACCTATCGGGTAGCGATCCCCACCACCACGCGCGGCGAGATTGCTGTAGTGGATAGCGCGGGCCTAGCCCACCGCCTCCACGTGGTTGATCTACCCGCTGTGCCTCGGACCGCCTCAAACGCTTCGTTTGCAGCCGCGGTATCTGCCAGCCACCTGCTTGGCCGCGACATTGAGCCACGGGGCCTCATCGATCTTGAAGGCGAAGCAATCACCGGCATAGTCACAAAGGCGGGCGTCATCAAACGCATGCGACCCGAGTTCGCCAAATCCGACGAGTTTGAGGTCATGAACCTCGCTGATGGCGACGAAGTGCTGTTTGTAGCGCCCTGCCCCGACGAAGTAGACGTTGTGTTTATCGCTTCTAATGCGCAGCTTCTGCGCACGCCAGCAGGCAAGATCCGCCCGCAAGGACGCGTAGCAGGAGGTGTGGCCGGCATGAAACTCGCCGATGGAGCCAGTGTCATCGAGGCAGCGTTCACGGCTTTGGACGCAGCCGAGGTCGTAACCGTTGCGGCCGCCGACGATGGCATGCTCTACCCCACCCAAACCTCTTTGAAGGTCACGAAGGGCGAAGTATTCCCCGAGAAGGGACGCGCGACGCGGGGCGTGCGTTGCCACCGTTTCTTGAAAGGTGAGGACGCGCTTGCACTCGCTCGAGTATGCCCCGGCGTTGCACTTGCAGCTTCTTCTACCGGGTCTCCCATCGAGCTACCTGAGGCGGACGAACGCCGTGACGGCTCTGGAACGCCGATCACGAAGACGGTTGCCTCGCTGGCATAGCGCTACTTACAACTGGGGCGTAGTACACGAAAGCGCGGAAGCTGTATTCAGCTTCCGCGCTTTAATAGGTCTGATGAAGCTAGCGGATGCGGCATTATTGCCGGCAACACGCCTATTGTTCGGTTACGGCAAGCGTATATACCCGGGACGTTGCAACCGTGGCGAACCCCAGCGAATCGTAAACCGACATCATTGAAGGCGATGAGAGCGACGATAGCCCCGCGAGGACGGCATCCATCCCCGCTTTCTTCTGCGCACGCATCGATGCAGATACGAGAGCTGGCGCGATGGTTTGGTCTTTGAACTCTGGGAGCACGGCTAGCATATCTATGGTTCCCTCACGCCAACCCAGCACGGACCAATCTTGAGAGTACTTTGACGCCATGACCAGACCTGCGATTGCTTCTCGATCCGCGGCGTGTGAAACGGCTACGAAAGACCATTCGGGGATGAAACCCGCGCGATCCTCACCGCTCCACTTGTAGGTCTCGCCGCGGCCGCCCTCGCCGCGCGTGATGAGATCCAACGCGTGGTCGATCTTATGCTCGCCAACGCTGTCCCAAGGAACGATGGTTATAAATGGATCTACTTCTACGAACTCTGGTTCCTCATCCAGCGCAGCGCGCATGTCAAAGTACGACCGATTCCACTCATACCCGTACTCCAGCAGATACTCCTCGAGGACGCGGTGACCCTCTTCAACATTAAATAGAATCTGTTTGGACTCCCCGCCCATGGCTAGCAACGCGGCGGTTGCGGTTTGCGTATGCCATTCAACGAGCACCCGCCCAAAGCCGATACCGCGGAACTTCGGGTCCACCCCGCCTCGACACGAAGCTACTACAGGCTCGTCATCAAACAGCCGAATGTAACCGTACACGCGCAACTTGCCATCAATAAACCCGCCGATTGCAAAAAACTCATCAGAATAGCTAAACAGCTCGGCTATCTCTTCTTCAGAAGTACGGTACGGAAGGTCATCAGACTTTTCAATGCGATGCTGCAAGTCTGCAAGCATGCGAGAATCGCGCACATCAAGGAACCGCCACGAACATTCAAGACCGGGCGCAAGCATTTCTGGAGTCGCGGGCAGGGACGTTAGAATGACGAATCCTCTCTATCTCAGACCACGTGACTAAAAATCAAGACTATAAACAAAGTAGTTGCCTACGGCCTTAAATCCAAGCCGTTCGTAAAAACTGTGAGCCCCGTGCGGATTATCCATATCCACATCCAGTCCCATTCGTTGCATACCCGAATCATACGAGGCCTTCGTAGCCTTCGTAATCAGAGCTCGGGCGAGACCGGATCCACGCGTGTTTGGATCAACACCAAGAAGTTCGGCGTAAGCCTCGCTCATTCCGGTGTGGAGCCACCGGGCCGGGTGGCGCACCACGAGGATGTAACCAGAAACCTCACCGGTGGGCGAAATTGCTACAAACGACCATCGCTTCTCGATGGACGCGATGGCATCCTCCCACCATTTAGCAGCATCTGCGGTACTTCCCCAGTGGTCTGAAAAAGCGCGTAGGTGCAAGGCCCTTATCTGCGCTTCAAGCTCAGCGATCCAAGGAACCACCGTGTAGCCGCCGCGAGGCTCATCCACCGTGGGTTCCTCGCCCTCCAAATCGCGGTACATCACTTGGAACTGGCGCTGCTTCTTAAAACCAGCACCCTCGAGCACTGCCACGCGCTGGAGCAGATGCCCATCAACGTTTGTAGCGATCTGCGCAGGTAGCTCACAGTCCGGACCGTACGCTTCTAACAGGAGCTGTGCGCCGCGCGCCTTCTGCCACTCCAAAATGGCCTGGCCAATGCCTCGCCCTCGAAAATCTGGGTGAACTTCGCTAGAAATCTCAACTCTTGCCACTTCCCCATCAGCCGGGAGAACTTCGACTACGGCCACGGCCTGGATCTTGCCCTGATCATCGCGACCAACAATCACATCTTTGCCTTCGCCCGTCACCAGCAGATCAGCAATCCTATCCGCGCTAGTGGAAAACAGGGTGGAATCAAAAAACTCGCACTTGTGAACCTGGCGGGCAGCGTCATAACCATCACGCGGCTCAATTTCGGACCACTCGAGCCCCAAATTAGCTGGCGGGTAGGTTGCGTCGATCAGCGGTGCCGTTCTTTCTGCCAAAGTTGTAGACATGGCGCCATTCTAAAGGACATGCTCACGCCCACCCAATCAACGCCAAGCTTTTACCTACGCTAGACAACTGCTAAAGACGCCAAATACTTTACGCGTCGATCTTTTCCCTATCGAAGTCGTTTGCCCCCTCAACAATGAAACTACGACGAGGAGCCACTTCCGATCCCATTAGAAGTTCGAAAACCTTCTCGGCCTCAAGGAGCGCGGCCTCATCGGCGAGCGTGATTCGACGAAGAGTGCGGTGAGCCGGATCCATCGTGGTTTCAGCCAACTGGTCCGCATCCATCTCACCCAGACCCTTGTACCGCTGGATCGGTTCCTTGTATTTGCGTCCCTGTCGATTCAGCCTGGCAAGCGTTTGCGTCAGCTCATCCTCAGAGTAGGTGTACAAAATCTCCTTCGGTTTCTTACCCTGCTTCGGCACCTCAATTCGGTGCAGCGGTGGTACGGCCGCGTAAACCCGCCCAGCTTCCACCAAAGGCCTCATGTAACGGAAGAACAAAGTAAGTAGCAGGGTGCGGATGTGCGCACCGTCCACGTCAGCATCCGTCATCAAAACGACCTTGCCATACCTTGCGGCCGAGAGGTCAAACGTTCTACCCGAACCAGCTCCAATCACCTGAATGATCGCCGCACACTCCGCGTTTGCGAGCATGTCAGCAGTGGATTTCTTCTGCACGTTTAGAATCTTGCCTCGAATCGGAAACAGCGCCTGATGCTCGGAATTACGTGCAAACTTTGCGGTACCAAGAGCCGAATCACCCTCAACAATGAACAATTCGGAAGAATCCACATCGTTTGAGCGACAATCGGCAAGTTTTGCGGGCAACGACGACGTTTCAAGAGCGTTCTTGCGACGCGATATCTCTTTGTGTACACGCGCTGAAACGCGGGCCTTCATCTCGCCCACAATCTTCTCTATAAGAGCATCATTGGTTTGCTTCACGTCGCGCTTACTGGACTTGAAACGGGTTTGGAAGTAGTCGCTCACAACCTTGTTGACAATCTGGCGAACCTGCGGAGTACCAAGTACTTCCTTAGTCTGTCCTTCAAACTGAGGCTCTGGGAAACGCACGGTGACAACCGCCGTCATACCGGCCAGGATGTCATCCTTCTCAATGCGCCCATCCTTCTTTGTCACCTTGTAACGCCGCTGATTCTTATCCACCTGGTCGCGAATCACCTTGAGCAACGCAGCTTCGAATCCCTGGACGTGCGTGCCCCCCTTTGGAGTGGCAATAATATTCACAAACGAACGCTGCGTCGTGTCATAGCCAACGCCCCACCGAAGCGCAATATCGACGTTGCAGGTGCGTTCAATATCAACTGGTTGCAGGTGCCCACCCTCGTTCAAGCGCTGCACAGTCTCGTTGTAAACGCCCTCTCCGGTTATGTGCATCGTCTCTGTAACAGGTCCATCAACCGCCAGGAAATCGACGAAGTCAACAACTCCGCCATCAAACTGGAGTGTTTCTTCGATAACCTCGTCACCGCGCTCATCAATACACGTGATAGCCAGGCCTGGAACCAAGAACGTTGTTTGGCGGGCTCTACCAAGTAGCTGCTCGAAGTCGAATCCCTCATTCTTTGGGAAAATCTGGAAATCAGCCCAAAAACGCACGCGAGTGCCCGACTTACCTCGAGCGGCCTTGCCCACCACATCCAGCTGGGACGCATCCACAAACGGAGTGAACGGAGAGTTTGGAGTGCGATCCTTGGAATCATCAAAACGGCCCGGCTCGCCGCGCAGGAATGACATCTGGTAGGTCTTTCCCGCTCTATCTACCTGCACATCCAAACGGGCAGACAAAGCGTTCACTACAGACGCGCCAACGCCGTGTAGACCGCCCGCAGATCCGTACGAACCGCCACCAAACTTACCTCCGGCATGCAGCTTCGTGAATACAACCTCAACGCCGGAAAGGCCCACACCTTTCACTTCATCAACTGGAATACCGCGCCCATTGTCACTGATCGACACCGAATAGTCCGGGTGGAGCGTAACGGTAATGTGGTCGCAATACCCCTCAAGCGCCTCATCTACCGCGTTGTCAATGATCTCCCACAGGCAGTGCATAAGGCCGCGCGAATCCGTTGAACCAATGTACATGCCTGGACGTTTACGAACCGCCTCCAGGCCTTCCAGTACGGAAAGGTGCCTTGCCGTGTACTCTGACGCGTTAGATTGGGTTTTATTCTTACTAGCCACGCAAACATGTTAGGCGAAAATCCGGCCAAACTAACATTCCCACGCGGCCGTCTTAAGCTGATCGCGAAAACGAATGCCAAAACAGGACTTGCCGCTCGCGCACTGCAACAATGGAAGCATGACATACGAATCGAACATTACTGAAAGTACCGGGCTTAAAATCGCTGACCGCTGTGACCTCTGTGGCGCACAGGCATTCGTTGAGGTCGTAATGGAGTCAGGCACCCTAATGTTCTGCGGTCATCACGCACGAAAGCTTCGCGATTCATACTCTAAGACTGCGCTTGAGGTTCGTGACTTCACCGACCAGCTATACACCTCGGTCAACTAGCCTCACGTACTTTACGTACAGTTTCTTCAAAAGGGAGCGGCTCACCTTGAGCCGCTCCCTTCTTGTATGTGAGACGCACACTTGCCTCACATAATGATGTACTAAACCTAGTCGAGGTAGTCGCGAAGCACCTGCGACCTGGAGGGGTGGCGCAGCTTCGACATAGTCTTCGACTCGATCTGGCGAATACGCTCGCGGGTAACTCCGTACACCTTGCCGATCTCATCCAAAGTCTTCGGTTGGCCATCGCCAAGACCAAAGCGCATTGACACAACGCCAGCCTCACGCTCTGACAGCGTATCGAGCACGCGGTGGAGCTGTTCTTGCAAGAGCGTGAACGCAACCGCATCGGTTGGCACAATCGCTTCGGAGTCCTCAATCAAGTCGCCAAACTCCGAGTCACCGTCCTCGCCCAGTGGCGTGTGAAGAGAAATCGGTTCACGGCCATACTTTTGAACTTCCACGACCTTCTCCGGCGTCATATCAAGCTCTTCTGCAAGCTCTTCCGGAGTGGGCTCACGACCCAAATCTTGCAACATTTGCCGCTGCACACGCGCAAGCTTGTTAATCACTTCAACCATGTGCACCGGGATACGAATGGTACGGGCCTGATCTGCCATTGCGCGAGTAATTGCCTGGCGAATCCACCACGTTGCATACGTGGAGAACTTGTAGCCCTTCGAATAGTCAAACTTTTCTACTGCGCGAATGAGACCCAGGTTGCCTTCCTGAATCAAATCCAAGAACAGCATGCCGCGGCCCGTGTAACGCTTGGCCAAAGAGACCACCAGACGAAGGTTTGCTTCCAGCAGGTGATTCTTTGCAAGCTGGCCATCATGCACCAGGATCTGTAGTTCGCGGCGGAGCTTGGACGGCATCTCATCGCCCTCACGCAAAATCTTTTGCTCGGCGTAAAGACCGGCTTCGACGCGGCGGGCCAGATCGACTTCTTCTTCCGCGTTCAAAAGCGCGACCTTACCGATCTGCTTCAAGTAGTCCTTAACCGGGTCCGCAGTTGCACCTGCAACAGTTACCTTCTGTGCAGGCTCGTCGCGGTCATCCGAGTCAGAAACTACGAAGCCACCAACCTTTTCGGTCTGCTTGTCCTCGCTCTTCTTACGACGCGAACGGCGCTTACGAGATCCAGCTGAATCTGAGTCATCCTTATCGTCGTCTTTGTCGTCGTCCTCCGCGTCGCTCTCGTCATCGTCTTCGTCATCTTCGTCGTCAGAAAGCTCAGCTGATTCAGCCGAATCGGCCGAATCCAAGTCAAGATCGAGGTCGTCATCGACATCCTCGTCTTCAAAAGTTTCGGGAGCGTCCTCATCGAGATCTGCGGACTCGTCCTGAAGTTTTTCGTCCTTAACTTTCAGCTCGTCCGCAGGCTTAGCTGCCGCCTTCTTCGCGGTTGCACGCTTCGGAGTCTTCTTCGCCGGCGCGGCCTTCTTAGCGGCCTGTTCGTCGGCCTTGGCCTTAGCCTTGGTTGCTGTCTTCTTGGCAGCCGGCTTTCGCGTAGTCTTGGCAGCGGTCTTACGCGTAGCCTTCGGCTTTTCTTCAACTACTTCAGACTCTTCTGCCTTGATAGCAGTTTTCGCTGCTGTCTTGGTTGCCGTCTTCTTAGTAGCTGGCTTACGTGTGGTCTTAGTAGCAGTCTTACGCGCTGGCTTTGGCTTTTCTTCAGCCGCCGGGACCTCAGTTGCCTTAGGAGAGGCCTTAGCAGCGGCCTTCGTCGCCGCCTTCTGAGCAGGAGCCTTCTTAGCAGCCGTTTTCTTTGCGGGGGCCTTTGTAGCCTCCTTGGCGGTTTCCGCGCCGCCATCCGCCTCAGCTTTAATAGCGGCGCTTTCTGTAGCAGATGCGGCCTTCTTCGTAGTCGCGGTCTTCTTTGCCGTGGCAGTCTTCTTCGAGACGGCCGTTTTCTTAGCGGCCGTAGTCGCCTTGGAATTCGCGGTCCTCTTGGTCGCGGTGGTGGCCTTAGCGGCAGTCTTCTTCGCGGCAGGCTTTCTAGTTGCCTTCGACTCGGTAGATTCAGTTACCTCAACGTCGCTAGTGGTGGATCCTGCGGTCTTAGAATTAGTCTTAGAGGCTTTAGAAACTGCCACGAAGTTTTCCTTTCCACGGGAACATTAGGGTCCTCTCACTCTTTAATCGGCGCATGGCTGCACCACTTGACCGGGTTGTGATTAATCGTGAGAGACGAAACTAGAACCAATTATAATCAGGTCTTGTATTTTTCGCCCAACTGAGGTAACCAATCTCCTCACCCCCGTTGATAGGGCGTTGCTCGTTCGATTCGGTATCTTTATAGTATGAAAACGGATCGAAACGCCTCGAACGCCGCGAAGCCCGCGTTTAACCAAGCCCTATTCGCACCGGTGATGAACCACCAAGCCTTGGATTTCTTCAATACCTTTGCAGCAACCCTGGCTCCACACCCGGAGCTTGATCGATTCCTCTCGTTTGCTCGCTCGTACGTGGGATCGGGCAAGGCCCTGCGCGCCCTCGGCGTTTCCATCGGTAACTTTATTGCGGGTGGCGAAGATGTCGGCCATAGCGAAACCGCGATGAATCTAGGCGCTGCGCTCGAACTTTACCAAAGCTCCGCCCTCGTACACGATGACTTCATCGATAATGCTCCAACCAGGCGCGGTATCCCGTCCGTACACGTGCAGGCTGCGCGCGAGATAGGCGCGGAAACGGCAGGGCCTGTGGCAATCTTGGTTGGCGACCTGTTGCTCTCCCTAAACCACCTGGCCACCGAACACAGCCTCAAAGATCTTGACGCGAAAACCGCACACCGCATTTCCAGCTACATGGCGCAAATTACTGCCGAGGTTGCGTGGGGCCAGTACTTGGACGTCCTCACCGAAAAACACCCACTGTCTGATCCCGAGGCACTTCGCCGCTATGTCTACGACGTCATCGCACTAAAATCTGGACACTACTCCGTGATGAGGCCTCTGGTTCTGGGTGCTCTCCTACAAGATCCAAGCCCGCAGTTCGTTGAAATGCTCGAAAAAATTGGGCGTGCGTGGGGTGTCGCATTCCAAATGCGAGACGATGAGATTGGAGTTTTTGGCGACGAGTCAGTTACGGGAAAACCCACTGGATCAGACATTCGCGAAGGCAAGCGCACGATCCTCATAACAATGGCACTATCGCGCACCACCGGAGCGGATCGAGAATTTTTAGAAGACGCACTTGGCAACCAAAACTTGTCTGAGGAGAAGCTTGCGCGCGTGGTAGAACTTATTGAGTCTTCTGGCGCACGCCTCGAACATGAGAAAGCTATTGCGAACCTAGCCGAAGAAGGCCGCAAATACATGCGCGAATTAAAACTGGACGAGGAGCGGGAGGCCGCCCTCACCCAGTTTGGGAAAGTACTGCTAAATCGCGAATTCTAGGTATGTAAAAGCTCTACTGTTTGGACCTCGCGGTTAGAAAGCAAGAGGCAAAATCGCGTTACGCACTTCGCGCACGCGGTTCTTCGCAAGTAGCTCCAGCGGGGTCTCCTCAAGGCCATCGTGGTTGGAGAGGATCCATTCGGTGGCCTCGTCGTGAGAAAACCCGGCATCTAGCAGCATCAACATCGTGCCGTGAAGCGATTTAAGAGGACGCGGCACCCCCTCCTCGTGTGCGATACAAAGAGAAGGCACCATTGGCTTGCTATCTTCCATGACTTTCAAAAGCTCGTTTTCGGCCCAGAGCTGTTTGATACGGGCGGGAGTTACACCCAGCATCGCGGCCGCTTCACGCTGTGACAATAATTCGATCATGCTTATGAGTTTAAAGTAAATCCGCCACCTTGTTGGAGGCACACCCCCGCGGTGTTCTACATTTGCAAGGTTTACACGTACAATCGCGGCGTGGGATTGTTTAAAAATTGGCGTGAGCAAGCGGGGCATGACGAAAACCCCAACACGGTGCCTCCCCCTGCGCCGGGCTCTGAAGACGAAGCAGCGTCGGAGAGTGCGCACCCTACTGACATAGCTGAAAATGCCGAAGAATCCGAGGTCGAAGTTACCTCTGACATAGACATGCAACTGCCTGCCACGGAAGACGCGCCGGGCACGGAAGACTCTGCCAGCACTGAACAATCCGATGATGAGGAACAGGCGGATGAAACCGCCAACTTGGGAGCTAAAGACGAGGCTCCTACATTAACCGATCCCCTCGTTGGCATGGTTCTGGACGAGCGCTACAAGATTGAGCGCCTTTTGGCCCGTGGCGGCATGGCAACCGTGTATGTGGCATATGACAAGCGTCTGGAACGCCCGGTAGCCATTAAGGTGATGCATCCCCACCTCGCGCAGTCAGCAGACTACGTAAATAGATTCCGCAAGGAAGCCCGCTCTGCCGCGCGTATCATCCACCCCGCAGTGGTAACAGTTTTTGACCAGGGCATTATTGAGGGATCCGGATATTTGGTTATGGAGCTGGTGCACGGATCAAATCTGCGTACCCTTTTGAACGAGGAGGGCGCGCTCACCCTTGATCGCGCACTGGCAGTCACCGAGACCGTTCTCCAGGCCCTCTCAGCCGCACACCGAGGCGGCGTCATCCACCGCGATATCAAGCCCGAAAACGTCCTCGTACCAAACGACGGAAACCTGAAGGTGGCAGATTTTGGCCTGGCAGGCGCCGTCTCGGATGTTTCGGCTGCTTCCACCGGATCTGTAATGGGAACGGTGGCGTACCTGGCCCCCGAACTTGCCGCCGGCGAGCACGCGGATGCTCGTTCCGATCTGTTCTCCGTAGGCATCATGCTGTATGAAATCCTTACCGGCCACACGCCCTTCGAGGATCTTTCCGTCTATCAGATCGTGAAATCGTACGCAGAAAAGGACATTCCTTCCCCTTCCAAGCTCGAATCGTGGATCCCTTCCGAGGTTGACGATTTTGTTTGTTCACTTACCGCGCGTGATCGCAATGATCGACCACAAAGCGCGGCGGAGGCGTTAGAAACCCTGGTACGGATCCGTTCGCAGCTCCCCGAATCGTTGCTTGGCCGCAAGGCGGATGTTGCCCCCAAGGTCACCTCGGAAACCACTCACAAAATCCAATTGCGGGGCGAGACCGTGGCACTTCCCGTGCCTGCCTCAAAACCAACCACATCCGTGCGCACCATCCCCGCCGCGCCAAAAAAGAGCAGGCGGGCCCCACTCGTTATTGCCACGATCATTACGCTACTTGTTGCCGCTGGAAGCGGCTTCACGTGGTGGTGGTTCGAGTACGGGCCCGGCTCCTACATTGATGTTCCCGCTATTGCTGGAGCAAATTTAAAGGATGGCACCGCCAAGCTTGATGCTCTCGGTATTCAAAGCGTGGTTGAAGAAAAGTTTGACGATGTTGTTCCCGCCGGCATCATTATTGACACGCGTCCATCCAGCGACGAGCGCGTACATAAGGCCGGCGTTGTTACTATCTTGCTCTCTAAGGGCATTGAGATGGTTGAGGTTCCAGACCTTACCAACGCCACAAGTGAAGAGCTTGACGAGCTTCTTAAAGGAGCAAAGCTAACCCGCGGCGACACGAAGGAGGCCTACGACGAAGATGTCGAAAAGGGGCGGGTCATTTCCCAGTCCGTTGCCCCCGGTGAGAGCGTAAAGCACGACACTTCCATAGACGTAGTTATCTCGAAGGGTCGCGAGCCGATCAAGGTACCAAAAGTTGTAGGCCTGACCCTTGCCGAAGCCAGTCAGTTACTCTCTGATGCAGGGCTGCAGGTAAATACCAGCGAAGAGTTCAGCAACGAAGTAGAGAAGGGCATTGTCATCTCGCAAACACCGGTTGCTGATGAGACCTTGCACCGGACAGACCCGGTTTCAATTGTTGTCTCTAAAGGCCCGGAAACCGTCACTATCCCCAACGTGATCCGAATGTCGGAGGCCGAGGCTAAGGCGGCTTTAGAAGAGCTCGGGCTAGTTGTAAACGTAGACCGCGTATTCATGCTCGTAGACATGGTGGCAACCGTTAATCCGGGTGTTGGAACCGAAGTTAAGGTCGGTTCAACCGTAACAATCCGCGTGGTCTAATCCGCTAACTCTTTGGGGGAGCAATCCAACCCGGATTGCTCCCCCAAAAGTTTAAAGCTCGGCTCTACCTACTCATCGAGGTTTTCGCTTCGACGCAGTAACTCCGCTACGCGGAAAGCGATCTCTAGAGATTGCTGGTGATTTAGCCTTGGATCCACTCGCGTCTCGTAGCGCTCATTCAAACGCAGCTCGTCCAGATTCTCCGAACCGCCCAGCACCTCGGTCACATCATCACCGGTTAACTCAATGTGCAGACCAGCTGGCACCATAGCATTTTCGTACAAGACCTCAAAAAAGCCTTCCACCTCGTTCATGATGGTGTCGAAGTCACGGGTCTTCACACCCGTCGCAGTTTCGATTGTGTTTCCGTGCATCGGATCGGTAATCCATACAACCGGACGCCCATCGAGCGCAACAGCACTCGCAATACTTGGAAGAACATCGCGGATCTTATCTGCCCCCATACGGGTAATGAAAGTAAGACGGCCTTCTTCCCCTTGAGGATTTAGCTTGTCGATAATGCCGATTACCTCCTCCGGTGTGACCGTCGGACCAATCTTTACACCAACCGGGTTACGAACCTCGCGAAGCAACTCAATGTGAGCACCGTCGAGCTGGCGAGTGCGCTCCCCAATCCACAGGAAGTGACCGGAAGTGTTGTACAGCTCCCCTGAACGCGAATCAATACGGGTTAGCGCCGCCTCGTACTCGAGCAAAAGCGCCTCGTGTGCAGAATACAGATCCACAACCTTTAGACCATCAAAGTCAGCGCCTGCCGCCTCAATGAACATGATTGCACGATGAATCTCGCTAGCGAGTGCCTCATAGCGTGCGTACGCTGGATTCTTAGTGAAACCGCGGTTCCAAGTGTGGACGCGACGCATGTCCGCGTAACCACCCTTGGTGAATGCGCGAATTAGATTAAGCGAGGCAGCGGACTGCTGGTAGGTTTCCAGCAAACGCTCCGGATTAGCTACTCTTGCTTCCTCGGTGAACGCAATATCATTCACCGCGTCGCCCCGGTATGAGGGCAAAACCTTGCCATCGCGCGTCTCGGTATCAGAAGACCGTGGCTTCGCATACTGGCCGGCGATTCGCCCCACCTTAACAACTGGTAGGGATGCGCCATATGTCAGTACAACCGACATTTGCAACAGAGTTTGGATTTTTAAACGGATCTGATCGGCAGTAGAACCGTCAAACGTTTCTGCACAGTCCCCGCCCATCAGTACAAAAGCTTCACCGCGAGCAGCGCGTCCCATTTGTTCACGTAAGGAATCGGCCTCGCCGGCAAACACCAGAGGTGGCCGCTTGCGCAGCTTGGCGGTAACTGCCTTCAGATGGTCAAGGTCGGGATACTGTGGCTGTTGCGCAGCCGGGAAGATACGCCATGAATTCCACGGGAAACTCTGATCCGTAATCATATGCCTTAGGGTAAACCTTTCAGGTAAAAGTTCGGCGCGCATCCCGCAAGCTGGAATGCGCGCCGAGAACCCTTAACGTTAGTCGACCGACGGAGCCGGCGATACACGCTCACCGATCTCAGCCATCATCTCCTGGAACCACGGAGTGTTAATGTCGAATTTCTTACCACCGGCAATGCGCTTGAACGCAATAGCCTTTAGGCGATCGCCGTCCTCCTCGTCGTGGCCGATAACACCGGACGTGCCCTCAAGCGCGCACTGTACCGCGTAATCGGTCATCGACTTAATGAGGCGCAGATCATCCTGGTTAGCCTTCGCCGAACGCGAGAAGTAGCCGGACTTTTGAACCATTACCTTCTCGGCGCCAATCAGCTTGGCGAACTGCTTAGCAAACCACTCGCCCGGGTTGATGGTGTCAAGCTTGACGTGACCAAACGGATCGCGCTGTACTTCTTCACCGTTTTCTTCCATCTCGCGAACGATTTCTGCTACACCAGCACCCTCGGACAGGAAGATGTTTACGTTGCCGTACTTGTCCATGATGGCGCGCAGACGCTCAGCCTCGCGCTCGATCTCAACGTGATCTTCCGGAACAAATACAGCGTGGATGTCCCAGCGTTCCTTCATGAGTCCCAGCTCGGGAGCCCATTCCTGCTGCTTCCACCACTTGCGGTAATCGTATGCAGCAGCGGCCGTTAGATAGCCACAGTTACGACCCATGACCTCATGGATAATCAGCATGCGCGGGTTCGAGCGGTGCTCGCCAATAATGTTGCGGGCAAAAATGGAGGCCTGCTCGGCTGCAGTCCAGGCTCCCAGCGACTGCCTGATTGGAATAACGTCATTATCAATAGTCTTAGGCAGACCAACAACGGTGAGTTCGTAATCGTTGTCATGGAGGTAGTGCGCAAGATCCGCAGCTGTGGTGTTCGTGTCGTCTCCACCAATCGTGTGCAGCACGTCCACGTGATCTGCACGCAGGCGTTCAGCAGCAACCTTCAGCGGATCTTCGCCTTCCTTAACGAGGCCCCGCTTCACCAAGTCCTTAGCGTTCGTCAGCTTTACACGGGAGTTACCAATCGGGGAGCCGCCGAACTCGTGGAGTAAACTTGCCTTCTTACGAGCTTCCGGAGTGACGGTCACGTAGGTTCCAGTCAGAAGACCGTGATAACCGTGTTGGTAGGCAATGATTTCGATCGTTGGGTCTAGTTCGTTGTAGCGCTCAATCAGTCCTCCAACTGCAGAGGACAGGCACGGTGCAAATCCACCGGCAGTTAGCAGAGCAACTCGCTTGACTGACATCTAAGAACCTTTCACCTAGAAAACTGGTTTGCGCAGCAATGCACACACCAAGTCTACATTGAAAATCTTTTGAAGATTTTTAGGGCCGCTTTCCCTATCGCTTAGTCTTTCTCGTCTTCTTTTAGCTTCTTGGAAAGATCAACAACCTCGTCATCCTCCGTGGGTTCAGGAACGCTGACATCAGGAACTTCGCGACCGCCCGGCGCCTTCGCTCCGGCAGGAACGGGTCCGGCAAACTTTCCTTCCTTAGCCAACTGAGCCTTAACATCAGCAGCGTAAAGATCCACGTATTCCTGTCCGGAAAGAGTCATGAGGTTGTACATGATCTCATCGGTAACAGCGCGAAGCGTGTATCGATCTTTGGCAAGGCCGCGGTAGCGGGAGAAATCCAATGGTTCACCAATAACGATGCCCACTCGGTGGCGACTAGGGATCTTCTGCCCGATGGGCTGGGCAATGTTTGTTCCGATCATCGCAACTGGAATAACGGGGGCACCCGATTCAAGAGCGAGGCGAGCAACCCCCACCTTGCCGCGGTAAAGTTTGCCATCCGGACTACGCGTGCCCTCCGGATAGATACCAAACAGCTCATTTTCCTGCAGACGTGCCAGCCCCGTATGCAACGCGGCCTCCGCTGCTTTACCAGACGATCGATCAACCGGAATCGTGCCAACTGCCCTCATAAACTTCGCAGTTGCCCTGCCTTTCAGCCCTGTGCCGGTAAAGTAATCGGACTTTCCCATAAACACGACCTCGCGATCGATCATAAGGGGCAAGAACACCGAGTCAAACACAGCTAGGTGATTCGAAGCCAGGATAGCTGGGCCAGTGGCGGGAATATTCTCTTTTCCGCGAATCCAAGGACGATAGAAAGCCTTCAGTAAAGGTCCAAATCCTGTTTTGAGTACCTGGTAAAGCACGCTTTCCTCCCGGTTGGATTCAAATGCAACACTAAATATTCAGTCTAGTACCCGTCCTCACAGTTTATGACGCGTTGACATCTTCCGCCCCATAGTGTCATCTTGCTCCCACCATCCGATACGCTTAGGAGGTTAGATTTCAAAAAGGGGTTCGTGATGGTCAGGCGCGTCGGCGAAAGCAATATTAGCCGCAGCCTATCGCATACCTGCGGTCCAACCTCATTCCCCAATAGTGGAAGCGACACAAACGACTTCGTAGGCTCCGTTTGGCGTCGCGATTACGTGGTGGTTGACCTTGAAACCACCGGGCTTGGAACCGACTCGCAGATCACCGAGATCGGTGCGGTCCGTGTAAAAAATGGTGAGGTCGTAGATACTTTTAATACCCTCGTAAATCCGCAGATGGAGATTCCTCCTAAAATCACCGCACTGACTGGAATCACCAATCTGATGGTGACTGATGCCCCACATCCAGATGAGGCTATTCGCCAATTTCTGGCCTTTGCGCAACTTGAAAGCAGCATTTTGATTGCTCACAATGCCTCATTTGACTGCGGTTTCTTAACGCGAGCAGCGGCCGGCGCAGGCATCGAGTGGCCGCGCCCGAAAGTAGTAGATACCCTCGCGCTTGCCCGTACAGTACTCCCTCGCCCTCTTATTTCGAATCATCGACTGGGTACGCTGGTACGTCATTTCAAGATTTCGAACGACGGCGCTCACCGCGCCCTTTCGGACGCAACTGCTACTGCACACGTGTTTTCCGGCCTGGTGAACGAGCTTGGAAAACTGGGGGCCACCGACTTTGAAGACCTCATGGTCGCCGCACAAAGTGTGCCGTACCGTCACCGACAAAAAGTTTCGATCGCGAAAGATCTGCCTGCAAAACCTGGACTATATCGATTCGTGTCTGCCGATGGCCTGGTGCTCTACATCGGTTCGGCAACCAACCTGCGCTCGCGCGTTCGCTCGTATTTTTCCGCTTCAGAAAAGCGGCGTCGAATCCACTCTATGCTCGAGCGAGTAGAATCTGTGCGCATCGAAGTTTGCGCCAGTGAGCTTGAGGCCAGAGTTCTCGAACTGCGTGCCATCGCAGAAGAACAGCCACCCTTCAACGCTGCTTCGCGCCACCAATTCGAAACAGCGTGGCTAATCATGGAAGACGGGATGCTAAAAACCTCGCACACGATTTCTTCCGATCTAGCCCCGCAGGCTCTTGGTCCGTATCGACGAGTCACCCACACCCTCAAAGCCCGCGAGGCAATCTTGTTGGCGTTGGGCGGTGAATTCGCGCCATTTTCAGACATTCCCCTGCGAGAAGTGGCTGCCCCAGATGTCAAACTCGCAAGAATGTGTTTGGAAGGACGCGGGCAGATTGTTTCTCAAAACCTGCTGGGGCGAATGGCTGACTTTTCAGACCAGTCCCACTTTGAACTTGCAGCCCGCATCCGCGATTACTTTTCGTATTACATCCAGGGTGTAGAGCGGGCACGAGACACGGCCCTGATTGCTCGAGCTACAAAAATTATCTGGGCTCATTACTTGCCCGGCGGAGGGTGGCAGATTCACGCAGCATCTCGAGGCAGACTCCTAACCTCCGTAGCAACTCCCCCGCTCACGTCGCCAGCGCCGTGGGTTAACAAGCTCGAGCAGCTTGAGCCGCTACCTGAAACCAGCGTGCACTTAGCCTACTCCTCCTGGGAAGAGGTTCGCGTGATCACCCGTAGCCTTCTCGAGCCCGGTGCGCGGCTAATCGAATGGAATTCACCCGATCCGTGGGCCTGGCCAGTCGACTCAGACTTGAAGGAGTTCCCCCGCTTCGAAAACATTCCTCGGCCTCGTCCCGATCGCCTATAACATCTGGACGAAAATTACTTGTGGGCGACTGTTCATTCACAGTCGCCCACAAGTAATAACCGTTAGGAAAGTAGCTGCGCTACCGTCTCTTGTAATTCGATCGGATCAATCGGGTAGTACAACATCTTCGTAGTGCCCGAGAACTTAGCGATCCAAGAATCTTGCTGACGAGCAAGAATCGTAATCGAGGGAGGCAGGTTGTCGAACTCAACCTCCAGACGGCGCAACAGGGCCATCGCGCCTACCTTTTGGGTTTCACCGTCGAGGATGAGGAGGTCGAACTCTCCCTCTTTGTACTTCATTACAGCGCCATCTTCGGTGGCAGCCTCAACCCACTCCACCTTTGGCATGCCCGCACCGGGGCGTACACCAACCGCTTCGATTACGTTACCGCGGAACTCGGAATTGTCGCTGTAGAGAAGGATCTTGTTCGCTTCCTTCTCACCCGTTTGAGACATGTCTTTCTCCTATGAAACTAAACTCTGCGCGAGCTAACTAATACTTTATTGTATTGGCCTTGGCGGCGGTTACAAACCGGCGCTATTGAACGGGCGAAACGTCCATAGCGCCCGTAATTTCAACTACGAACACCATCGCGTTTTCGGGATTCTGGGTATCTGGATGAATCACAAGAACACGACTTCCAACGCTCATATTTGCAAAACCTAGGGTGTTCCCAATCGCCTGTTGCGAGTATTCTGCGAGCCCCATGTCCCAAGTTGATTCGGCATCATCACCTTTGCCCCACTGGGATCCGGTGATGTGGTAGCTAACCGCGTCATTCGCGGCGATCTTCGGCCCACTACCCGCTGCCAGTTCAATGGCCGTAGCCTCAGTGGGAGCCTTCGCGTCATGGTCAAACGCGATAGTTGGCTTCATCCCTAGCGGCCCCTCGATTGAAAGTCCAGCAGGCGGCCTATTGTCCGTCATTTTCGCGTTTTCAAGGGCGGACGTGTCGGTGGGATCAAGCTTTCCTACCAGATCAACCACAAATACCAGGGTGGCGCCTCCCGGAATCTTATCTCCCGCACCGGCTTCGCCATATCCGTAGGCAGCCGGAATAACGAGCTCAACACGATCGCCAACGCGCTGGCCTGCAAGGCCGTGCTTCCATCCCTTAATAACCTGGTTGAGACTAAACACAAGGGGTTCAGAATTCTTCCCCTCGGGGGCGCGGTCAAACGTTGAGTCAAACACCGTGCCATCCCACAGCATGCCATGGTAGTGCGCAGCGACTATGTCATCGGCTCCAACCTCATCACCAGAGCTCTCGATGAGAGTTTTTGCGACAACTACGTCAGGTTCTGGCCCATTAGCAGCAGTGAAAGTAACGCTCTTACCCCACTCACCACCGATTTCAGGAATTTCTCCATCGTAATTGCGATCAACCGGCACTTCGTCTGAGGCCGTGGTGGATGCAGTGGTTTCACCAGTTTCACTAGGTTGCGTTTTGCCCGCATCATCTGAGCAAGCAGTGAGCATACCCGCGGTAAGAGTAGTAGCCAAAGCTAAAGATAAGAGTTTACGTTTCACAGTTGGTTCCTAAATGGCGATTTAGTGGAAAGACTCACCGCACGCGCAAGTGCCGGTTGCATTCGGGTTCTCGATAGTGAAGCCCTGGCGCTCAATCGTGTCAAAAAAGTCAATGGTTGAACCGTTGAGGTAGGGCACGGACATGCGGTCCACAATCACTTCAACACCATCAAAGTCGCGAATGTGATCCCCATCTAGGATTCGCTCGTCAAAGTACAGCGAGTAGATGAGGCCGGAGCAACCACCCGGCGAAACCGACACGCGCAGACGAAGGTCATCTCGACCTTCCTGTTCAAGCAGGCTCTTTACCTTTGCGGCCGCGTTCTCGGTCAGCTCAATCTCATGAGTTGGAAATTCGTCAGACATATTCTTCCTATCGCTTGTGCGTAACAGTGCTTACTCTAATCCGAACCGGGTGGGACTGGCATCTCGCACCGCTCGGGTTACCTCTTTCTGATCCACGTTCCGGCCAATATGCGGCTAACATCACTGTCCGCGCGGCCCCTACCGATCACGTACGCCTGATGGATACCCCACTCGGATAACTCGTGATTAGACAGGGAGCTTTCATGTGTGAAAACAATGCAAGGTAGGGCGTATTCAGCGGCTAGAGAACCCAGCATCCGAATTGGCGAGTCCGCGATGGTTTGCGGGTGGAGAGTGTCGATTACTCCGACCACCAGGTCGGCCTGGGCGATTTGTTTACGTAAATCAAACGCTTCTGCCAAGACTTCCGCCAGACTGGTTAGCTGTCCGCGTAGCCCTAGCGCAAGAGCGCCAATACCAAGTCCCGCTCCTGAACCAACCGCGCGCGCGAACGAGGTTGAGCTAGGCGCTAGCTGTTCAGCTTGACCAATATCACTCAGCTTCTGGTAGAACGACGTCAATCCACGCACGGCCTGTTGCCCAACCGTGTCCAATGCACTGCCGGTAGGCCCCTGCGCCAATGTTGAGTCCAATCCCAGTAATGGGCGCTCGGTAGCACTTGCAACCGTGAGGTTACGGTTACCAATGCTATTTAGCGCGCGAAAGCGCACCTGTGCTAGGAGGTCGTGGTTTTCGAACCAGACGGCGCCCGCCTCGCCTTCAATTTCCGTCCCGATGGCTGCGCTGACCTCTGCCACAGATGCAAATGCTCTCTTGGCAGGAACGCCGGCCAGCTCCATCAGGGTTCCGATTGCACCGATCTCGGCATTCTTCGTCGAGCTTTGTGGCAACGAGGTAACCGGATTCGCGGATGGTTCCTCATGACCCGCCACCACCCAGGTGGTTTTGCCTTCGGCCGCCCAAGCCTGCACGTTGCCCAACTGTTCCCTAGCACAGACGTGCATCCCCATCGCGGCCAGATTGGTAGCCGCGTGAGCCGTGTCGAGGTCAATCGCGGTAGCAGACACGGCACCCTCGAAAATGGTGGCGATTATGTTCGCTATATCCTTACTTTCGAGGACGGCCTGTTCACCGGCAACCACGACGTGGTTGAACGTGTATGTCACGCCTTCTCCGCAAACTTTTGCAGCATTAGCGCTTCGGCCAAGATAGCGTTCTTCAGATCGTTCAAATCCTGTGATTCGTTTTCAGAGTGCGCGTTGGTAAGCGGATCTTCAACGCCAGTGACTATCACTTGCGCGCCCGGAAACTGTTCTTGGAACGTAGAGATGAACGGGATTGAACCACCCACGCCAATGTTTACCGATGGCACTCCCCACGCCTGCGACAAAGCCTCATGCGCGATTTTCGCCGCATCCGACTCGAGGTCTGCCTGGTAGCCCGGGCCGATCTCACCGGCCTCAAACTCAACAACGGCCCCAAACGGACGGTTTTCCATGATGTGGCGCTCAAGTGTCGCCATGGCTTCCCTACCGTCTGTGCCTGGCACAGTGCGTACCGAAACCTTGAACTTAGTCTCGGGCCAAATGGTGTTTGACGAGTGTGCAACCGAGGTCGCATCGAGACCAATGATCGACACTGCGGGCTGTGTCCACATACGCGACGCAAGATCTCCAGACCCGGCGATGCGAACTCCCTCTAGCAGGCCGGCCTCAGCCCTAAACTCCGCCTCGTCGTACACCACATCCGCACTCTTACTACCGCCAAGGCCGGCAATAGCAACCTCGCCAGCGTCATTATGGAATGTGGAAATTAGGTGCGATGCCGCGGTAATGGAATCGAGGACGGGACCTCCCCACATGCCCGAATGCATCGCGTGATCGGTCATACGAACCGTTACGGTTGCATCGATTACACCGCGCAGCGAAGAAGTCAATGCGGGCTTGCCTGGCTTCCAGTTATCGGAATCGGTAACGATGATGTAGTCAGCTTCGAGCTGCTTGTGGTACTTAGTGAGGAAGTTTTCAAACGAGGGAGAGCCAACCTCTTCCTCGCCCTCGATGTAAACGGTTACGTTTACGGGGAGTTGATCACTGAGCAAGCTCAGCGAGCCGAGGTGAACAACGATGCCTGCTCCATCATCAGAAGAGCCGCGACCATAGAGACGACCATCCCGAATTTGCGGCTCAAACGGGCTACCGGTCCATTTGTCAGGATCTCCGCCTGGCTGAACGTCGTGATGGGCGTACAGCAAAACTGTTGGCGCTCCCTCGATTCTTGGCGTTTTCGCAACCACGGCAGGAGCTCCATCGGTCCCATCGGGCCGCGGAGCGCGCAGGATTTGCGCCTCTAAGCCGAGGCTTTCGAACCTCGACGCCACGTGTTTTGCGCAGCGCTCAACTTCTGATTGATCAAAGGAGGCCGAGGAAACGGAGGGGATACGGACGATGTCTTCGAGTTCGCGCACGAACTGGTCGAACTGATCTTCAAGTCGCTGTTTGATATTCACCCTCCTTACGTTAAACACCTTGGAACTATTCGGCAATATTGCTATTGTCGGCCTGTTATTTAGGCCTTCAGATGCCCTGCGGTACAGTTGGAAGCGTGTTTGGAAAAGAAAAGTCTAAGGATCACTCTGGCGATCAGGCTCACGAGGTAGTTGGCAAGGGTCGTCCCACCAGAAGTCGTAAAGAGGCTGAGGCCGCGAACCGTCGCCCCATGATCCCGAAGGATCGTCGCGAAGCTAAGCGCCGCCGTCGCGAACGTGAAAACGCTCTATGGGAGCGCCAGCAGCGCGCAATGGAAACCGGCGACGAACGCTACATGCCGGCCCGTGACAAGGGCAGGATCCGCCGGTTCACACGTGACTACGTGGATGCGCGTTGGACCTTGGCTGAGTTCGTACTTCCGATGATGCTGGTTTTGATCATTGCTATGTTCTCGATGATTTTCCTGGCAAGGCTAACCACACCTGAAACAGCCGCGTTGGTTGTCCAGGTAGTCACTTACCTAACATACGGCATGTTGATTTTCTCGGTGTTTGAGTCGATCCTCATCAACATGCAGATCAAGAAGATCGCGGCAAAAAAGTGGCCGAACGAACCGTGGATTCGTAACTGGTTCTACACGTTCTCCCGCATGATCATGCTTCGCCGGTGGCGCCAGCCTAGGCCTCAGGTCAAGCGCGGCGAGCATCCGGAAAAGTAAGTGCATAAATGTAATGTTGAGGTTCCCACCCGATTGGGAACCTCAACATTTTATTAGGGTTTCTCGTGTTGTTTTGCAGCTGCGTACCTTTCTGAACACGGCCCTAACCCAGCTATGGAGCGCGCGCCCTGCCCCGCGCAGTCTTTATTTGGCGTAGGCACCTTCCCCGAGCTCTCTTGCTATCGCGCGGTTGATTTTGCCGGGCCAGGCGGGCCCCTCGTAGATATACGCGGTGAACGCTTCCAAAAGATCCGCTCCTGCGTCAAGGTATGCCAGGGCATCCTCCGGTGTGGAAATTCCGCCTACTGCGATGATTGTTTGCTCCGGATCCAAATGTTCACGCAGCATTTTTACGATCTCGAGGCCGCGTTGCAATAACCTTGGGCCAGATACGCCGCCTTCTCCCAAAGTGTGATTAATCGTCGTATTAGCGGCCACTACGCCTGCAAGGCCAAGTTCTTTGGCAAGATCGGCAACTTCGAGGATGTCCTCATTTGCAAGATCAGGTGCAATCTTCACAAACACGGGCACATCTCTACGGGCGGCTTCGCGGGCGGCCTGCAGGGTGGTCTCGATGATTGGCCGAAGCGTCTTGGCAGATTGCAGGCTGCGAAGTCCCGGAGTGTTGGGCGAGGACACATTGATCACTAAGAAATCAACAAAACGCGCTAGCTCGCGGGCGCAGATCTCGTAATCAGTTGCCGCGTCCTCGTTAGCTGTCACCTTGTTCTTGCCAATATTTGCGCCCACAACAATCTGTCTGCCGGAAGGGGTTGAACGCAGCTTCTTTAGGCGCTGTTTCACAGCCTCCACGCCATCGTTGTTAAAACCCATCCGGTTGCGGATTTCGCGAGACTCGGGCAGTCGCCATAGCCTGGGCTTATCGTTGCCTGGTTGCGGACGGGGGGTTACCGTTCCGATTTCTAAGAAACCGAATCCCATTGCCGCCATGCCCTCGACCGCGAGCGCATTTTTGTCCATTCCAGCGGCAAGTCCGAGCCTGCCTTTTAGCCTGCGCGGCAAGAATGTAGCACCCACGGGCACGGAGGTGTCAGAATGGTCAAACACCATTCCCATGCCAGCTCTTGTAACCGGGTTTGAGCCAGCCAGTTCAATCGCTTTGATTGCTACTTCGTGCGCTATCTCTGGGTCGGTATGAACCAGACCGTAATCAAAAATCCACCTGTACACGCTCCTAGCTTACATTGGCAAGGCTCGGCATAGACCACGGCGGGAACCACTCAAGATGTGCCTGGCAGACGCGGTATAGGTGGCGATTAATCCCACCAGACCCACCAGCCTTCTCGGCCCGGGTTCCAAGATGGCCTTATCTTCGTTATTTCGTCGGGGCGATCAAGGGCCGAATCTAAACCAAGTTCGCGCTCTAAGTACTCCCACAAGGCGTCACATTCACAAGAGGTTTCGTGGAACGCCTCAACGTGGAAATCTGGCGCACCGTAGTAGACAAACCCCTCGATACTGACGCGCTCATCGGGGCGCGTGGGGCCGATCGCGTAACCCACCAGTTCTACCTGGCCCGGGTGGGCAACTGCTGCCTGCAACAGTTGTAGCGTAGTTGGCCCATAGTTTTGCCGTCCGTCCAACTGCTGACTCGGTAACAGTTTTAAGAGTCTTTCTGCCGCGCTCGCACCCAGACCGTGAAACGGAACAAAGCTTTCTAGCTCCTCCCCCGTCCACTCACTTTCCATACAAACCATGTACGGCTCCAAGATCCGCTTTATCCCAATTTTGGTTGTCCAGCCCGATTGTTCTTCAACCAGCATTTATTGCTCCTTTCGTATGGACGTCTTAATGCTGACCGCAACCTACTTACCTAACAGTTCAATCAAATGGCAGGTGTGGATGCGCGGACACTGAGAGTCTTGGGGATAAGCGGAAGATGCGATAATGGCATGGTGATCATTGCAGTAGACGACCTTAGCGACCAGCGACTTTTGGATTACACGTCACTTACGGACGTTAAATTGCGGTCCCGTTTGGAACCAGAACTCGGGCTTTTTATGGCCGAATCTAAGAACGTAATCGAACGCGCTCTAGAGGCCGGCTACAAACCTCGATCTTTCCTAATTCCAGAAAAATGGCTGGACTCAATGCAGGAAACCCTGACGAGATTGGGACCCGAAGGCAAAGATGTTCCCGTTTTTGTAGCGAGTGAGGATGTACTGGAGCAGATCACTGGGTTCCACCTACATCGCAGTGCAATGGCGGCCATGCACAGGCGCCAGTTGGCGCCCGTCCAAGAGGTAATCGCAGATGCGCATCGCATTGCAATCATCGAAGACATCGTGGACCACAAGAATGTGGGGGCTATTTTCCGCTCGGCAGCGGCTCTCGATGTGGATGCAGTGCTCGTAACGCCAAGCTGCGCGGATCCTTTGTATCGCCGCTCTGTGAGAGTATCTATGGGGTCGGTTTTTCAAGTGCCGTGGACTCGGCTTGAAACATGGCCCGATATGAGACCGCTCCATGACCTCGGATTCCACGTTGCTGCTCTCGCATTGGGGGAAAACACGGTTCGTCTCGACGACTTTGAGCAACGCGTAAAGCTCAATCCCGAGATGAAGGTTGCTTGGATTCTTGGTTCAGAGGGGTACGGCTTGAAGGAGCGCACTATCCGCGCAGCTGACAGCTCCGTTATGATCCCGATGAGTCACGGCGTGGATTCGCTCAATGTAGCGGCGGCCAGTGCGGTTGCGTTTTGGGCAACGCGCCGCTTAAGTTAACCGGGTTTCAATCAGGCGCTCAATAACACCCACCGTGTCCTGCCACCCACTCACAGAAATGGTTTCGAAACCTGCTTTCTTTACGGGGTAGTCGTTGCCCTGCGGGTCAAGACGATCCCCAACAAACACTATCTGATCTATCGCCAGTCCTGTTTGCTCCATGATTTTGGCCATCCCGTAGGCTTTATCCACGCCTTTCATGGTGACGTCCACCGAGGTTGATCCACCCGAGCGAACCTCAAGATCAGGCAGTTGCACGGCAACCGCATCGCGCAACCGCGCCTTCTTCTCTCCAGTGGGGTCCCAAGCCCTCTTTGCTTCCAATGGTGCCTGCTGGCCAAGAGCTGAATACGTGATCTGACTACCACGGTCTTCGATAATGTCACCGGCGGGATTATCTTCCCACAAGCCAAGTTCTTTAGCGCATTTTTCCAAGGTGGTTATGGCATCGCGCTTGGTCGTTTCGTCCAGGTCATGCGCGTATTGCGCCTGCCAGATGCCATTTTCGCGCCGGTAGTAGCGCGTTCCACACGTTGGCATCAGGTGCAGGCGGCTCATCTGTTCCTCACTCGCAAACAGGTTCGAAAGCAACTGAGTTTGGAACTGCTCCAGATTGCCTCCGGAGATTACTAACACTTGCGCCCTATCCAGGAGCCGGCGCAAGCACTTCCCAACCTCGCCCGGCAAACTCGATTTCGAGGGCGCGAGCGTGTCGTCCAGGTCAAACGCTACGAGCTTTAGCTGCATAACTCTCCCAAAATGCAAAAGATGGTGGCAAAACTGCCACCATCTTAAGCAACTCTTCGCTAAGCGGGAAACTAGTCGGTTAGCGCACCTGTAGGCTCACCTTCGATCTCCGGCTCTGGAATGTCAGATCTTTGTAGTGCCACTACGGAGGCAACGAGGCCTCCCCACACTACGAGGATGGTTAGAACCATGAGGATAATCGATGCTGGTTCCATGTTTAGTCTTCCTCTCCCTTGAACTTGATAACGTCTTCGTGCTTGGCTTCACGCCAAGGTAATTTCGTCAAAATGAACGCGCCGATCACGGCCACAGCGATGGTTCCCCAGCCGAATATTAGGACGTTGAGACTTCCTGCGCTCCAATCCCCATATCCTTCGGTGACATATCCGATTAGAGCTTGGAATAGCATCACTGCGAGAAGTGCGGGCGTAACCAGGCCAACTATCCAGTCCCACGCCGCGGGAACAGGAACAGCGGAGGCGAGGTTCAGGTGCTTACGCAGCGCCCGAACCTTCGGAACTGCGAAGTAGGCAAGTAGTGTCATCACGATCGCTGAGAACACGACACCCACGTTATTGATGAATGCGTCCACCACGTCAAGCGTGTTCAGGCCGGTGGTAGTAGAGAATAGGACCACTGAAACTACCCCCGCGACCGCACCCACAGTAACTGCAGCTTTTCGGGCCGAGTATCCGAACTTGTCCTGGAATGCGCCCGACACCACTTGGAGTAGCGACAAAAGTGAAGTGATACCAGCTAGGACGAGCGAGATGAAGAACAAGACGCCAAACAGTGGACCACCAGGCATCTGGTTAATGATTGCGGGGAAGGTCATGAAGGAAAGACCAACGCCCGTAATACCTTTAAGCTCGTTTAGCCCAACGCCCTGCTGATTCGCCATGAAACCGAGGGTTGCAAACACGCCGATACCCGCAAGGATCTCGAACGAGGAGTTAGCGAATCCAGCAACAAGGCCCGTGCCAGCCAGGTTTGCCTTGCGCGGCAGGTAAGAGGCGTAGGTAAGCATGATGCCAAAAGCGATGGACAATGAGAAGAAGATCTGACTTACTGCCGCAAGCCAAACGTTGGCATCAAAGAGTGCGGACCAGTCCGGAGTGAAGAACGCGTTCAAGCCCTCCAGAGCGCCCGGCAAGAACAGAGCACGCACCACCATAATGAGGAACAGGACCACCAATAGTGGGAGGAAAACCCTATTCAAACGCTCAACGCCCTTGGAGACACCGCGTCCGAGAATAAAGAGGACGAAGAGCCAAAGAACAACCAATGGGATAAGTATGCTCAGAACTGGCTTAAAGCTGATGAGGTCACCACTTGCCTGCAAAAAGTCTGAAACGAAAAAGCTGGTGGTGTCTTCACCCCAGGCGAGGCGAACCGAATAGATTGCGTACATCATCGCCCATGCCACGATCATTGCGTAGTAGACGGTAATAATGAACGAAACCATTACCTGGAACCAGCCGAGGCTTTCCGCCTTGGAGTGCAGACGTTTAAACGTCAGCGGTGCGGAGCCGCGATACTTGTGCCCCAGGCTGTAATCGAGAAACAGTACGGGAATGCCAACGAATAGCAGTGCGATTAGATACGGGAGGATAAACGCCCCTCCGCCATTCGAATAGGCAACTCCAGGAAAGCGCCAAATATTACCCAGGCCGATTGCAGAACCAATTGCGGCCATCAAGAAACCATATTGACCAGTCCAGTGATCGCGCGAAGCACTATTTGTCTCGACAGGTCCAGTATTTTTAGACATTTTATCTCCTTGCACTTAATGAGATAAGCAAAACATAGCGCCCTACTCGCAATTTGCAACACTCTGTCTCTAAGTGTGAACACTGGCGATCGAAACTGTAATGAGCAACACTATATGGAGGCACTTTTCCATTCAGTTATTAAAGAAAGGCAAAACTAATGGCAACACCTCACATCGCGGCAGAAAAGGGAGATTTCGCGCCAGCAGTCCTTTTCCCCGGCGACCCGAAGCGCGCCGAACGCATCGCCCACATGCTTATGGACGACGCCCGCCTAGTTACGGACGTGCGCGGAATGCTTGGATTTACCGGCACAGTTGACGGCAAGCCTCTTTCGGTTATGGGCTCAGGAATGGGACAACCTTCGGCAACCATCTACGCAACGGAGCTCTTTCGCGAATATGGCGTTGAGAGAATCATCCGCGTTGGAACCTGCGGCGGCATCGCTCACAACGTTGCAGTTGGCGACGTTGTGGTTGCTCTAGGCGCGCACACCGACTCTGCAATGAACACTTACCGACTACCCGGCCTTCACTTCTGCCCGGTGGCCTCTTACGACCTGATTCGCGCAGCTGTTGACGCGGCCAGCGAAACCGAGAACGTTCACGTTGGCACCATTATCTCTCGCGACCACTTTTACCTAACGCCCGAAGGCCAGGTTGAGCGCTTGGCTAACTATGGAGTTTTGGGCGTGGACATGGAAGCTGCCGCACTCTATGGAGTGGCCGCCGAGTTCGGCAAACAGGCCCTTACGGTCCTAACGGTTTCCGACCACCTACTCGATCATTCTGGCGACATGAGCGCCGAAGAGCGTGAGACTAAGTTCCAGGGCGCGCTAAAGCTCGCGGTAGCCGCGGCATTTGCTTAAACCTGAACCATAGGGGGGCGCCGGGCGGCGCCCCCCTTGTCCCCACAAGGCTCAAACCCGCCCCCGTCCACACCACCGCTCTCCACGCCTTCGCCCGGCTTCCTCGCAGGCTTACTTTTTGCTTGAGAGGAGAAATAATGACTATTCCAAAATGGGCGGACGCTAACGAAGAGACAAGAAGGTACTACAACAACGAGTGGGGACGCCTTCCAGAAAACGACGACGCCGCATTTGAAATGTTAAGCCTGTTAACTTTCCAAGCCGGATTAACTTGGGCTACCGTGCTTTCCAAACGAGAAGCACTTCGCGCAGCGTTTAGCGACTTCAAGGTCGAAACGGTTGCGAAAATGAAGGATGAGGATGTCGCTAGACTGTTACAAGGCGATAGCCCAATTAAGAACGAGCGCAAAATCCGGGCGGTTATCCAAAACGCTAAAGCCATCCAGGAGTATCGCAGCACCGTACAACATGAAAAGCGAAAGAACGCATTTCTAGCCGTGCTCGAAAACTCCGCTGGCAAACCCGGAGTTTGGCCGGTCTACGGCGAGGAGCAAATGACACTGCTACGCCACTTTTTTAACGACTGGGGATTTACTTTTACCGGTCCAAAACTGATTCGAGCTCTAGTGGAATCATTCGACCTCGCCCTTCCCTGGCTACAAGAAGAGCCGACAATCGGGAGCGTTTTAAACACTATGCAGGTAGTTGTTGATCCTGTTAATAATCATGTCTAGTGCAACCAAATTCTGCACTCCATCAGGAATAATGATGTCGGCCTTACGCTTAGATGGCTCGACGTAGAGGTCGTGCATAGGCTTCACAGTTTCTAGATACTGCTTTTCGATTGAATCAATGGTGCGCCCGCGCTCAAGCATGTCGCGGCGTACACGCCGCAGGATGCGCTCATCCGCATCCGTGTCCACAAACAACTTGATATCAAACAGCTCGCAAAGCTCGGGGAACACGAACAACAAAATTCCTTCCACAATCACAACGGGTTGAGGCGCTATTTCTACAACCTCTTCACTGCGGTTATGGATGGTGTAGTCATACACGGGACATTCAATAGGGTTTCCATCAATGAGCTCGCGAAGCTGCTCGATCATTAAGTCGATATCAAATGCGGTGGGCGCATCGTAATTGAGGGATGCGCGCTGTTCATAAGTAAGACCGGTGTGCGACTTGTAATAATTATCGAGGTATACAACAGCTGTTTTCCCTTGAAATTCCTTCACAAGCGCCTTAGTTAAAGACGTCTTACCGCTTGCAGTTCCACCAGCAATACCGATGACGAGCGCACGCACGTTACTACCCCGATCTTCGAGATTTTTTCTAAGTCTAGTGGATTTGAGCAATAACTCCTGCATCCACAGGGAAACTCTCTCAGTCATTTACGTCCCTACAGCTCCCGCGAAACCAATACGTGAGACCCAATCATCCCGCACAGCACACAACCCCTCGCTACACTGTGAGTTGAGTCATAGTCATGCCCATTAGTCGGCCACTGTTGCCATAATCGTATACGAATATGTGTACGACCGGTTCGGCGGGATGGTCCGCCGCCCACAAAGTAGTGAGGAATAATCGTGCAATTTCACCACCATGGTTACGTCTCTGAAAATCCCCGAGTCAAAGTTGCTCAGGGCCTGGGAATCGATCGCCGAGCAGAACTCCCCGATGAAGTTGATGTTCTGATTGTTGGCGCTGGTCCTGCAGGCATGCTGATGGCGGCCCAGATGTCCGTTTTCCCAGACATCTCTACTGCGATCATTGACAAGCGCGCGGGTAGACTTCCGCTTGGTCATGCTGATGGCATTCAGGCGCGTTCAGTTGAAACATTTCAGGCTTTCGGTTTTGCACCGGAAATTACCGCGGAAGCCTACAAGATTGTTGAGACTGCATTTTGGCAGCCGGATCCGGAGAATCCGGATCACATTAAGCGCATGCACCGCACTGAAGACGATCCGCATCGAATCTCTGAGTTCCCCCACCTGATCGTGAACCAAGCGCGCGTACTCGACTACTTCCGCGAGTTTGCATACAACTCGCCGTCGCGTCTAGTTCCAAACTGGGGTTGGGCCTTCACTAGCCTTGAGTTCAAGTACGAAGACGAGTACCCGGTTAAGGTTAGTCTGGTTGGTACTGGCCCAGACAACGAAGGGGTAACTCGCACTGTCGCAGCAAAGTATGTGCACGGCGCTGACGGCGCACACTCTGCGGTTCGCAAGGCAATCGGTGCCCGCCATCTGGGTGATGTTCAATACCAGGCGTGGGGTGTCATGGACGTCCTCGCAAACTCGGACTTCCCCGACATTCGTCTTAAGTCCATCATCCAATCCAAGCACGGATCAATCCTGCACATTCCACGTGAAGGCGGATACCTGTTCCGCACGTACGTGGATCTTGGCATCGTTGACGAGAACGACAACCACGCGGTACGTAAGACACCGCTCGAAGAAATCATCCGGCGGATGAATGAGATCGTTGCCCCCTACTCGATTGACGTGAAGGACGTTGCTTGGTGGTCCGTCTACGAAGTTGGCCACCGCGTAACGGATCGATTCGATGAGATTCCCACCGAAGAGGTAGGAACACGCGACCCGCACGTATTCATTTCCGGCGATGCCTGCCATACGCATTCGGCTAAGGCTGGCCAGGGAATGAACGTATCTATGCAGGATGCATTCAACCTCGGTTGGAAGGTTGCACACGTTTTGAGGGGGCTGGCTCCCGCTTCCCTACTGCAGACCTACACCCAGGAACGCCAGGTTATTGCACAAAACCTGATCGATTTTGATTCCGAATGGTCCGCACGTGTAGCGGGTACATACAAGGGGCCGGGTGCCGACATTCCGATTGAGGACTTCTACTTGGAAACCGGCGAGTTCTCTAACGGGTTCCGCACGGAATACCCCGAAGGGTTACTTGTTGGTTCGAATGCATATCAGGATTTGGCAAAGGGCTACACGCTGGGCAAGCGGTTTAAGTCCGCGAAGGTAGTACGCCGGTCGGATTCAAATCCGATCCACCTCGGCCACACGCACGAGGCTGATGGCCGCTGGCGCATATACGTATTCGCTGACAAGGAACGCGCCGCACTTTCGGGGACTAAGGTAGCCGACTGGGCTAAGTGGATGGACGAGTCAGTTGACTCCCCCATTAATAAGTTCACCCCGAAGGGTAGCGATCGCGATGCCCTCTTTGATGTGAAGGTGATCTACCAGCAGGACCACCGCGACATTTGTCCGGGCAATGTTCCCGCAATCTTCAAGCCCGAAAATGGTCCGTTTGGACTACAAAACCTGGAGAAGATTTTCGGCAAGCTTCCGAAGGGACTATGGCACGGCTTCGATATGCCAGACACTGATATTTGGGAAGAGCGCGAGCTTTCCGAAGACGGCGTTGTGGTAGTTGTTCGACCAGACATGTATGTCGCACATGTTCTCCCGCTAGACAAGCCCGAAGAAATCGGCGAGTTCTTCTCGAAGATCTACATCGAACAAAACTAAGCTGTAGAAATTTTCGGGGGAAGCGCATTCGTGCTTCCCCCGAAACCAATTTTGCGAACTGCAACGATCAGTGGAAGGTTATCGAGCTTTGTCCCATGAAATCCAGACTGACTATTACGTCGGATAGATCCGCAACCTCAAAGCCGAGATCTAACGTGACCTGCTGGCCGGGGAGTACAGGCGTGGGTGGAAGCGGTACGGCTCCAGAATCTTGCGATCCCACAATTGGCGCGCTAATTGCGTCAGAGACTACAGAAACTGTGACTTGATCCGTCCAAAACTCTTCCTCTCCCACATTCTCTATGGTTATCGGAAGCGTTACTGGCTGGCCATGATCCCCCGTGTAGGTTCCAAGCGGCTGCGGTTTGCCAACAGCCACCTTCACCCTGCTCTCTGCTTCTACAAACTCACCAAATTTAGCTGTTCTTGAAACCGCTCCCCCAGGTTGTAACTGTGAGAGGGCTTGCACCGAAGCGCTCGCTTGTGGAGTTGAACTTTCCGGGGATGCGTTTTGTCCGCCACAGCCCGCGAGCATGACTGTTACCGAGGCCGCACATCCTAGCCACAGCGCATGCTTACCCGTTGAAGCCATAATCACCCCTCGTAGAAGTTAACACGCGATTATCTAGTAACAGCGCTATCTGTATCAGATTCTGTCATTATTTACATGAGTTGCTTGTCGATGCTCACTCGTAAGCGTATGGAGGATTTATGTCTGGCGGAATCGTTGCTTTACTTGACGACATCGCTACTCTAGCGAAGATGGCTGCGGCAAGCGTCGATGACGTGGCTGCTGCCACCGGCAGGGCTAGCGCCAAAACTGTTGGGGTTATTGTGGACGACACTGCGGTAACGCCTCAGTATCTACAAGGCCTTAAACCTGAACGCGAGCTTCCCATTATCAAGCGGATTGCTCGTGGATCTTTGAAGAACAAGCTACTAATTATCTTGCCTGCCGCGTTAGTGCTCAGTCAGTTTGCGCCGTGGGTACTACCCATTCTTCTGATTGCGGGAGGCTCTTTCTTAGCCTTTGAGGGAATGGAAAAAGTTTGGGAGAAGTTGCGCGGGGGCGGGCATGACGATCCACTCATCGTTGCAGGACCATCCGGCGAAGAACAGATTGTGAAGAGCGCGGTTAGAACGGACCTGATCTTGTCGGCAGAGATTATGATCATCGCGCTTAACGAAGTGGCGTCCGAGGGATTCGTTGCACGCTCCATAATCTTGATAGCTGTCGGCTTTCTTATCACCTTTGTGGTCTATGGAATGGTTGCCGTTTTGGTGAAAATCGACGACGTTGGCGTTGCCTTGATGAAGCGAGAGAAGGCATCCTCGCAACGAATTGGCAAACTGCTTTTTAACGCAATGCCGCGCGTATTGGCCACTATTGGGGTGATTGGCACGCTCGCGATGCTTTGGGTTGGCGGGCACATCGTGGTCGTTTCTGCCGCGGATTTGGGGTGGACTGCGCCGCATCAAATCATTGAGAACCTCGCCCACCTGGGCGCGAGCTTCGGCGCTGGAGCGGGATTTTTGAGTTGGACTATCGAAACGCTTGCCTCTTTGCTGGTGGGCGCAATCCTAGGATCCCTCTTGGTTGGCGCCCACCACGGCTTGAAGGCCCTACGCGAAAAGCTGGTCTAGCTTGCTCTTGAGCTCTGGGGTGAGCCGCTCCAGAGCAGTTAGAGCACCCAGGTTTTCCGCAAGCTGTTTCGCGGACGAGGCCCCAAGGATAACCGTGGAAACATGCGGGTTAGCCGCAACCCAGGCCAGTGCAAGCTGCGCTGGAGACACCTCAAGTTCCTTCGCCATATCTACCAGAGCGCAAACACCCTTTTCGTGCTTTCGGGCCTCCTCTGCGATCGATTCACGCCCCTTCAACGTGGCCCGCGATCCTTCGGGAACACCGTCAAGGTACTTACCGGTCAAAATTCCTGAGGCGAGCGGGCTCCAGGTAGTTAGGCCCAGGCCGATGTCCTCATATAGGCGGGCAAACTCGCTTTCCACCTTGTGCCTATGGACCAGATTGTATTGCGGCTGCTCCATGACGGGTTTACGCAAGTTCCTGCGGTCAGCAATTTCGTAGGCCGCGCGAATCTCATCGGCAGACCATTCAGAAGTGCCCCAGTAGAGGGCCTTGCCCTGGCTGATCATGTCTGAAAATGCGTACACAGTTTCTTCAATGGGCGTGTTCGGATCGGGCCTGTGTGCGTAAACGAGGTCCACATAGTCCAAACCAAGACGCTCTAAGGAGCCATCGATTGCCTGCATCAAGTACTTACGGTTAAGCGTGTTCTTCATGTTCACCATGTCGTGGATTCCCCAGAACAGCTTTGTAGAGATGATGTACTCGTGGCGCTTCCAACCGAGCTCACGGATAGCCTGGCCCATGATTTCTTCAGATTTACCCAACGCATAGGATTCCGCGTTGTCGAAGAAGTTTACGCCGGCTTCTGCGGCGATCTGAAGCTGTTCTTTGGCAATACCCGTGTCTACTTGACTTCCAAACGTAACCCAGGAGCCGAAGCTGAACTGGGAAACCTGTAGGCCCGAGGATCCTAAACGGTTGTACGGCATTGAAGGCAAAGATGTGTTCATACAGCCAATATAACGCGTAAAAGACGGGGGCGCGCCAGCTGCACGCCCCCGTCTTTTGAGGTTTCTGTTAACGGATGTACGCCCCCGTGGGATCAAAAACGATCTCTTCGGAGGCGCCGAACGCTTCCCCATAAGCCTTGACTGCGGCAATAATCCAGTCCACCAGGCCCCAAATGCCAAGCGTCAACCAGTTGCAGAAGAACTTGGCTAGGCCGAGCCCCACCTGTCCACGCATAAAGCGATCAACACCAAACCCGCCCAGGAGGAATGCTCCAAGCCAAACGAAGAGGTGCTTGTTCACGCGCTTGTACCCAGCAGCCTCGTATGGATCGGCGTACATGCCCGAATATGATCCATAATTTTGCTGGCCCGAATACTGGCCCCCGGGTTGCTGCGAATATGAAGCAGGCGGCGCCTGGTACTGGTTAGCGTAGGAGTTATCGCCAGAGCCGGGAATCTGACCCTGATTGTTGTTTTCTGGATAGCTCATAGTAAGCCCCCTCGTAGATTCTGTTGCAACCAAGATACAACACTCGAACTATTTCCTCGGGACACGTGACATGAGACGCCGCATTTTGCAAGTTAGTGTCGCTACACGCCTCGCTCCTTTTTCGTTAATTTTGCCCCTCTCGGGTGACCCCTATCCAACCAGCGCAAGAACAATTGCGAAGGCTCCCGTGCCTGCGAGCAGAGACCACAGCACCTTGCGGAAAGCCAGGTGCACAGCAAGCGTGGTGATTACCCCTGCGGTTGGCGGCATCCAGGATTCCACACTGGAAAACGAGGTTCCTTGAAGAGTGAAAATCACCAGGATAAGCATGACACCTGCCGGCATGGCTGCACCAAGGTATGCAAGTGTTTCGGAATCACGCACGCGAGACAAAAACACGAATGGCGCCGCGCGCAGCGAAAACGTTATGACAAAGACGGTGGCGACAACGCCGACGATGTATCCGGTCACGGCATACCATCCCTTCTGGCTCTGCCTAACGCGGGGATAACCGGATGTAAACGTGAGGCGATGAGCAAAGTAGCTGTGAGCGCGGCCAACGAAACGGGCAGATAAATCGAGTCTGGTAGCACCAGCATGCCCACACCGATCGCTGCGGCAAGCGCAAGATCAAAGCGCGCCCGGTTAGCGAGGTATGCCTCCAACATCAGCACGATGAAAAGCGACGTCAGCACGAAGTTAAGAATGCGCCCGTCAATCGGAACAGCAAGCCCAATTAGCGCGCCGAGCGTACACCCTAAAGTCCAGGTGGCGTGCGCGAAAACCTGCGTCCACAGCACCCTCTCCCCCGTTAGCTCAGACTTTGGTTTCGAAGCGATGACCGCATAGACCTCGTCGGTGAGCGCGTGGATCGAGTAGACTTTCGCCACCTTGTTCTTCACGAGATCAAGCGGGAAGCTAATCCCGTAAAAGACGTGCCGAAACTGAATGAGAAGAGTAGCAAGCGCGATCGCCGCGAGCGGCTCGCGTGCCACGATCATGGGCACGATGAGGTATTGCATCGAACCGGCATACATAAACAACGAGAAGATGGGCGCCCACCACCAGTCCAAGCCCGCGCCCGTAAGCGTCATCCCCATTCCCATACCCAGAGGAACATAGCCCAGGGCTACAGGAAGGACGTCTCGGGCTCCTAAAGACAGTGGAGAGTGTACGGTTGCGGACATACAAAAAACCTATGGTGGCTCCAGCAGCCAGACAAAATCAGTCCAGCACGTGGGCAACGTTGCCATGAGACTACTCACACACCCTTGGAGGGCGCGGCCCCACATCCGTTAAATAGTCAGAGCAAAAGCGTGGGGACCAGTTCGATTACGAACCAGTCCCCACGCTGCTCAACCCTCAACAATGGGCAATCAAGTTTTAGCAGTCACGCCTATCGGGTTACCAACCGCGCTCGGCAAGACGGTGCGGCGCCGGCAAGTCAGCCACATTGATCCCAACCATGGCCTCACCCAAACCGCGCGAGACATCGGCAATAACCTTCGGGTCATCGTAGGAGGCGGTGGCCTTGACAATAGCTGCGGCCCGCGCCTTCGGATCACCAGACTTAAAAATGCCCGAGCCCACAAACACGCCATCAGCGCCGAGCTGCATCATCATCGCAGCATCTGCCGGAGTAGCCACGCCACCTGCCACGAAAAGTGGAACGGGAAGCTTACCCTCGCGAGCCACCTGAGCCACTAGGCCATATGGAGCAGCAAGCTCCTTGGCCGCCACGTACAGCTCATCCTCGGTGAGGTTCATCAGCGCTGCAATCTCCTGCTTGATCTTCCGAATGTGCTTGGTGGCCTCCGAAACATCACCGGTGCCGGCCTCACCCTTTGAACGGATCATCGCTGCGCCCTCATTGATACGACGCAAGGCTTCACCAAGGTTCGTTGCGCCGCACACGAAAGGAACGGAGTATTCTCGCTTGCTGATGTGGTTCACATAGTCGGCTGGCGAAAGCACCTCGGACTCATCCACCCAATCAATGCCGAGTGCTTGAAGCACTTGCGCTTCCACAAAATGGCCGATGCGCGCTTTAGCCATGACGGGAATCGACACGGCATTCATAATCCCCTCGATAAGATCAGGGTCTGACATACGCGCAACACCGCCTTCAGCACGAATGTCTGCGGGAACACGTTCAAGCGCCATCACGGCTACGGCACCAGCTTCTTCAGCGATCTTGGCCTGTTCGGCGGTTACAACGTCCATAATGACGCCGCCCTTCAGGCCGTCAGCGAGCACGAGCTTTTCAGGTTCAATCATGTAACTCATAGTTCCTATTCTCGCCCACCTGTGGACTATTATTAATACCAGTTTTGAAATACTTTTTCAGACCACAATGCGAATGCGTTGGAGGATTCCGTGCCCTCAATTCCTGCTTCTATCGTTGCAGATATTCGTAAACGCTTGGAAGATGGCTCGCTCACACCCGGTGACCGACTTCCCTCAACGCGCGCGTTAGCTGACGAACTCGGGGTGTCGCGAGGGTCGGTTGTTAGTGCGTACGAGCAGCTTTCCGGCGAGGGCATCTTGCTTTCCACACCTTCGGGCAGTCGCATCCACCCGGACCTTGCGATCACTGTGCGGACGAGGCAGTCGCGATTATCTAAGCCCGGTGCTACGCCGGTTGTGCCGGCCCCGAGTTTGCTCCGGCCCGGCGCTCCTTTGGAGGCTATCACTACTTCCGCTTGGCGCGGGGCCTGGCGCATGGCCGTTGCTGAGCCGCATGCGTACCCAAGCCCGGGTTCGGACCGCCTGCGTTACCTACTTGCCGAGCATTTCCGGCTCACGCGGGCCGTGTCCATCGACCCGCAGTCCATACTCGTCACCGCCGGCACCCGTGATGGACTACGCGCCACACTCGCCACGCTCGCAGCCATGCGTCGTTCTAACTACGGCTCTCCGTTAGGGTTGCGCACAGCAAGTTTGCATGAACCATCCCGAAGCAACCGCCTCGCCGTAGAGAATCCGGGGTTTGGGTCTCTTCGCGCAGTGCCGGCTTCGATCAGCTGGGAAACCACTTTTCTGCCAAACAGTGATGAAAGCTTCTTTTCTACAGCGTTGCGTGATCTGTCCCCTGATGCCGTTCTCGTTACGCCTAACCACCAATTTCCATACGGCCTGCAAATGTCGGCCGGAAAGCGGCGCAAGCTAGTGGAGTGGCGCCGCGCCACCCCAGGTGCATTCCTCATCGAGGACGACTACGACTCTGAGCTACGCGCCACTCACCCCGCCCTCGTTGCGCTGGATCCTGCTGGCACGGTGCTACTCGGATCATTTGCGAAAACGCTCACTCCTGCCTTGGGATTGGGATACGTCATCGTGCCTCAAGCGCTACACGAAGGTATCGCTGCCAGGCTCACCCCCGTCTGTGGAATAGCACAAGATGCGCTCGCCAACTTCCTAGCTGCTGACGGTCTGCGCTTGCACACTGCTCGCATGCGCCGCGAGTACAAATTTAGGCGAGGCGTTTTTGAGCAGATTTTCCCTGAGGGCCGCACCATGGATGGAAGCCTGGGGGCCATCATAGAGCTTCCCAGCAGCGTTGAAGAGCAAGTTCTAGCGGATGCTCACAAGGCCGGACTAGCTGTAGAATCACTGGGCAAATACTGGTCGGGGCGAGCCGGAACACCGGGAATAGTTGTTGGACTAGGCGCAGGAAGTCGGGAAAAACTAACCGCGGCGCTCAGGAAGCTACGCCAGATCGTGCCCGAGCAAACCACGCGAGTCTGGTCCTAACAGACCTTGGCAGCTACCTGGCTATCGCCCGCGGCAATACGTGCAGAGTGGCCTTAAAACCAAAATCTCACGACTGGGAACGCCCTGCCGTGAGATGCCACTCAATGAAATTTGGTTATGTAGCTACTGGAGTTGATACAAAGTGGCGAACGTGGCGTGAGTGGCTCGGGCGATCTTTCCCGCTGAGAATAAGGCAAATCGGGGCTTTTAGAATTCCATGGTTCCGGCGCTCAGGTCGGGTCTCAAAGGTGCAGGTTGCAGATGATCCTTCACATGGCTTCAAACGTGAGCACCCACTATACGACACCAGTTTCTGCCGCGTGAGAGTTGGTTCAGTTCCAAGTCGGTGCAGATCGTTCCGCTTTGGTTTTGATTTTGGGGTGACCTCGGGGCGTCTTAAGAGTCTCTAGGTGACCGTTTCGGTAGAATTGCGCTGAGTTTCATTTATTCATTTCCATGATGCGGTATGGGATTTTGCTTCGTGTTGGCGTTTCTATTCGCGCGTGGAGCGAGGTAAGGAGGAGCGGTGGCGCGCGAAAAGAATACTGACATTATGGTTGCTCGGTTACTCCAAGCTGCGGGTATTGAGGCTACGGCTGAGATCAGTGGTGTAAAAGAAATTGATGAGGCGTTAAAAACCGCTTCTAAGCGGGGCACTGGTCATATTGGTAGCCCGGAATTTTTGGCAGTGGTCGATGGCTTTGTTCTTGTTGTGGAGGACAAACGGGATACCGATTTTCAGGTTTCGCTGCTTGATGATGGCTCTCTGGATATGAGTCTGAAAGCTGTTACTGACTATGCCGTAAACGGCGGTGTGCATTACGGGCAGCATATTGCGGCCAACACGCCATTCAAAAAAGTGTTTGCTATTGGTGTTTCGGGAGATGAAAGGCATCATGTTATTCAGCCAGCATTTTGTGATGGCGACACGGTGCAGGTGCTGGAGTCTGTAGAGACCTTCACTAATTTCAACGAACACAATATTGGCGCGTTCTATGATGAGCAGGTTCGTGGTATTAAGGCTGATAGGGAGATCGAGTTAGAAGAAATCGTGAAGCTAGCCAAAGAGCTTCACGAGGATCTTCGCGATTATGCTCAGCTTGGCGAGACGGAAAAACCTATCGTGGTTTCTGCGTTGTTGTTGGCTTTACAGGATCCTAGTTTTAGTCTTGATCAGCTAACTGGTGACGAGACGCGTACCGATGGGCAGATTGTCTGGACTGCTCTAGAATCGCATTTGCGAAGAATTCGGGTCAAACCTGACGTGAAGCGGGAGATGATCCTCAACCAGTTCACAATTATTAAAGACCGTACTTCCCTGAACAAAGTTCGTAAGGATTTAGGTAAAACCCCACTGAAATATTATGGGGAATTCTTGAAGAAGAACATCCTTGAATCACTTCGAGCGAACGTGAAAGAAGACATTCTGGGGCGTTTTTATTCAGAGTTCATGAGTTATTCCGGTGGGGATGGTCAATCCCTTGGTGTTGTGCTTACCCCTACCCATATTTGCCAGCTTTTTTGTGATCTGCTTCAGGTGAAGCCGACCGATACTGTGTTCGACCCGTGCACCGGTACCTCTAGTTTCTTGATCGCTGCTATGCATCGCATGCTGAACGCTGCAGAAAACGCTAATCAGCGTAAAGAAATCAAGGAACACCAAATACATGGCTACGAGTTGCGTGAAGATATGTTTACGGTGGCTACCACGAACATGATTCTTCGAGGTGATGGACGCTCCAACCTGGAATGCACTGATTTCTTCGACCATGCGGCAGAAGAAATTCAACGTGAGATAGCGCCCAGTGTCGGGATGATGAACCCTCCCTATTCGCAAGGTAAAAACAACGCGACTTCACAGTTACGCGAGATTTCTTTCGTGGAACATTTGATAGATTCCATGAGCCCTGGTGGACGGGTGGCTGTGATTGTGCCGCAATCCACCATGATTGGAAAATCAAAAGAAGACCAGAAAGCCAAACAACGCATCCTAAAACACCACACACTCAAAACCGTGGTGACATTAAACAAGAATACTTTTTATCAGGTTGGCACTAACCCCTGTATCGCGGTGTTCATTGCTCACGAGCCACACCCTAAAGACAAGCTGGTGAAGTTCTTCAATTTCGAAGATGACGGTTGGGTGGTGCGCAAGCACGTAGGCCTGGTAGAAACCGAAACCGCAAAAGACAAACTTGCCAAGCTGCTCGACTGCTACCAAAACAACATGGAGGCACCATCAAAATTCATGGTAGAAACCACCGTAGAAGCTAGCGATGAATGGCTCCACAGTTTCTACTACTTCAACGATGAAATCCCATCCGAAGCAGACTTCCAGAAAACCATCGCTGACTACCTCACCTTCGAGTTCGACATGCTCACCCACGGACGCGGATACCTCTTCGAAAAGGAGGAAGCCCCATGCTGAAACTCGAAGACAGAGAATGGGAGGTTTTCAATTACGAAGTGGTCTTTCCTTTCATTAGCAGAGGAAAACGACTTAAGAAGGATGATCACGTTTCCGGACGAAAGCCTTACGTTTCATCAACCGCTAACAACAACGGCGTTGATGCTTTTGTTGGCAATGAAGCCGGTGTCCGCCAATACGAATACTGTTTAACAGTCGCAAACAGCGGGAGTGTGGGAACCACTTTCTTTCACCCATATGAATTCGTAGCGAGCGATCACGTTACCTCGCTAAAAAATCCAAAGTTTAACGAACACGTATATAAGTTCCTCATACCACTAGTGCAGCGTCTTCAGGAAAAATACAGCTTCAACAGAGAAATTAATGATCGACGAATCCGTCGTGAAATTATTCTCCTCCCCGTTGATCATAAAGGCGATCCTGATTGGGAGTTTATGGCGGCTTATATGTGTGAGCAGGAAAAGCTGATGTTGGAGAAAGTGCTGCCGTATTTCAAGGATCGCCTGCTCAATAATATGTTGTCGCTTGGCGCTTTGCCTGATTCGCTGTGGGGGGGGGGCAAGGCTGAGTGATCTTTTCACTATCACGATCGGCAAGAACCTTGATGGTAACAAGATCGATCGACATTCTGGTTGGACACCGTATGTTACCCGCAAGGAAACTAGTAACGGGTTAGATGGTTTCACTGTTGGTCATGATGAGAAATATTTGTGGAGCCGGGTGCCTGCGATCACCATAGGTAACGAGACAGCGAAACCTTTTGCGCAGACCCACGAGTTCTATACCGGAACAAAAGTTAATATTCTTACCCCGAAAAAGCCGATGAGCGTGGGAGTGCTGCGGTTTATTGCGCGTTGTATTGAGGCTAATAAAGACCGCTACTCGTATTCGTACACCGCAAATTCCACACGCCTTGGTGAGCAGCGCCTTAAGCTCCCTATTACCGTTAGCGGTGAGTTGAACACTGCCTTTATGGAATCTGAAATCGCTAGAATTGAAAACGAGACCCTAGACTACGCAACGCGCCTGCTTCAGGAACGCTACGACGACCTCGTCACCACCGTAACCCTGCGGGGGGGAGCTAGAGGATAGAGAGTGGGCTGACTTCTTTATCGGTGGAAGTAGCGGCATCTTCTCGATTGAGGCGACCAAGAGCGGAATCGACAAGAATAAAATTGTGGATGCAATGGGGCTGGTTCCGTATGTCACGAGGACGGAAAGCTCAAATGGAATTCAATCTTTTATAGGCGCAAAGCAAGAAGATAAATACAAACCCGATGCTGGAAATGTAATCACTATCGGCTTGGACACGCAAACGGTTTTCTATCAGGTAAAGCCCTTCTACACTGGGCAGAATATTCAAGTTCTTTCACATCCCGAAATCAACCGTTACAATGCTATGTTCATAATTCCTCTTTTAAAAAAGCAGATGGCTAAATTTAATTGGGGAGGAAACGGAGCAACCCTTGGGCGGCTTAATAAAACTAGCATTCTGCTTCCTATCACATCTTCTAGCAACCCGGACTGGGATGCGATGACTGACTATGCGCAGGCGCAAGAAACACTAGTTTTGATGCGGCAGCTTTGTCGGCTTGAGTGATCCTGTTTTTACGCGGTGATGGCTGGGGCACTCCCCTAGGGGAGGTTGAATCTCTGCATCCTGTGGGCTGCTCAGCGGCCGTGGCGTTGCGCGTGAAAAGTTCTTGAATCAAACGGGGTATTAACCCACCTGCCGGTCGTTTCATCTCGTTGGCGCTTGTTGACACCCCTCTCAACTCGCTCCGTTTCCTTGATTCTATGCGGGTTTTGACTGGATACTCGTGCTTCTATAGCTGTATAGGCATGCCGAATTCGCACGAATGGTCAAGCGGAAGGACACAGCGATGGGCACGCTAATGCGGGCATCGGATTTAGTGCGTGAGTGCAAGGTTTTGGGTAAGACGCCGGTGTTTTGAACATTGGATGATTGAAGTGTGACACTCAAAGACGGCGCCACAGTCGCCTTCAGCTAATCACGAGACGCAACACTGCCACCCCTTGATCTTCCATGGGAAAATGATCGAGTGGACAACGAAGACGATTTCACTGAAACACTCGACTACGGCACCACTTTGATGGTTGCTGCTCAACTGCAAGAAATGGGGTTCACGCTTCGCAACCCAGAAGCCCTCAAAGCCGAAGATATCTATGACGAAGAATCAGTGCTCTGGGCCTCTGATCACGCAGGAGTGTCGGCGTTCAGCCATTTCGTATTCATCGATTACGAATGCATCTATGACGAGCAAGACTACCCCGCCTTCATCCACGAAATCGCTAACACCGTAGAGGTGGAAGATCGCCTCACAGACGTGTCATCGACCTGGGACTCTAACGGAATGATGACCGTGAACTACACGTTCGATGGCACACCGCGCGAACTCATATTTGAACAAGGAAGCGACTGGATTCCACGCGACATAACCGAGTTCATTATCAAGGACATCGCTACTGTGCCAGGACGGATACGTTTAGCGGAACTAGAAGTGCAAGGACCAGCAATCGTCTGGATATATCCAGACAAGGTGGAAGAATTTCTGCTCCTAGAACCTGATTTCGTTCCCTGGCCGCCTGAACTGTAATTACCCAAACCAAAGGCTCACGCTCCACAAACAAAATGAACCACGCATGCAAAACAAAACCTGCTGGCGCGAAATTGTATCAACACCAGCAGGCAGTTAGTGGAGCTAA